>NZ_JBSFIK010000050.1:0-65054 GCF_053597535.1 Streptomyces sp. NPDC001348 | reverse complement strand
CTGACCGGCATGGAGGTCCCGCTGCGGGTGGCCGTGATGGGCTGTGTCGTCAACGGTCCCGGTGAGGCCCGTGAGGCCGATCTCGGTGTGGCCTCCGGCAACGGCAAGGGGCAGATCTTCGTCAAGGGCGAGGTCATCAAGACCGTCCCGGAGTCCAAGATCGTGGAGACCCTCATCGAGGAGGCCATGAAGCTCGCCGAGAAGATGGAGGCGGACGGTGTGGCCTCCGGCGAGCCCGAGGTCTCCGTCGCCGGCTGACCCAGCCGATCCCGCTCACACCACGTCACCCTCACGCCCCGTCACCTCCCTGGTGGCGGGGCGTAAGTGTTGTCTCCGGCTCCCTTGACAGCTCCGATGTATAGGGGGACGTTATGGGGCGCACCTGCACGCATGTCCCACGCGCAATACCCGCACCGGCTATACATCGGATGACAAGGTGACCGTATGAGACGCCGCAGACTGCTGGCCCTGTGGACCGCCCTCCTCGCCCTCCTGCTCGCCGCCGCCCCCTCGGCCCAGGCGGCCCACACAGCGCAGGCGCCCCCGTACCCGCCCCGCCAGAGCACGCTCCGCAACGCCACCGCCGGGCTCTTCCTGCACTGGGGCATGTTCACCGCGCCCGCCCACTACGACTGCGCCTCCTGGGAGAAGGCCGTCGACGACGGCGGCTGGACTCCCGACTACTGGGTCGACGAGGCCCGCAAGATCCGCGCGAGCTACATCGTGCTCGCCACCTTCCACTCCCGCCTCGGCTACGCGCGCCCGTGGCCGTCGAGCATCCCGGGGTCCTGTTCCACCAAGCGCGACATCCTCGGCGAACTCGTCGACGCTGCGGCGAAGAAGGGCCTGAAGGTCATCCTCTACATGACCGACGACCCTCAGTGGCACAACGAGAAGGGCGTGGAGAGCCTCGACTCGGCCGCCTACTCCGCCTACAAGGGGCACGACGTCGACCTCACCACCCGTCAGGGCTTCGGCGAGTTCAGCTACGACAACTTCTTCGAGATCATGCACAACTACCCGAAGCTGTCGGGCTTCTGGATCGACAACGACAACGAGTACTGGGAACAGCACCAGCTCTACGAGCAGATCCGGCAACTGCGCCCGGACATGACGCTGAGCAACAACAACGAGGACACCCCGATCATGGACATGGTGTCCCATGAGCAGAAGGTCGGCATGACCCCGCCGTACGACCAGCCGTCGGCGATCTGGACGCCCCTGCCGCGCCTGACCGAATCCTGCTACAAGGTGCCCGACACCGGCAGCTGGTGGTACGACGGCCAGGACCGCCCGGTGTCCACCGGCCTCAACGTCGACCGGTACATCGCCAACGCGGGCAACTCCATCCGCTCCCTCATGGACTTCACCGCCATGGTCGACGGCCGCTTCCCGCCGCAGCAGGAGAAGTTCATCGACCTGCTGAAGGACTACCTCCCGCCCATCTGGGAGTCCCTGCACGGCGTCGACGCGGGCGGCTTCCTGTACGGCGGCATGCAGCCCGGCGGCTGGAACGACGGCTCCTACGGCTACGTCACCGTCAGCCGCGCCCACCCGGCCACCACCCAGTACGTCCACGTCACCACCCGCCCGGCCACCGGCGACCAGGTCCGCATCCGCGACAACGGCTACCGGATCGAGCGCGTCACCGACCTGCGCACCGGCAAGCGGCTCCACTTCGACCAGCGCGGGGGAACGCTCACCGTCCGGGGCATCACCGACTGGGACCCGTACGACACCGTGTTCAGGGTGCGCACCGCCGCACACCGCGAGGGCGTGTACCCGGCCCGCTCCGTCAGGGCGAGCGAACCCGCCCTCACCGACGGCGACTTCACCACGTACAGCGACAACAAGGGCGTCCTGCCCACCGGTTTCACCCTCGACCTCGGCCGGTCCCGCAAGGTGGCATTCCTGGGGATCAACCAGCGCGAGTGGTCGCCGACGTACAACCGGGAGTCCTTCGGCCGCAAGGAGGACTCCGCACGGATCAAGGACTACACGGTCTCCGTGAGCGACGACGGAACCACCTGGCGGCAGATCAAGGCAGGAGTGCTGGAAAGCGCCCGGGGCATCCGCTTCGTCGACCTCGGCGACCACCTCCGCACCCGCTACCTCCGGCTCGACGTCCCCACGACCTGGTCCGCGGCCACCGTGCCGAACTACTACCAGCAGCTGCGTATCGACGAGGTACAGGTCGGTTACGGCCACCCCAGGAGCAAGGGCTGACCCGTGGCTCCCACCGCGCTGCCCCCACGGGGCGGCGCGGCACAATTTCGGCAGGTACAGTGCGGAGATCAGCAGACCCTCAGGGTGAGGCCCGCACGTGTTGACCCAGACCACCTCTCGGGTGCTCGAACCGAGCGACCTGGACGCCGCGCTCGCCGTCCTCGACCGCGAGCCGGTCGCCAACGCCTTCGTGACCTCCCGCGTCCAGGTCGCCGGCCTCGACCCCTGGCGGCTCGGCGGGGAGATGTGGGGCTGGTACGAGGACGGCATGCTGACGTCCCTGTGCTACGCGGGAGCCAACCTCGTCCCGATCTGCGCCACCCCGCGCGCCGTACGCGCCTTCGCCGACCGCGCCCGCCGGGCCGGACGCCGCTGCTCCTCCATCGTCGGCCCCGCCCAGACCACCGCCGAACTGTGGCGGCTGCTGGAACCCCACTGGGGCCCCGCCCGGGAGGTCCGCACCCGCCAGCCCCTCATGGTCACCGACCGCATGCCCGCGGACATCGCCCCCGACCCCTACGTGCGCCGGATCCGCAAGGACGAGATGGAGACGATCATGCCGGCGTGCGTCGCGATGTTCACCGAGGAGGTCGGAGTGTCCCCGCTGGCCGGGGACGGCGGCCTCCTCTACCAGGCCCGCGTCGCCGAACTGGTCGGCTCCGGCCGCTCCTTCGCCCGCCTCGACGAACACGGCAAGGTCGTCTTCAAGGCGGAGATCGGCGCGGCGACCTCCCAGGCGTGCCAGATCCAGGGCGTGTGGGTGGCCCCGGAATACCGGGGCAGGGGGCTGGCCGCCCCCGGAATGGCGGCGGTCCTGCGGTACGCGCTGGCCGACGTGGCCCCGGTGGTGAGCCTGTACGTGAACGACTTCAACACCCCGGCGCGGCGGGCGTACGAGCGGGTGGGCTTCCAGGAGGTCGGCGCGTTCATGAGCGTGCTGTTCTGAGACCATCCTGCGCCTCGGGGGAAGACCGGCGAGTCCTGCGGTTACCGCACCCGAGTGCTCGCCACCCGCGGCCGGTACCCGAGCTCGTGCTCTCCTTCACACCGACGCCGCTCACCACGGACGAGGACATGACCCAGCGGGTGGTCACGGTGCTCGCCTCCTGACCCACACGGCGGCGGCGCCCCCCTGTAGTCTCCCCGCATGGACGTAGTGATCGGCCCACTCGACCTCCCGGCACACGTGGACGAGGCCCTGGCCGTCCAGGCCGTCGCCTTCGGACTGGGCCCCGACGAGGTGGCCGTGCGCCGCCAGATCGTGTTGCGTCACATGCAGTACCCGGGCGCGAGGGCGTTCGGGGCCACGGACGGCGGACGGCTCGTCGGATTCGTCTACGGCATGCCCAACGACCGTACCCACTGGTGGTCCACGGTCGTGGAACCGTACCTTCGGGCCCGCGGCCACGACGACTGGCTCGACGACTCCTTCGTGATCACCGAGCTGCACGTCCACCCGGGCCATCAGAACCGCGGTGTCGGCCGCGCCCTGATCACCACGATCACCGACGGCGCGACCGAACCCCGTTCGATCCTCTCCGCCATCGACACCGACAGTCCCGCCCGCGGCCTCTACCACTCCCTCGGCTACCAGGACCTGGCCCGCCAGGTGCTCTTCCCCAGCGCCCCGAAGCCGTACGCCGTCATGGGCGCCCCGCTGCCCCTGCGCCGGAGTTAAGGATTTCCGGCCACGGCGGCGCCCCGGCTAACCTCCTGGTCATCACCTTCACCCCGGCAGGAGTACGAGAACCATGGCGAACGCACCGGTCCAGCGCATGTCCCAGCTGCTGGCGAAAACGCTGCGCGACGACCCGGCCGATGCCGAGGTGCTCAGCCACAAGCTCCTGGTCCGCGCCGGCTACGTCCGCCGTACCGCCGCCGGCATCTGGACCTGGCTGCCCCTCGGCAAGAAGGTCCTGGCGAACGTGGAGCGGATCGTCCGCGAGGAGATGGACGCCATCGGCGCCCAGGAGGTACTGCTCCCCGCCCTGCTGCCGCGTGAGCCGTACGAGGCGACCGGCCGCTGGGACGAGTACGGCGCCGAACTGTTCCGCCTGAAGGACCGCAAGGGCGGCGACTACCTCCTCGGCCCCACCCACGAGGAGATCTTCACCCTGCTGGTGAAGGACCAGGCGTCCTCCTACAAGGACCTGCCGGTCATCCTCTACCAGATCCAGACCAAGTTCCGCGACGAGGCCCGGCCCCGCGCGGGCATCCTGCGCGGCCGCGAGTTCCTGATGAAGGACTCGTACTCCTTCGACACCGCGGACGAGGGCCTCGCCCAGTCCTACGCCCTGCACCGCCAGGCCTATCAGCGGATCTTCGAACGCCTCGGCCTCGACTACCGCATCTGCGCCGCCACCGCCGGCGCGATGGGCGGCTCCAAGTCCGAGGAGTTCCTCGCCCCGGCCGAAGCCGGCGAGGACACCTTCGCGGACTGCCCGAACTGCGACTTCGCCGCCAACACCGAGGCGATCACGTACGGGCTGAAGGAGCAGGACGCCACCGGCGTGCCCGCCGCCGAGGAGATCCCCACCCCGGACACCCCGACCATCGAGACCCTCGCCGCCTCCCTCGGCGTCCCGGCCTCCGCCACCCTGAAGAACCTCCTCGTGAAGGTCGACGGCGAGATCGTCGCGGTCGGCGTGCCCGGTGACCGCGAGGTCGACATGGACAAGGTCGAAGCGCACTTCGCCCCGGCCACCGTCGAACTGGTCACCGCCGAGGACTTCACGGGCCGCCCCGACCTGGTCCGCGGCTACGTCGGCCCGCAGGGCCTGGACAAGGTCCGCTACATCGCCGACCCGCGCGTGGCGCCGGGCACCGCCTGGATCACGGGCGCCAACAAGGAGCACACCCACGCCAGGAACGTGGTCGCGGGCCGTGACTTCGAGGCCGACGCCTACGTGGACGTCGTGGTGGTGCAGGAGGGCGACCCGTGCCCCGACTGCGGCACCGGGCTGAAGCTCGACCGCGCCATCGAGATCGGTCACATCTTCCAGCTCGGCCGCAAGTACGCCGACGCCCTCAAGCTCGACGTCCTCGGCCAGAACGGCAAGCCGGTCCGCGTCACCATGGGCTCCTACGGCATCGGCGTCTCCCGCGCCGTCGCCGCCCTCGCCGAGCAGCACGCCGACGACCAGGGCCTGGTGTGGCCCAAGGAGGTCGCCCCGGCCGACGTGCACGTGGTCGCCGCGGGCAAGGCCCTGCAGACCGAGCTCGCCCTCGAGGTCTCCGGGAAGCTGGCCGCCGCGGGCCTGCGCGTCCTGGTCGACGACCGGGCGGGCGTCTCCCCGGGCGTGAAGTTCACCGACGCGGAACTCATCGGCGTACCCCAGATCCTGGTCGCGGGCCGACGCTCCGCCGAGGGCGTGCTGGAACTGAAGGACCGCAGGAGCGGTGAGCGCGAGGAGTTGACGGTGGACGAGGCGATCGCCCGCCTCACCGCCTGACAGCGGCGCGCGCGGCGGTCCACGGGGTCCCGGCCGGCCTCGGCGGCGACACCGCCGTCGCGGGGGAGTACCCGGCCGGGGAGGGCTGATGGTCGGCCTGCGCGTCGGCGGACCGGCCCCCCATGGACCGGCGCCCGGCGTCGGCGGTGCGGCGGACATGCGCTGCGCCACATCGTCGACCCGCGCACTGTTCGGCCCGCCCGCACCCCTTGGCGCACGGTCTCCGGCGCCGCCGCGACCACCACCGCGGCGGCCCTGGCCAGGGGCGGTGCCGGCCCGGCTGGTCGCACGGCACCACAGTTGGTCGCACGGCACGAGCTGGCCGCGACGGCGCCCGGCCGGACCACCGCGCCCGCCGAGCCGCGGCCGACTGCCCGGCCCCCGGCCCGGCCCTGAAGCTCCGCGCAGGGTGGACGAGAGCGGGCTAGAGCCAGCCCGCGAACTCCAGCAGCAGCTCCGCGTCCTGCTCCCGCCCCACCCGGCGGGCCCGCACCCCGGACTCCACCGCCCGGAACAGGGTCCAGCCTTTGAGCCGCTCCTGGTCCACGTCCAGCGACTCCGCAAGGCGCTTCACCCGCCGCCGGGTGGTGGCCGCCCCCGACGGCGCGGCGATCAGGTCCTCCACCCGGTCCCGGACCAGCCGCGCGAGATCGAAGGCGCACTCGCCGACCAGCGGGTCGGGGCCCACCGCCAGCCACGGCATGCGGTCCCCGGCGAGCACCTTGCTCTGCCGGAACGTGCCGTGCAGCAGCCGGTGCTCGGGCGGCGCGGCCAGCAACTCCGCGCGGGCCGCGAGCGCCGCCTCGACCAGCGGGGCCACCTGGGGGTCGGTCTCCGCGCCGGCCCGCATGGCCTCGGCCTGCCGTCCGGTCCGCCCGGCGACGGTCTCGAAGGAGAACCCCGCCGGCGGTTCCACCCACAGTCGCCGCAGCGTCCCCGCCGCCTCCAGCAGCGCCTTCGCCTCGGGCAGGGACCGCACGGACACGTCCGGGTGCAGCCGTTCGAGCAGCAGCACGCCCTCGGAACCGTCCGTCTCCAGCAGTTGTACGGCGCCCAGCCCGTCCCAGTGCGCGAGCGCCGCCCGCTCCGCCTCCGGCCGGGCCCGGGGCGGCGCGAGCTTCAGTACGGCCGGGGCCCCGTCCGCCCGGCGCACCAACACGACCAGGCTGCTGCGGCCGCCCGGTACCTGCACCCGCTCGATGGTCAGCCCGCGTAGCGCGACGGCCTGCCGCACGGCCTCCGGCAGCCTCTCCAGCCAGCCGTCACCGTCCGGTGCCGTCTCACCGAGCGCTCTGACGAGACGCCGCGGCGGTTCGAAAGCCATGCGCGAGCCGTTCCTTCCCGGGCTGCCGGTTCATGCCGTCGGTGTCGCCGAGGCCGAGGCCGAGGCCGTGGCCGGCGGCGCGGTCGCGGACGCACCGGCCGCGGCGCCGTCCCGTTCGGCGAGACCAGGGAAGGCTACGCTCCCCCCGCGCCAGCGCACCGCCCGCACCGCGGTCTCCCGCAGTACCCCGGCGGCCTCGCGGCGCCGCCCGCCCGTCGTCGCCCGCACCAGGTCGGAGTACACCCCGGCCACGCGTTCCTCCAGCTCGGCGGCCAGCCGCACCGCGGCGTCGGAGTCCGGCACGGGGAACGGCAGCGCGTACGCCGCGTCCGCGGCCACCGGGGCGCCGCCCAGGTCGCGCACCGCACGGACCAGCGCATCCCTGCGCGCCCTGTGCGCGTCGTACGCCGCCCGTGCTTCAGTGCGCCGTTCCGCGCGGATCCGCCCGCCGACGACCCCGTACCCGTACACGGCCGCGTGCTCGGCGGCCAGGGCCGCCTGCAGGGCCTTGAGCTCGCCGCTCCGGGCCTCGTCGCTCACTTCCCGTCCTCCGTCAGCAGATACGCGTGCGACGCCCCGGCGGCCGCCACCGAGGCCAGCAGTCGTGCCAGTTCACCGTCCACCTCCAGCAGCGCCTTCGCCCGCCGGTCGGCGAGAGCCCGCTCGGCGGCGGCGAGAGCGGCGCGGGCGGCCTTCTCGTCGGCCGGCACGGTCGACGCCGGTGCCGACGCGGACGCGGGTGCCGACGCCGACGCGCGGGCCGACGCCGAGGCGCCGGGAGACCGCGCGGGAGCCGGCGTACCGCCGCCGAAGGCCTCCGCGTGCGCCGCGGCCTCCGCCCGCAGCGGCTTCAGCCGGTCGGCCAGCGCCGGATGCGCCGAGATCACCGCGTCGTACCGCTCCACCAGGCCCCGGCTGTCCCGGGCCGCACGCACGCGTGCCCGTGCGGAGAGCGACGGGGTGCCGCCGGAGTCCCCGCCGCCGTCGGAGCAGCCCGTCAGCAGGACCGCTCCCGCGGCCGAGGCGAGCAGGGTTCTTCTGCGCGGCCGCAGAAGGGCGCGCGGCGGTGGGGGGAGGGGCACGGCAAGTCCTCGGGGGCTCGTACGAACACACGGGCGGGGGTTCGCCGCTGATCACCGTACCCGCGAACCCGCCCGACCCATGTCACCGGCTCGTGGACCCACTTGAGGGGCGTCGGGCGTGTCGGCGGGCACGGCCGCCCGGGACACCCGACGCCGGCAACACCGGGCTCCCCCTCGGCGAAGCGGGCGCACCGCCGGAGGCGGACGTGGACGGCAACACCCCTTGCGACCGGATACCCTTTGACCAGACACGCGCCCCATCCCACAACAGCACACGCGGCCGAGGAGTCACCCGGATGAGCACCACCCAGAGCGAGAGGCTGCGAGAACTGCTGGAACCGCTCGTCACATCCCAGGGCCTGGATCTCGAAGAGATCGCCGTCGACTCCGTCGGACGCAAGCGGGTGCTGCGCGTCGTCGTCGACTCCGACACCGGGGCGGACCTGGACCAGATCGCCGATGTGAGCCGCGCGCTCTCGGCGAAGCTCGACGAGACGGACGCGATGGGCGAGGGCGCGTACGACCTGGAGGTCGGAACCCCGGGCGCTGAGCGCCTCCTCAAGGAACGACGGCACTACGCGCGCGCGGTGGGCCGGTTGGCGAAGTTCCAGCTGGCCGAGGGCGGCGAGCTGGTCGCCAGGATCCTGACGGCCGACGACGAGGGCCTCGACCTGGAAGTGCCCGGAGTCAAGGGCCGCAAGGCCACCACCCGCAGACTCGGCTACCCGGACATCGCCAGGGCGCGCGTGCAGGTCGAGTTCAACCGCAAGGACAAGAAGGAAGAGGAGGCGTAGCCGTGGACATCGACATGAGTGCCCTGCGGGGCTTGGTTCGGGAGAAGGAGATCTCCTTCGACCTGCTGGTCGAGGCGATCGAGTCGGCCCTCCTCATCGCCTACCACCGCACCGAGGGAAGCCGCCGACACGCGCGCGTGGAGCTCAACCGGGAGACCGGGCATGTGACCGTGTGGGCGAAGGAGGATCCCGACGACCTCGAGGAGGGCCAGGAGCCCCGCGAGTTCGACGACACCCCGTCCGGGTTCGGCCGTATCGCCGCCACCACCGCCAAGCAGGTCATCCTGCAGCGGCTGCGCGACGCCGAGGACGACGCGACGCTCGGCGAGTACGCCGGCCGTGAGGGCGACATCGTCACCGGGGTCGTCCAGCAGGGCCGCGACCCGAAGAACGTGCTCGTGGACATCGGCAAGCTGGAGGCCATCCTGCCGGTGCAGGAGCAGGTGCCGGGCGAGACGTACCCGCACGGCATGCGGCTGCGCAGTTACGTCGTACGGGTGGCGAAGGGCGTGCGCGGCCCGTCCGTCACCCTCTCGCGCACCCACCCCAACCTGGTGAAGAAGCTGTTCGCGCTCGAGGTGCCGGAGATCGCCGACGGCTCCGTCGAGATCGCCGCGATCGCCCGTGAGGCCGGTCACCGTACGAAGATCGCCGTCCGTTCCACCCGTTCGGGCCTGAACGCCAAGGGCGCCTGCATCGGCCCCATGGGCGGCCGGGTGCGCAACGTGATGGGCGAGCTGAACGGTGAGAAGATCGACATCGTGGACTGGTCGGACGACCCGGCGGAGATGGTCGCGAACGCGCTGTCACCCGCCCGGGTGTCCAAGGTGGAGGTCGTGGACCTGGCCGCCAGGTCCGCCCGGGTGACCGTGCCGGACTACCAGCTGTCGCTGGCGATCGGCAAGGAAGGGCAGAACGCCCGCCTCGCCGCCCGGCTCACCGGCTGGCGGATCGACATCCGGCCGGACACGGAGCAGCCCGGGGAATAGATCCAAGCCGCAGGGCGCTTGGATCACGACAGTTATATGCACGACAACTGTTCGATCTATCACCCAGAGGGGTGAGGTCGGTACGGGGAGGTAGACTTAACTGTGTCTGGCCGGACGCAAGCCCGAGCATGCCCTGAACGCACCTGCGTGGGGTGCCGGGAGCGGACGGCCAAGACGGGTCTGCTGCGGATCGTGGCGATCGAGGACGCATGCGTCCCCGATCCTCGCGGTACGCTGCCCGGCCGGGGTGCGTACGTACACCCCGCCCTGGTCTGTCTCGACCAGGCGGTACGCCGCCGGGCGTTCACGCGGGCACTGCGCGCCCCGGGAGCGCTCGACACAAAGGCGTTGCGCCGGTACGTCGAGCAGACGACAGTTGCTGAGCAGGCAACACCGTAAGACGTGCCGCACGGAACCCCGTGCGGTCTGGTACCTCGCGAGTCGAAAGCAGGTCGAGATTGCGATGAGCACTCGATGAGTACGCGATGAGTACGCCCATGAACTAGCGACGGTCCGGCCGCAACCCGGACCTCAAAGGAGCGAAGTGGCTAAGGTCCGGGTCTACGAACTCGCCAAGGAGTTCGGTGTGGAGAGCAAGGTCGTCATGGCCAAGCTCCAGGAACTCGGTGAATTCGTCCGTTCGGCGTCTTCGACGATCGAAGCGCCCGTAGTACGCAAGCTGACCGACGCCTTCCAGGGTGGTGGCAACGGCAAGCCCGCCCCCCGTAAGGCCGCCCCCAGGCCCGCCGCGCCCTCTCCGGCGCAGGCGGCCCGTCCGGCTGCACCGAAGCCGGGCGCCCCCAAGCCGCCGTCGGCCCCGCAGCCGTCGGCACCCCAGCCCGCGGCCCAGCAGCCGTCGGCCCCCTCGGCGCCCACGCCGGCCCCCGGCCCGCGTCCGGTGCCGGGTCCCAAGCCCGCGCCGCGTCCGGCGCCGGCCGCCCCGGAGTTCACCGCTCCGCCGGCCGCCCCGGCACCGCAGGCTCCGGCCGCCCAGGGTCCGCGCCCCGGCGCGCGTCCCGGCGCCCCCAAGCCCGGCGGCGCCCGTCCGGGCGGCCCCGGCCAGGGGCAGCGGGGCGAGCGTCCCGCCGGCCAGGGCGGTCAGCGTCCCGGCGGGCAGGGCCAGCGTCCCGGCGCCCGTCCGGCCGGCCCGCGTCCGGGTAACAACCCCTTCACCTCCGGTGGCTCCACCGGCATGGCCCGCCCGCAGGCCCCGCGCCCGCAGGGCGGCCCGCGCCCCGGTGGTCCCGGCGGTGCCCCCGGCGGCGGTCCCCGTCCCCAGGCGCCCGGCGCCCAGGGCGGCGGTCCCCGTCCGCAGGCTCCCGGCGGCCCGCGCCCGACCCCGGGCTCGATGCCGCGTCCGCAGGGCGGCCCCCGTCCCGGCGGTGGCCCCGGCGGCCCGCGTCCGAACCCCGGCATGATGCCTCAGCGTCCTGCCGCGGGTCCGCGTCCCGGCGGTGGCGGCCCCGGCGGCCGTGGTCCCGGTGGCGGCGGTCGTCCCGGTGGCGGCGGCGGTCGTCCGGGCGGCGGCGGCTTCGCCGGTCGTCCCGGTGGCGGTGGCGGCGGCGGCTTCGCCGGTCGTCCCGGTGGTCCCGGTGGCGGTGGCGGCGGTTTCGCCGGTCGTCCCGGTGGTCCCGGTGGCGGCGGCGGTGGCCGTCCCGGCTTCGGTGGTCGTCCCGGTGGTCCGGGTGGCCGTGGTGGCACGCAGGGCGCCTTCGGCCGTCCCGGTGGTCCCGCGCGCCGCGGCCGCAAGTCGAAGCGGCAGAGGCGCCAGGAGTACGAGGCCATGCAGGCCCCGTCGGTCGGCGGTGTGATGCTGCCTCGCGGCAACGGCGAGACCATTCGCCTGTCGCGCGGTGCCTCCCTCACCGACTTCGCCGAGAAGATCAACGCCAACCCGGCGTCGCTCGTCGCGGTGATGATGAACCTGGGCGAGATGGTCACGGCCACGCAGTCCGTCTCCGACGAGACGCTGCAGCTCCTCGCCGACGAGATGAACTACACGGTTCAGATCGTCAGCCCCGAGGAGGAGGACCGCGAGCTCCTCGAGTCCTTCGACATCGAGTTCGGCGAGGACGAGGGCTCCGAGGAGGACCTGGTCGTCCGTCCGCCGGTGGTGACCGTCATGGGTCACGTCGACCACGGTAAGACCCGTCTGCTCGACGCCATCCGCAAGACGAACGTCATCGCGGGCGAGGCCGGTGGCATCACCCAGCACATCGGTGCCTACCAGGTCTCGACCGAGGTCAACGACGAAGAGCGCAAGATCACCTTCATCGACACCCCGGGTCACGAGGCGTTCACCGCCATGCGTGCCCGTGGTGCGAAGTCGACCGACATCGCGATCCTGGTCGTCGCGGCCAACGACGGCGTCATGCCGCAGACGGTCGAGGCGCTCAACCACGCCAAGGCGGCCGACGTGCCGATCGTGGTCGCGGTCAACAAGATCGACGTCGAGGGTGCCGACCCGACCAAGGTGCGCGGTCAGCTGACCGAGTACGGCCTGGTGGCCGAGGAGTACGGCGGCGAAACGATGTTCGTCGACATCTCCGCCAAGCAGGGTCTGCACATCGACAGCCTCCTCGAGGCCGTCGTCCTGACCGCGGACGCCTCGCTCGACCTGCGGGCCAACCCGGCCCAGGACGCGCAGGGCATCTCGATCGAGTCCCGCCTCGACCGCGGCCGTGGTGCCGTGGCGACGGTCCTCGTCCAGCGAGGAACGCTGCGGGTCGGTGACACGATGGTCGTGGGCGACGCCTACGGCCGGGTCCGCGCCATGCTCGACGACAACGGCAACAACGTCGCCGAGGCCGGCCCGTCGACGCCGGTCCAGGTCCTCGGCCTGACCAACGTCCCGGGTGCGGGCGACAACTTCCTGGTGGTCGACGAGGACCGTACGGCCCGTCAGATCGCCGAGAAGCGTGCCGCCCGTGAGCGCAACGCCGCGTTCGCCAAGCGCACGCGCCGCGTGTCGCTGGAGGACCTGGACAAGGTGCTGAAGGCCGGCGAGGTCCAGCAGCTGAACCTGATCATCAAGGGTGACGCTTCCGGTTCCGTCGAGGCCCTCGAGTCCTCGCTGCTCCAGCTGGACGTCGGCGAAGAGGTCGACATCCGCGTCCTGCACCGCGGCGTCGGTGCGGTCACGGAGTCCGACATCGACCTGGCGATGGGCTCCGACGCCATCGTGATCGGCTTCAACGTCCGTGCGGCCGGCCGCGCGGCGCAGATGGCCGAGCGCGAGGGCGTGGACGTCCGGTACTACTCGGTCATCTACCAGGCGATCGAGGAGATCGAGGCGGCCCTGAAGGGCATGCTGAAGCCGGAGTACGAGGAGGTCGAGCTCGGTACGGCGGAGATCCGCGAGGTCTTCAAGTCGTCCAAGCTGGGCAACATCGCCGGTGTGCTCATCCGCTCCGGCGAGGTGCGCCGCAACACGAAGGCCCGCCTCATCCGCGACGGCAAGGTGGTCGCGGAGAACCTCAACATCGAGGGTCTGCGTCGCTTCAAGGACGACGTCACCGAGATCCGCGAAGGCTACGAGGGTGGTATCAACCTCGGAAACTTCAACGACATCAAGGTCGACGACGTCATCGCGACGTACGAGATGCGCGAGAAGCCGCGGGCGTAACGCCCACGGTCCGCACCGGCCGACGGGACCACGGTCCCGCCGGCCGGTGCGCCGTGTAGCGGGTGCTTCGCCCCCTCGATCCCGGGTCCTCGCGCCCGCCCGTTTCAACTGACTGGCACGGGTGGGTGGGAAACCGGGGGTCTGGGGGCAGAGCCCCAGGCGCGACGGCAGCCCACCGGAGGCAAAACCCCGTCGAGCCTCCGGCAGGAACGAGGTACCGTTCATGATGCCTCCGGCCACACGGCCCCGGGGCCATCGACCCCGTACCGGCGGGTGAACCGGTTACACATGTACGTGGGGACTCTGTCCTTCGACCTCCTCCTCGGCGACGTACGGTCGCTGAAGGAGAAGCGCTCCGTCGTCCGCCCGATCGTCGCCGAACTCCAGCGGAAGTACGCCGTGAGCGCGGCCGAGGTGGACCACATGGACCTCCACCGGCGGGCCCTCGTCGGCCTCGCCGTGGTCTCGGGCGACGCGGCGCACCTCACCGACGTGCTGGACCGGTGCGAACGGCTGGTCGCCGCCCGCCCCGAGGTGGAACTGCTGTCCGTCAGACGGCGTTTCCACGGCGACGACGACTAGACCCAAGAACGACCCAGAGACAAGAACGGGAGACGGACCAGTGGCCGACAACGCGCGGGCGAAAAGGCTGGCGGACCTCATCCGAGAGGTGGTGGCCCAGAAGCTGCAGCGCGGGATCAAGGACCCGCGGCTCGGCTCGCACGTCACCATCACGGACACCCGGGTCACCGGGGACCTGCGGGAGGCGACCGTCTTCTACACGGTGTACGGCGACGAGGAGGAGCGGAAGGCCGCCGCCGCGGGCCTGGAGAGCGCCAAGGGCATCCTGCGGTCCGAGGTCGGCCGTGCGGCCGGCGTGAAGTTCACGCCGACCCTCGCCTTCGTGGCGGACGCCCTCCCGGACACCGCCAAGAACATCGAGGACCTCCTCGACAAGGCGCGCCTGTCCGACGAGAAGGTGCGCGAGGCGTCCGCGGGTGCCGCGTACGCCGGTGAAGCGGACCCGTACCGCAAGCCGGGCTCCGAGGACGAGACGGACGACGCCGCGGAATGACCGACAAGCGCACCGCGCCCGACGGGCTTGTCATCGTCGACAAGCCGTCGGGCTTCACCTCGCACGACGTGGTCGCCAAGATGCGCGGGATCGCCAGGACCCGCCGCGTCGGCCACGCCGGCACCCTCGACCCGATGGCGACGGGCGTCCTCGTCCTCGGCGTCGAGAAGGCGACGAAGCTCCTCGGGCACCTGGCCCTCACGGAGAAGGAGTACCTCGGCACGATCCGCCTCGGCCAGACCACGGTCACCGACGACGCCGAGGGCGAGACCACGGCATCGGCCGACGCGTCCAAGGTCACCCGCACCGCAGTCGACGCCGCTGTCGCCAAGCTGACCGGCGACATCATGCAGGTGCCGTCCAAGGTCAGCGCCATCAAGATCGACGGCGTACGGTCCTACAAGCGGGCCCGCGAGGGCGAGGACTTCGACATCCCCGCGCGGCCCGTCAAGGTCTCCTCCTTCGCCGTGTACGACGTCCGGGACGCGGTCGCCGAGGACGGCACACCGGTCCTCGACCTGGTGGTGTCCGTGGTCTGCTCCTCCGGTACCTACATCCGCGCCCTCGCCCGCGACCTGGGCGCCGACCTCGGCGTCGGCGGGCACCTCACGGCCCTGCGCCGCACGCGCGTCGGACCGTACAAGCTGGACGCGGCCCGCACCCTCGACGAACTCCAGACGGAGCTGACCGTGATGCCGATCGCCCAGGCGGCCGCGGCCGCGTTCCCGCGCTGGGACGTCGACACCAGACGCGCCCGGCTGCTCACCAACGGCGTCCGGCTGGAGATGCCCGACGAGTACGCGGGCACCGGCCCCGTCGCCGTCTTCGGCCCCGAGGAACGCTTCCTCGCGCTGGTCGAGGAACACAAGGGCAAGGCCAAGAGCCTCGCCGTCTTCGGCTGACGCGGCCCCGGGGCGGTGCCCGTGGAGCCGGGCTGTTCCCGTGGAGCGGCGGCCACGGGATGTGGCCGCCGCTCCACGGTCCCCCCTCGGTTCCCCCACCCCTAGGGTGTATCCAGCCGCCCCCGCCTATTCACCCGACCGTGCAGGCGCTCGGAGTGAACGGGGGGAGCGGAAGGGGGCGCTTTGTCCGCTCGAGCCGTTCCGCCGATCATCCGGCCCTACCTTCGTGGGCAGGGCACGGGTGCACGGCGGGAGGTTCGACCATGGCGGGACGGGGCCCGCGCAGCGTGGGCGGCGCCGGACGGACCCCCGAGGACACCCTCCGCCGGGAGCGACGGCCGGACACTCCCGGCGGGGACCGCGACCGCGCCCTCGACGCGCGTCTGGTCCGGATCCGCGACATCACCGGCCGCCCGCGCGGCACCGGCTTCCTCGCCGACCACCACGGCACGCTCGTCACCAGCCACGAGGCCGTCGACGGCCTGTCCCGCCTGGTGCTGCACACCGCCGACGAGCGGACCCGGGTCCTGACCGCCGACGCGGTCACCCCACTGCCCGCCCTGAACCTCGCCCTGGTGCGCACCGAGGGCCTCGGCGTGGACCCGCTCCCGGTGACCGCACGGGACCGGATCCCCACCGGCACCCATGTGCGTATCGCCGCCGGATGCTGGCGTGCGGCGAGGGTGCTCGGCACCGCCCGGGTGACGTACACGACCCGGGACCGCAGCCTCCCTCTCCCCGGCGAGGCGATGGAGCTGGCGATGGGCACCGCGGGCCGCGACGCCCTGCGGCCCGGCGGCGGCGCGGCCGGCGGGCCGGTGCTCGACGCGGCGACCGGCGCGGTGCTCGGCGTCCTCGGCACGGCGCTGCGCTCCGGTGACCGCGACGGCGGTTTCGCGGTACCGCTGCGCCCGGCCGACGGCCCGCTCGCCGGACTCCTCGACCGCAACGCCGCGACCGTGCCCGCGTACGGCGCCGACCTGAATCCGGCGGGCATCCTGGAACTGACCGCCACCTCGGTCGGCCAGGACGGGCCGCCCGGAGCGCTCGCCGGGCACGCCGCCCGGCCCGGTGCCGGCCCCGGCCCGGTCGATCCTGTCGAACGACCCGAGGTGGTAAGGCACTTGACGGCCTTCACCGAGAGCGGTGCCGCCGTCCTGGGTCTCGTCGGCGCCCCGGGCAGCGGCCGCACCACGGAACTCGCGGCCCTCGCCACCCGCCGCGACCGCGGACCCGAACCGGCGCCCACCCTGTGGCTGCGCGGCGCCGACCTGACGGACTCCGACGGCTCGGTGGCCGACGCCGCGCGCCGCGCCCTGCGCCGGGCGGCCCGTATCGTCGCCGCCTCCCGGCCACCCCTCCCCGCCGACGAGACCCCCGCGGGCGATCCGACCGGCCCCGGGGACACCACCCCGGAACGCCTCGCCCGAGTCGCCGCACGGCTCGGCCGCCCGCTGCTGCTCCTGCTCGACGGCCCCGAGGAGATGCCCCCCGCCCTCGCCCACCGGCTTCCCCAGTGGACCGCGGGGACCGCCCAGTGGCTGCGCGAAACCGGCGCACGGCTGGTGGTGGCATGCCGGGAGGAGTACTGGGAGAGCGCCGGGGCGGACTTCCCGCCCGGACTGCTGTACCGCCCCGCGCCGGCCCCCACCGCGCCGCCCCGCCCGCTCCCGCCCTGCGTGCGCCTGACCGACCTCACTCCGGACGAGGCCCGCGTCGCCCGCGCCCGCTACGCGCTTCCCGACGGCGCCGTCACCGACCGCGACGCCCGTCATCCCCTCACCCTCCGGCTGCTGTCGGAGGTCCGCGCCGCCCTGCGGGACGCCCTGGCGCCCCCCGTCGACCGGCACGAGGTGTTCTCGGCCCACCTGGACCTCATGTGCCTGCGCATCGCGGTCCGCCTCGCCGCGGACAACGGTCTGCGCGGCACCGCGGTACGGCGTCTCGCGGCCCGGGTCGCCGGTCAGGTCCACGAGGCCGCCCGACGCAGCCTGGGGCCGGGACAGGGCGGGCTGGACCGGGCCGCCTTCGAGGCGGTGTTCCCCTGGGGGCCCGCCCCGTCGTGGCTGGGCGGCGGCAGCGGCTGGGCGTCCGCAGTCCTGACCGAAGGGCTGCTGGTGCCCGCGGGGACCGGCTACCGATTCGCCCACGAGGAGTTCGCCGACTGGATCCAGGGCATGCACCTCGACCTGGACGAGGCCCTGCGCACCCTGGTCCACCACCGCCCCGCCCCGCACGCGAGCCGTCCCTCGCCCGTTCCGCAGGCGAGTCACCCCCTGCCCGTACCGCACGAGAGCCAGCATCCCTCGCCCGTCCCGCACGCGAGCGACACGCCTGTCCCGCACCACCGCGTCGGCCCCGTCGTCCAGGCCCTGCTCGTCCTCGCCCGCCAGCAGGGCACCGCCGAACTCGCCGCGCGCCTCGAGAAGTTGATCCGCGCCCTCGACGCGGACCCCGGATCGTGGTGGGCCGCCCGACTGCTCGCCCGGGTGCTGTCCCAGGTCCCCGACGCGACCCCGTACACCGGCGTGCTCCGCCTGCTCGCCGACCGCATCGTCGCCCGGCGGCGCCGGCGGCGCCCCGTGCCCGGGGACTTCGGGCCCGCCTTCTGGACCGCGCTGCCGGTCCCGCCCCGCGAGCGCTTCGATCTCCTGCGCCGCCTGCTCCAGGCCGACGAGGCTCCACCGGACACCGCGGGGGCGGCCACCGCGCCCGGACCGCCGCCGCGGCCCGGGCGGCACGACGAAACCCCCGCGCCGCCACCCACCGGCGCCCGGTACCTGGATGCCGTGGCCCGGCTGCTCGCCGCCGACCCCACCGCCGTACGACCGCACCTGACCCGGTGGTTCGACGACGAGCGGCCGCTGCCCGCCACCCCCCACGCCACCGTGGCCACGGCCGCGCAGGCGCTGTTGCACACCTACCGGCACGGCGCGCCGGACGACCTCACCGAGGTGCTCGTGGACAGCGCGCACCGGCGCGGCGACGAACTGCTCGCGGTGCTCGCCGAGGACGAGGCCTCCGCCGTCTGCCGGGCCGTCGACCGATGGGCGCACGACGAACGTCCGGCACGGCGGGCGGCGGCCCTCGCATACGGCCTGCGCGTCGCACCCCACCTGTGCACCGAGGCCGACCGCGCGCTGCTGCGCCACGCGGCCGTCACCCTGCTCGCCCGGCCCGTCGACAGCGGCCTGCACGGTGGCGCGCTGGCCCTGCTGGTGCGCGACCCGCACACCCGCGCCCGCCATCTCCCCCAGGCGGTCGAGTACTTCGCCACCGGTGACCCACAGTTCCCGCCCAGCGCGCTGGCCCCCGCCCTCGCCACGGACCCCGGGCCGGTGCTGGACGCCTTCCGCGCCCGGCTGCGCGCCGGGGCGGGCCCGGGGGAGACGCTGTGCGCCCTCGCCGACGTCACCACGCCCCCGCTGGCCGGCCGGGTCGCCGCTCTCGTGTGCGAGACGGTCGAGCTGCGGCCGGAGACCGCCGAGCCGGTGGCGGAGTACGTCGACCGCCGACTCGACCACGGCCCGCCCGCCCGCACCGTGCTGCTGCCGCTGGTCACCGGCCTCCTGGACAACGCCCCGGCACCGCTCCGAACGGCCCTGGCGGCCGTCCTGGCCGCCCCCGGCACACCGGCGTCCCGGCCCCTGCGCGAGGAGCTGCTGGAGTACCTGCTGACCCACGAGCGCGATCCCGCCGTCCTGCCAGCGTGACGACGTGCGCCCGGTCACAGCCCCCATGCCGATGCGGGCCCGGAACGCTCGGCATGGCACCCTTAGACCTGCGTAAGCGGTCAATGATAGATACGGACAAGGGTTCGAGGAGCGGTCACAGTGCAGCGCTGGCGTGGCTTGGAGGACATCCCCCAGGACTGGGGGCGCAGCGTCGTCACCATCGGCTCCTACGACGGGGTCCACCGCGGGCACCAGCTGATCATCAGGCACGCTGTCGACCGTGCCCGCGAGCTGGGCATCCCCTCCGTCGTCGTCACCTTCGACCCGCACCCCAGCGAGGTCGTCCGCCCCGGCAGCCACCCCCCGCTGCTCGCCCCGCACCACCGCCGTGCCGAAGTCATGGCCGAGCTGGGTGTGGACGCGGTGCTGATCCTCCCCTTCACCACGGAGTTCTCGAAGCTGTCACCGGCCGACTTCGTCGTCAAGGTCCTGGTGGACAAGCTGCACGCCAAGGCGGTCGTCGAGGGCCCGAACTTCCGCTTCGGCCACAAGGCGGCCGGCAACGTCGGGTTCCTCGTCGAGCAGGGCGGGATCTACGACTTCGAGGTCGAGGTCGTCGACCTGTACCTGAGCGGCGACGCGGGCGGCGGCGAACCGTTCTCCTCGACCCTGACCCGGCGCCTGGTCGCGGAGGGCGACGTCGGTGGTGCCCGCGAGATCCTGGGCCGCCCGCACCGGGTGGAGGGCGTGGTCGTCCGTGGCGCCCAGCGCGGCCGCGAGCTGGGCTTCCCCACGGCCAACGTCGAGACACTCCCGCACACCGCGATCCCGGCCGACGGCGTGTACGCCGGCTATCTGCACGCGCAGGGCGAGGTGATGCCGGCCGCGATCTCCGTCGGCACGAACCCGCAGTTCGACGGCACCGAGCGCACGGTGGAGGCGTACGCGATCGACCGGGTCGGTCTCGACCTGTACGGGCTGCACGTCGCCGTGGACTTCCTGGCGTACGTGCGCGGGCAGGCGAAGTTCGAGTCACTCGAGGCACTGCTGGAGCAGATGGCCGACGACGTGAAGCGCTGCCGGGAGCTGGTCGCCGCGGACGGCTAGGGACGGGACCACCGTCGATATGACAGAAGGGCGGCCGGTGCCTACGGAGGCACCGGCCGCCCTTCTTCACGCCACTACTGCTGGGGCGGAGCCTGCGGGGGCGGCGGGCCCTGCGGAGGCTGCGCCTCGGACTGGCCGGGCTGCGGATAGCCGGGCTGCGGGGGGTAGGGCCCGCCGGGGACCGGCGGGTACGGCTGGCCCTGGGCGGGCGGGTACGGCTGGCCGTAGAGCTGCGGGTAGGGCTGGCCCTGTGCGGGCGGCTGCTGCTGTGCGGGCGGGGCGTACTGCTGGCCCGGCATGGGCTGCCCGGGCATGGGCTGGCCCGGCATCGGTGGGGCGGCCACCGGCGGCGGGTTGCCGTCGTTGGTCCACAGGCCGTGCATCTGCTGGTGCCGGACGAAGTCCTCCGCGACCAGCGCCGCGAGGTTGAAGTACGCCTCCCGCACCTTCGGCCGCATCATGTCGAGGTCGACCTCGGCACCGGCGGCGAGATGCTCGTCGAAGGGGACGACCACGACGCCACGGCAGCGCGTCTCGAAGTGCGCCACGATGTCCTCGACCTTGATCATCTTTCCGGTCTCGCGCACCCCGGAGATGACGGTGAGGGACCGCGAGACGAGGTCGGCGTACCCGTGCGCGGACAGCCAGTCCAGCGTCGTGCTGGCGCTGCTCGCACCGTCCACCGACGGCGTGGAGATGATGATGAGCTGATCCGCGAGGTCGAGCACCCCGCGCATCGCGCTGTACAGCAGACCCGTGCCCGAGTCGGTGAGGATGACCGGGTACTGCCTGCCCAGCACGTCGATCGCACGCCGGTAGTCCTCGTCGTTGAACGTCGTGGAGACGGCCGGGTCGACGTCGTTGGCGATGATCTCCAGGCCGGACGGCGCCTGCGACGTGAACCGCCGGATGTCCATGTAGGAGTTGAGGTACGGGATCGCCTGGACGAGGTCCCGGATGGTCGCCCCGGTCTCCCGGCGCACCCGGCGGCCGAGCGTACCGGCGTCCGGGTTCGCGTCGATGGCGAGGATCTTGTCCTGCCGCTCGGAGGCGAGGGTGGAGCCCAGCGCGGTCGTCGTGGTCGTCTTGCCCACACCGCCCTTGAGGCTGATGACGGCGATCCGGTAGCAGGACAGCACCGGCGTCCGGATCAGCTCGAGCTTCCGCTGCCGCTCGGCCTCCTCCTTCTTCCCGCCGAGCTTGAACCGCGATGTCGCCGCCGTGGGCCGACCGCTCTTCGCCTTCTGCTTCTTGTTGTTGAGCAACCGGTCGGAGGACAGTTCCACGGCCGCGGTGTAACCCAGCGGTGCCGCACCGGGGTTGGTCATCTGCCGCTGGTCGTGCTGTATCGGCTGCGGCCAGGCGGCACCGGCGCGGGGATCGACCGGGGCCTGCGGTACCTGCGCCTGGGGCGCGTGCGGGGGCTGCGGCTGGCCCTGGCCCTGATCCTGCGGGTTGGGCGCGGGCGGCTGGGGGAAGCCGTACCCGGCCTGCGGGTTGGGAGCAGGGGCGGGGGCGTGCGGCGGCTGGGGTGCCGGCGGAGCCGGGGGCCCCGGGGGCGGGAAACCGTAGCCCTGGTCCGGCTGGGCGGGCGGCGCACCGGCCGGGGCCGGGGCGGGCGGCGGCGGGAAGCCGTACCCGGCCTGGCTGTCGGGAGCCGGAGCGGGAGCGTGCGGCGGCTGCGGTGCCGCCGGGGCGCCCGGGGTGTACGGCTGGCCGGGGTGCGGTGCGGTCGGCGGCGCCGGGGGCTGGTTCCAGGCGGCGGGCGCGGGCTGCGGAGCCTGCGGCTGGAACGGGGGCTGCTGCGGCTGCGGCTGGGGCTGCTGGTGAGGCTGTGCGGGCCACTGGGCCGCCGGGGCGGGGGCCGCGGGCTGGTACGACGGCGGCAGCGGCGGCACCCCGGTCTGCGGCGCCGGCGGGGGAGCCCAGGCGGTCGGGGCGTCCTGCGGGGCGGGCGGTACGGCGTCCGCGGAGGCGGTCTCCGCGCCGGGGGCCTCGCCCTGAGCGGACGGAGCCTCGGCGGGAACGGCGTCGGCGGACGCTCCCTCGGCGGACGCGGCCTCCGGCTCCCCGGTCTCCTCGGCCGCGGGGGATGGTTCCGCGTCACCGGCAGGGACGTCGGCAGACTCGTCGTCAGTGTCCGCGGCCTCGGCATCCGCCAAGGCGACCGCGGGCTCCGGCGCGACCGCCTCGGCGGAAGCGATCTCCTCGGCAGGCGCGACCGCCTCCGCAGGGTCGTCCGCCGCTGCCGCCGCCTCGGGGTCCTCTCCGGAGCCGGCGGCCACGTCCTCGGCGCCCGCGGCGCCCGCGGAGGCCGCGGCGCCCGCGGAGGCCGCGGCATCCTCGGAGGCACTGCGGAGCTCGCCCGCGTCGGCCCCTTCCGTGACCGGCGCCTCCGCCTCGGCCACGTCCTTCGACTCGTCCGACGCGCCCGGCTCCGCCGGGTCCTCGTCCTTGGAGGCGGTGGCGTGCTCGGCGATGGCGGCCATCTCACGCTTCAACGCGACGGCGGAGAACCGCATGGTGGCACCGCTCTCCAGGTCACCGTTGTCCGGCTCCTGCTCCGGCTCGGCGGGCGCGTTCGCCGACGGCGCGGGCGGAGCCCAGGCCTGGCCGGGAGCCCCCGGCTGCGGCTGCTGCGGCTGCGGCGGGGTCTGCGGCTCGAATCCGCTCGACATCGGCGGCCCCGGCACCGGACCGGGCGCCCCAGCCGGCGGCGCGGGCGGAGTGAACGGCACCCCGGGCGCAGAGGCCGGGGGAGCGGGGGGAACCGGAGGAGGCGGCGTGAAGGGTGCCCCGGGAGCGGCCCCGGGGGACCCGTCGGCGCCAGGGCCCTGTGCGGCACCCCCTGCGGTCCCGCCCGTCTGCGAGGCGTTCTGCGTGTACCAGGCAGGCGGCGCGTAGTCGATGGTGAACTCGCCCGTCGTCTCGATGGCGGACTCCGCGTCGGGCTGGTCATCGCCGGGTGTGGCCCAGCCCCCGCGGATCCCGTCCCGATCGCTGCTCACAGTTCCTCCTGATGTGGTCGAGCACCCTCATGCCGTGCCGGGGCGACCATGTCGTGTCGTTCTCAGTCGTCCGTAGTCGTTAGAGGTAGTCGGATCCACCGGTTCTCCCCCTGGGCAGTCGATGCCCGGTCCACGGGTTCTGGCATCGCGCCCGGTACCAGCCTAATCACCACGAGCCGCACCCGGGCAGGCCCGTCCGCCCCTCAGCATCCGCCCACCAGGTCACACCGCACAGGAAATGCCTGAGCCGCCCGCTGCTTCGGCGCACGAAACGGCGAACAAAGCAGACAAAGGACGCCAGTTCAGTCCATTCGCCTCGGGGTGCCCAACAATCCGATCTCGGCATCGGTGGGTTGGGTCATCGCGTACTGCCGGTCGCGGTCGGTGCACCACAGTGTGACACCGTCGGGCAGTGCCGGCAGCGAGTCCACCTCGGTCCTGGACAGGCCCATGGTGCGACCCAGTTCCGCCGCCTCGTCCGGCGAGACCCGCTGGATGCCGGCGAGCCGCGCCTGCCGCAGCAACCGGGGAGCGACCGGACTGAGATACGGCAGCAGGGTCAGCACCGACTGCCACGGCCCGGACACCACCCGCCCGCGGGGCGGCCGCATACCGCAGTCCCGCACCACCAGCACGGGCGTACCGGCCGACGCCCCCTGCGGCGGCACCTGCCCCACCTCGTACACGGCGAGCCCGTTCTGCCCGCCGCCCATGGCGTGCACCATCTGGATCCAGGCCTGCGGCCGGCCGGTCTCCACCGCGACCCGCGCACCCGTCGCCGCCGTGCGCAGTGCCAGCACCTGCGCGGTCCACAGGCCGCCGATCAGCACGACGTCGTACGGCGTGGGCCGGTTGATCCCCAGCACGGCCGGCTGGCCCTCCGCGTCCACGCCGGCCACCACGCCGTCGTCGCCGATGGGCAGGGACAGCGCGTCGACCTGCTCCACGGACAGCGTGTGCCGCGGGTGGCGGGGGCCCAGCAGGCCGAAACCGGTGCGCAGCCGCTCGCCGAGGCCCGGCGCCGACGGTGTGGACGATGTCGTCATGGCCGTCAACGGGCACCTCCCAGCGGCAGGGTGGCCAGAACGCCGGGCAGCTGTTCACGGTCCAGACGCGCGAGCCCGGTCCGCGCCTGCTGCGCCGCGCGCTCCAGTTCGCGTCGCGCGTCGGTCAACTCCTGGTTGCTGCGACCGGTGATCCTCAGATGACCGGTGACGGTCACGTCCTGTCGCGCACCCTTGGCCAGCGTCAGGCTGAACGTCGTCGCCAGCGCGGGCACCACGGTCAGCTGTGCGACCAACTGCGCCAGTGAGCCGCCGGATCCGCCCAGCGGGGGCCAGCGGCGCACCCAGTAAGTGGTGTGCCGGCGGTTGTCGCAACGCCAGCTGCGGCTGGACTCCTCGGTACGGCGCTGCGGCGCCTCGCCTCGTCCTGCCTGGGCAGCCTGCGCCGTCACCATCGGGTTGGCGCACGCGGAGGTGGCGATGGCGGCCGTCAGCTCCTCCTCGGTGAGGACGCTCGCCCGGAACCCGGCCCCGGTCAGCCGGCTCGACAGGTGTTCGGCGGAGCGTGCCAGGCACTTCTGCGCCCCCGGCAGCCCGCCGCCGCGCGCGGCCACCGCCTCCGGGCACAGCTCGGGATCGAGCTTCAAAGCGATCCACGTGATCCGCACGGCGGGGGAGCCCGTCTGGGCCTGCAACGGCGCGTAGTTGCTGACGACGACCGACTGCTGGGGCAGGTGCAGCGCGGGCGCGGGCTGTGTGTGCACCACGATCTGCGCCGACTCCAGCCGGATCCCGTCGACTTCGAGGACGTCCCGGACGAGCGCCATCGGCAGCGGTCGGTGGGTGCGCTCCGCGCGCAGCGCACCGGCGTCCGACTCCACCTGGAGCACCACGGTCAGGAAGCCGCCGTCACCCACCATGCCGATCGGCCGCTGGTCGCGGTCGTCACCGCGGTTGTAGCTGTACGTACGAAGCGTCGGATCGCACTCCACGGCAGGCGCCAGACCCGAGTCGGTTCCCGGCGGCACCGGAGTGCTCGCGGCCCGCCGCCTGCGGGCCCGCAGCGCCAGCAGGGTGCCGAGCCATTCCGGCAGGGAGCGCCCCCGGCGTCGTACGACAGCGAGCACCACGAGCACCGCGGACACCGCGACGGCGACCACCAGGGCGACCGTACCCACGACCCACCCGCACACCATGAGCGCGCCCGCGATCTCCAGCAGCACCAGCCGCTGCACCGCGAACGAACCGCCGCGCCCCGAGCGGGACTCCGGATGCGGTGTGAAAGCGCCCTGGGAGAGCGTGCCTGCCTGCCGGCCGCCCGGCCGGGAGGACGAAGAGTCGTGGGCGCCCGGCGAACCCGCGCCCTCCGATCGTGATCCCGATTGCGATCGCGACCGGCTCCGCGTCGCCGAAGCCATCACTCCAAACCCCCGAACTCTCCCTGAAACCCGGCGCTCCGGTCCCTTCAAGCCCTGAGCACCCTACCTGTGCCACAAGCACGTCCGCGCAACAGGCATAGTAGGGGCCGGGTCTGACAGTCGAGGCACCAGAGGCAACCGAGGACGGGGGACGGATCTTCACAGGTCCCCCACGGCTCCGCAACGGGGAGAGAGCGGACACAAATGGCATCACGGCGGGACGAACTCAACGCCTACACCTTCGCGAAGCGCCGCACGCTCGCATCATTCCTGCAGCCTTCCGTCTCCGGCTCGGAGGAGGGCGCCCCCAAACCGCTGAGCGCGCTGGTGCCCGGCCTCGTCGTCGGCGTGGTGGTCCTCGCCGTGTTCGGCGCGGTCGGCATGTTCAGTCCCACGGCACCCAAGGGCTGGGACACACCGGGCGAGCACGTCATCGTCGCGAGCAAGTCGACCACTCGGTACGTGGTGTTGAAGACGGGCAAGGAGACCCAGCTGCACCCCGTCCTCAACATGGCCTCGGCCAGGCTCCTCCTGAACCCCGACAAGGACAGCGTCATCACCGTCGACGAGAAGGTCCTGGACAGCGGCAAACCCCCGCACGGCGCGACCATCGGCATCCCGTACGCCCCCGACCGCCTGCCGTCCTCGGGCGAGGCGGAGGCCGCCAAACGCTGGGCGGTGTGCGAGCGCCCCGGCGACGGCGGCCGGGCCATCCAGAAGGCGGCGTTCGTCCTCGCCGAGAAGGAATGGTCCCGGACGGAGGGCGCGGACAGGCTCACCCGCGGCGACCTGATGTACGTCGTCGCCCCGGACGGCAAGACGCAGTACGTCGTCGACGCGCGGGGCACGGCGTACGAGATCGCCGATCCGGGCGACAAGGAACTGCTCAAGGCCCTCGACACCCAGGGCCGCGCCCCGCAGCGCGTCTCCCAGGAGTGGCTCGACACCCTCCACAAGGGCGCCCCGGTCGCCATCCCTACGATCCAGGGCACGCCCGGCGAGAAGGCCGGCGCCTCCACCCTGCTGCGGCAGTACGACAAGGTCGGCGAGGTCATCAAGGCCTACGACGGCCAGACGATGCAGTACTACGTCGTGCTGCGCGGCAAGGTGGCCCGTATCACCGAGTTCACGGCCACACTCCTGCTGAACAGCGGCGACCTCATCGCCACGGGCCAGGCCGGTGAGGCGCAGCAGGTCAGCCCCGGCGCGGTCGCCGACAGCACGACGTTCGACACGGACAAGAACTGGCCGACGTACAAGCCGAGGACCGTGAACGACGGCTCCAGCACCACCAGCGGCCGCAACACGGTCTGCAACGTCCTGCGCTCGGTCGGCGGCAAGGGCGTCACCACCCTGTCCACCTGGGTGGGCACCGACTTCCCCGCGCAGCTGCCCACCGGCTCCTCCAGCGCGTACGTCACCCCCGGTTCCGGCCAGCTCTACCGCCAGTTCAAGGGCACGGAGACCTCGGCCGGCGGCGTCTTCCTGGTCACCGACACGGGCCTGCGCTACGCCCTGCAGTCCAACAGCGACAGCGCCACCGACGACCAGGGCATCGGCACCTCCGCCAAGCAGCGCAAGGAGGAGCTGAGCGAGGCGAAGATCGCCCAGACCCGCCTCGGCTACGAGAAGGTGACGCCCACGCCCATCCCCGCGGAGTGGTCGACGTTCCTGCCGACGGGCCCGCGCCTGTCGGAGTCGGCGGCGCGGCAACCGCAGGGTTCGTAAGGACGGGGCGGAGGAGAACGGACTCATGCTGAAGGCAAGGACATCAGGGACCAGGACACCGGGCATCCCGCTCCGAGCGGCGGTCCTGGCCGCCGGAGCGGCCATCACCGCGACGACCACGGTGGTCGCCCTCCCCGCCTCCCCGGCCCGGGCGGACGACGGCCAGTGCACGTTCCCGGCGAAGAAGTACACGGGCCGGCCCTGGGCGCTGCAGCGCGTCAACCTGGACCAGCTCTGGGGGCAGTCGCGGGGCAAGGGCGTCCAGGTGGCCGTGATCGACACCGGAGTGGACGTCAAGAACCCGCAGCTCACCAAGGCCGTGAACGCGTCCAAGGGCAAGAACCTGCTGCCCCCCAAGAACTCCAAGGGCGAGAAGATCGACCGCGGCAACAACTCGGGCACCACCGACACGGTCGGCCACGGCACCCGCGTGGCGGGCATCATCGCGGCCCGCCCGGCGAACGGAACGGGCTTCGTGGGCCTGGCCCCGGACGCGACGATCATCCCGATCAAACAGAACGACGCCGAAGGCGACGGCACGACGCTCACCCTGGCCTCGGCGATCCGGTACGCGGTCCAGGCGGGCGCGGACGTCATCAACATCTCCCAGGACACGGCCAACGCGGTCGCGGGAGGCCCGCAGCTGCAGCAGGCCGTCGACTACGCCCTCGGCCGGAACGTCGTCATCGTGGCCTCGGCCGGCAACGACGGCCTGGGCGGCAACGTCAAAGTCACGTACCCGGCGTCCTACAAGGGCGTCCTGGCGGTGGCGGCGTCCGACCGCAACAACGAACGGGCGCCCTTTTCACAGTCGCAGGATACGGTGGGCGTCGCCGCACCCGGCGTCGACATGATCTCCACAGTTCCCGGCGGCGGCCACTGCTCGGACAACGGCACGAGCTTCTCGGCCCCCTACGTGGCCGGCGTGGCCGCCCTGCTGAAGGCCAAGTACCCCAAGTGGACGGCCCAGGAGGTCGTCGCCCAGATCGAACAGACGGCGGAACGCTCGATCCCCGGACACGACCGGCTCGTCGGCTGGGGAGTGGTGGACCCGGTGAAGGCGCTGACGGACGTGGACCCCGAACACCCCGTCCAGTCCCCACGACCCGAGGGCGGCGTGTCCAGAGCCGAGGCCCCGTCGGTCGCCCCCCTTCACTTCGGCGAGACGGCGGACGAACGAAACACCCGTCTGGCGACCTACGTGGTCGTCGGCGGCCTGGTCGGCGTGGCAGGACTGAGCGGCACGGCCGTGGCGGTACGGGACGCACGGCGTCGGCGGGGGAGGTTGCTGGAGGGCGGGCGGGGCACGTCCTGACGGGGCTGAACCATGGGCTGCGGGAAGGCGAACCTCACAGCTTGCCGAAGACCACGCCCCGCCAGGTCCAGCCGGACTCGAGGACGGTGTTCCGCAGCGGCTCGCGCAGCTCGGCACTGTCGAAGCTGAAGGTCTCCGTCGCCTCGAGGCGACCGCTTTCCCCACGACCGACGGTCCACCGGCGACTGACGGTCCGGCTCGGTCCGCGCGTGTACTTGGATTCCACCTGGAGCGTGGTCGGACTCCCCACCCGGCTGAGCTCCCACTGCTCCTCGAGAGCACGCACCTCGTGCTCCTTGTGGGCCAGCCGCATCCGGATCCGCACGGCGTGACTGATCTGGGACCGCACGAAGAAGTTCTGCCAGGCAGGCTCCTGCAACCGCCACTCCGCCAACAGATCGCACTGCTCACCGCCACCGTAACGGATGACGTACGGGACATCGGGCCGGTTGAGTCCGAGCAGCGCCGTCCGCAGCTCTTCCCTCGGGACCGGTGAAATCCCCTCCGTCGGGTACTTCGTGCCGGTGAGTCTGTCGAAGAGTCCCATGAGGCCAACCTACGAGGCACCGGAGCGGCGTTCAACGGCACGCCGACGCACAGCGCTTGCGAAGGCCCCCAACTTCTGTAGTAGGGAGGGGCGTTGAGCCGTCTCGCCGCAGCATCGTCGCCTGATCCTCCGGACCCACGCCCGGCAACTGATCCAGCCACATCAGGAGACGGAGTCGCCGTGTCGTTTCCCTGACCCGGCCCGGTACCGGGGCTCGGCCATGAGGGGCAGGAGGAGCCGGGGACGACGATGGCCCGGAAGCCTTGAGTGACTGCCGGACCATGGACAGGAGCTGGGCCAGAAAGCCCACGAGTCAGCTCGCGGGGGAAGCCTTGTCGTCGGCCTTGATGTCGTAGTTGATCTGGCTGCCCTTGACGGACGTCACGGTGACCGTCACGCCCAGCGTGCTGCCGTCGCCGGCCGTGAGCTTGCAGCGAGTCGTCGTGCCGACCTTCCCAGCGAGGTCCTCAGGGCAGGTGATCTTCGGCTTCGGCTGGCCCGTCTGGGCGGCGAGCTTCTCCGAGACCGAGCTGGCCAGCTTGTCCGCGGACAGCTTCGGCGTGTCCTTCTCGGCCTTGACCGAGGCCGAGCAGCCGACGAGCAGCGCGCCGGCGGCCACGGCCGTAAGACTCCAAGCGGTCGCGGACGGGCGGGCTGTGGTCATGGGTGACTCCAATTCGGCTGAGCAGGACAGGGGACGGCGGAAGCATACTGGCAGGACGGCTCCCAGAACGTTGCAGACGAACACCATATGGTCTCCGCCCGACCGTGAACGCCCCCTGTTTACACAGGAGTCGGCCGCCGTGCTCACATGACGCCTGACGCATCTTCACATAATCCGACCAGGTAGAAGATCCCTCTCACGCGCACCGGTGATGAATCCCGGGTGAGTCGTGTGGGGCCCGTGAGCTCGGCGTTGAGGGCGCGATGCTGGTGTTAGCGTTAGCAAGTCGATCGCCAAGGCGTGTGTATGCGGGCGGTGTTGAAGAAATGAGGCGGGGGTCTCGTGTCGGGTGATCTCGGAGTAGGGCCAGGCGTCCTGAAGAAGGGCGCTTCGGACATTCTGGAATGCCTTACGTCAGTTCAGAAAGTGGACATGCAGAGCCTGGCCGAGCAGGGCTCCGCGATCGGGGACGATTCGGCGGCCGAGGCGCTGGTCACGTTCTGCGGCACATGGGAGCTGGGAGCAGAGTTCCTCGCCGACTGTGCGGCATCCCTGGCCGAGGGGCTGAACTCGGCCAACAACAACTTCACTGAGACGGACCAGGCCATCCGCGACGCGGTGAACTCGGTCAAGTCGGATTTGGGTTGAAACCTGTGGCAGGTCTGAATCAGACGCTGCTTCAGGGACGGAATCAGAAACGGGGAATCCGTATCCATGGCAACCGAGTTGGGGTCGACGACCGACCCCAAGGAGCTCATCCCGGGAGACACCGGGAAGCTGGCCACTCTCGCCTCCACCCTCACCAGCTGGTCCAAGAAATTCGACAAGATCGGCGACGGCCTGCGCGACGTCAAGATCCCGGGCTGGAGGGGCCAGGCCAGTGACGCCTTCTGGCCCACCCTCACCAAGGAGAAGAACAACTGGTACCTCGCATCCGACGCGATGTCGGGCGCGGCCGATGCGGTCACGTCGTACTCCTCCACACTGGGATGGGCGCAGAAGCAGGCCTCGACGGCGATCGAACAGTGGAAGTCCGGCGACCACGAAGCGGCCCAGACGACACTGAATGCCGCGCGCAAGCAACTCAAACCCGAACTCGAGAAGCTGACGAAGAAGCTGGGCGACCTGGCGGGGGGTACGTCGCACAGTCCTGGCTGGTTGGTGGACGCGCGTCAGCGGGTGGACGACTGGAAGTGGGTCGCGGATCACGGGGTCGGCAAGACCAGTCAGAACCGGTGGAAGTGGGAGACCGAGCGCTGGCTCCCGAAGGGCGACGGCTTCTATCGAGCCGACAAAGTCTGGGGCAAGGACGAGGACGGCAACTGGTACATCCGTAATAAGCCCGAACCGACCGGAGAAGAGGAGGAGACTGCCCCCGGCAAGAAGACCAACCTGACTGTCAAGCTCGCCGAGTGGCAGGGCGGAGCCAATGCCTGGTCGGACGGCGTGAAGGGCGAGACGTCCTTCGGGGGTGACGGCAAGCTGAGCGGTTCCCTCGGCGCCTCGGCGCTCGGTGTCGACGGCTCCGCCGGTGCGAGTATCACCAATGGACGACTCCAGGCCGGCGTATCGGGAAGCGCATACCTCGCGCAGGCATCCGCGAACGGTGGCGTGGAGTACGGCTACGCCGCGGCCCAGGTGGAGGGGAAGGCCTACGCGGGTGCCGAAGCCGGCGCCAACCTTGGCGTCGGCAAGGATGGCCTGCACGCTGGCGCCGAGGCGTTCGCCGGCGCCAAGGCCACCGGCTCGGTTTCCGGCGACGTTGCCGGCGTCGGCGCTGGTCTCAGTGGCGAGGCATGGGCGGGCGCGGGTGCCTCCGCCAGCGGCGACCTGGGCATGAAGGACGGCAAGTTCACCATTGGGGGCGAGGTCGGAGTAGGCCTCGGTGTCGGCGGCAAGGTCTCTTTCGACGTCACTGTCGATCCGCACAAGGTCGTCGACTCGCTCGGTGACGCGGCTGATGCGATCGGCGACTGGTTCTAGGCTGGCCGACGCACATCAAGGAAAGGTTCACCATGACGGCCACATTGCCGGTCAAGATCTCGTTCGAGTTGCCGGACGGCTGGCAGGCAGCACCGCCGGACGAGGTGGCAGCGCCCGGCGCCGCTTTCGTCGCCCTCCATCCCGCCTCAATCGACGACGGATTCACGGCGAACATCACCATCACCGGGCGGATGCGCAACGACAGCGCCACCATGTGGCAGATCGCCGACGAGTCGGTGCACCGGCTGGAGCAGGCGGGCACCGTGGAGGTCGTCAAGAAGTCTGAAGTGGGCACCCCGGACATCCCGGGCCTGACGGACGCCCCTGGCGTGATCCAAAACCTTCGCCTCCACACCACCCTGCGGGGCGAGCCGCTGGAGCTGCGCCAGAGCCAGGTGTACCTCGGTATGGAGGACGTCAAGAACCCGGCGAAGCGCGCGGTCATCGAGCTTGTCCTCACCGCGAAGCCGAATCAGCTCGCAGAAGTTATCGACGACTTCAAAACCTTCCTCAGGACAGTACGGCCGGCCGAGGAAGACGCAGAGTAAACGACAGAGTGCCCTTTCCTGTGGTCATGTTGGCAGCGGGAAAAGGGCACCCCGGGTAATCCGCTTGCTCAGGCACCGCTCCAAGCCTGTGCTGGAATGTGGTCCAGGACATCGCACAGGTAGTTCAACTTCTCGTCGACAGCCTGTGGAGACAGGTTGCCCCTGTACCACGTGAACAATTCGTTGTCGCGCAGCTGGAGCGAGGACTTGCTCCTCGGGTCCTGCAGTAGGTAGGGCACCACCGTGTGGCTCAGAGCGGTGCGGACGAAACCCTCGTCCCTGGTGATGATCCGAAAGTTCTTGTCGAATTCCGGTACGCCAAGCTGCATGTGGGGCCTCCGGTCGAACAAGTTGTCCAGCAGGCTCGGGCGGAGGATCTGCGTGAGCGGTCCAGAGCCCGGCGCCGTGACGATGAAAACGGCCTCAATGGTGGGCTGCTTACGCTCTCCGACATCGGCGCCTGACATGAGGTTCATGGAGCGATACTCGAAGTACTTGAAGCGGCGGCCACGGAACTCTCCCGTGGTGTAGTGCCAGGCGCGCAGGTTGCTTCCACGGCCCGGGAAGGGGCGCACGCCGCAGTACTGATCGATCTCCCCTTGCACGCGGGGCTGGTATGTCCACCCACGTTCCGGCGCCATCCGGGCAAGCCGCGCGTAACCCTCCCTGATCTGCTCGTCCTTCTTGCGTCCGCGCCTGGACACTGTGAACACCAAGATGAACATGCCCGCGACGAACGCGTACAGCAACCACTTAATCAGTTCCCCAACCCAACCATTCATGGTCCCAGCTTATGGCGGACGCAGGGCGTGGTGTACCGAGGCTTCCGCTTGGTCGCGGATGTGTGGAGACAGGGGCGCGGGGCTCCGCCACGAGCAGACCGTCACTGCCCGCCCCCGAGGAGCGGGTCCGGCCGGCCCCGTCGAGGAGGGGCGCGAGCTCCCCGGCTAGCTGGTACCCGCCAAGCACCCTTGGTCGTCGGCGAGCACTCGTCTAGGGCCCCGAGGCTTATTGGGCTTCGGCCTCTGGAACCCGTGAAGGCAAGGCTGCCTCTGATGCGCAGCCAAGTTGTTGGGCCATGCCGCGTGAGACTGCGTTGAGAACAGTCATCAAGTCCTGCCCTGTGGCCTTCGCGGCGACTTGCCCCGGTGCGCTGGTGAGAGAAGCCCTGATGTGTGAGGTACTCTTCTGGGAATTTTTCGTGGAGCACTCGAAGTAGAGCAGCGCGCTGATGCTTCTGTTCGTCTTGGCGTAGGCACCTAACGAATAGAAGGCCTGCCCTGATTCGTCGCTAGCTGCTGACGTGTGCTTGCTAGGAACGTGATTATCGGCTGAAAAATCCACGCTGATCAACGGGTGGCCGGTCTTGTCACCTGCCTTGAAGACGACGCACTGGTTTCGCAGCGTCTGGTCCTCATGGATTGTGCTCGCGGCGTGCTTCAGTGAAAACTTATTGGGCTTCCCGGAGTCATCGGTGCCGGGCAGCTCAGTGAACTTCGCCGTGCCGCCGATGCGTTCGAGCGCCGCAGCCGCAGACGAATCCAGTGTTGACGCGCAAACCTGAGAAGCCGGTAGAGTTGCTACTTCCTGGGCGCCGTCGCCTCCACTGCACGCGGAAATTCCCAAGAGGAGTACTGCGGCACCTGCCGTGGAACGGCAGGTAGCGAGCGTTGTCATTCTCTTCTGCAGCCGGTCGGTTGTCTGTCGCACAGATCAGTCCTTATACGGAGATCGGCCGCGCTGCTCGTTTTCTCCAGTGCCAGTCCCGTAGTACGCGCTATTGATGTCCTGGTCCCAGTTCTGCTTGTCGCCGATGCCGCTGGCCTTGGGGTTGTCCTCCAGGTAAGTGCCGTATGCGCTGCCCAGCTGATTGATGCCTTTCTTGTAGAAGTCGCTGCTCGTGACCTGAGCTTGTTCTTCCGGGTGCCCTCCTGCATCGTCCACCTCCTTGTCGATTTGGTGGCCGATGAAAGTGTTCACGGCTCCGCCGACGGTGTCTGCGGCAACCGGCGCAATGAGCATTGCTGCTGCGGTGCTCCCTGGGAGGGGGATGGCGGCAACACCGACCCCAACGGCCCCTCCGACGCCAAGCTTGATCCAGTCGGCGGAACGGCCAAGTGACTTGTTGGCTTCCTCGGAGTTCTCGCCATAGTCTGCTGCGGCCTGCTCGACACGAGCGTTGTCGAGGATGCCTCGCGCCTGCGCTGATGCGATCAAGGCATCGTGAGCATGGCCAACGTTGGCATCACTGGTCGACGGGTACTTGTCGAGAGCACTGAGCGTGTACACATGCTGAGCTGCGGTGACAGCGCGGTGCGAGTTTTCGTCCTGTCCGAGCACGCTCAGGAAGTTGATCGCACCCTCGTTGGTGAAGTTGGCACGCCCCTGATATGCCGCAGCGAAAGTGCCACCGTCCATCTCGTGCTCCCCGACACCAGACAGGTTGTAGTCGATGTCGTCGATGTATGAGCCAGCCATCTTGCCCAGACTGTCGGCCAGTTCGGGCTGGTCGTGCAACAGTTTCGGGCCGTCCTTGCTGCCGTAGAGGTATGCCACCTGTTCCATCACACCCGCGGTTCCGGAGGTGCGGTGATCGCCGCCGGACTTGATGGCGTCTGGGCTCGCGTCGTAGGCGTACCCGGTCGTCGCGGCCTCCAGGGCGTGGCCGAGGGAGTCGCGTCCTGCGACGTAACCATCCTTGCCCTCGAGTGTCACGTCGGAAGACCAGACGCGTTCCTGGGTCAGGTACTTGAAGTGTTGGTTGAGCTCCGATCCCTTGTTGACGGTCTCTCCGGCGCCGTTCGGCTGGGCGAAGAACTGTGTCGAAGCGTCCGGGTTGTGTCCCAGTGCCTCCAGGAAACCAGTCACGGGGTCGCGGCCACGGTCGTTCTTGTAGTTCCAGTAGTTGAGGTCACCCTGGTTGGCGTTGTTGACCCAGAGGTTGATGCCTTCGCCGTTGACCTGCTTGTCGTAGGCGAGGAGCTTGTCGCCGTAGTCATTGAGGAACTGGTCGTCGTAGTCGCCGAAGCGCATCAGGTTGCTCATCACGGCATAGCCCGTGGGATTGCTCGCGTCGTCGATACCGAGCTGGCCGGGCCCCAGCTTGATCATCTGCTTCTCCCAGCTCTGCATCTCGTCGCTGTCGGAGAGCGTCGCCTTACCGATGGTGATCCCGAGGTTCTTCTGAAGCTGCTTGACCTGCTTGGCACGATCGGGGTCGTACTGGCCCTGGAAGGGGTCGGCGACCCCCGCGTAGAAGGTGAGCAGCTTCCTGGGTCCGATGCGCTCGGCGAACTCCTCCGCGAAGAGGGGGTCGTTCTTGTACTTCGCCAGCGTGGAGTTGAGCGAGGCGAGTTCCGTGTTCGTCACGTCGTGCGGGTTCTTCGCGAGGATCCGGGCCAGTTTGTCGGCGTCCGCGATGGCCTTCGCAGCCGAGTCCCGGTCTTCGTACCTGGCATCGGAGAAGCCGTACTTGGCCTGATCGACGATGAGGCGCAGCGCCTTGCCGGCGGTGGCGTCGCTCTCGTTGGCCTTGTCGAGAATCCGCTGGATCTCGTCGCGCAGGTCGTCGGCGTCCTTCTGGGCCGCCGCGTCGTCCTGACCGCTGGGATCGGATGCCCAGTCAGGGCGGGTCGACCTGGTGACCATGAAGGAACCATCGCCCATGTTGAGCACGGTCAGATTCTTCTTCAGGCCCCGCTCGATGGCTTCGTTGACCTGTGCGCGGTATCCGACGAGTTCGTCGCGGGTGTCGCTGAGGATCTTGGTTACCGTGTCGGCCTGGGTGTGGGCGTCGGAGAACTCGCCAGCCGTCTTGTCGATGAACTCACGAGTGACGGTGGCATTCAAGCCAGCCCAGTCGGCCTTTCGCGCCTTGCCCTTGAGGTTCTTGTCAGCCTCGTCGGCTAGCCTCTTGAGCTGCTTCGTCATGTTCTGCCAGTCGGAGATCGCCTCACCGAGCTGGTGAAAGTTCCCGTGTCGGAGCGCTTCGAGGTCCACCGGTCAGTTGGCCTTCCGCTCATCGAAACCCTGGTCGAGCGTTGCGATACTGCTGAGCGTGCCTGCGATGTACTGCTCGTCGCCGGCGTGGGCCTTCTTCGTATAGTCCAGGTGGTTGGAGATGTGAGCCGTGGCATCGAGCAGCGACTGGACCTGATCCACCCAGTGCTGAGCGACATGGTTCAACGCTGAACCGATCGCGTAACCTTCGCTCTCCAACCCGTCGGCGGCCTTGACTGAGCTCATCCGGGCGAGGTCGCTGAAGTGCCTGAATTCCTGATGTAAGCCGTAGGCCGCATCACCGATCGCGGCAAGGTCCTTCTGGTTGACCCTCAGATCACCTTGACTGCTGCCGCCTCCCGGATCGGCCGGAAGCTGGTTGAGCTGCATGTGTGTGGAGCGTTGCGGGCGCTTCTGCGCCTCGTCCAGGAGCTGCTCCCATTCGTCCCATGCCATCTGCGGCACCCTTCCCCCGACGCTTCGGTGGTCGCGAGGATACCCACGATCACCATGGCGAGCTCGAAGCATGCTAGCAACCGGCAGTCTGAGTAGGGCTTTTCGGTGTTGCCGTTCCAGGGTGAGAACAGTCCGCAGGACTTGACGGAATCAATTCGGAGTGGTGCCTTGTGCTCAACGGGACCCAGGCCGTCATGGTGCGCGATCGGGTCGCTTCCCCCTCCACCATCGCAGCTTGTCTGTCGTCGGAAAGAGACCTGCAGACGGCATGGGCGGGTGGAGCAGCTGGAGTTCGAGACGATCAGAGCTGTTCGAGACACATGCACCTCCACCAGCCGCCTGAAGTGCGCCAGCGCGCCGCTTCGCGCTTCACCGGCGTTGCAGTGGAGTCGCCATCAGTCACCCGTGGAAATTCGATGGAGATCGCAAACGGAGTCGTGTGAGCGGCGTCGGTCGTTGCCACGATGGGCCGTCACCTGGCCGGTGACATGGCCGGGCGCTGGCGTAATCGCATCCCCATACCGGCAAACCGGGCAAAGTGCGGCGCCGGGTGCGGTGGTGTAACTGAGTTGACGCACAGTCTGGTTGGACCCGTTGAGCCGGTTGACTAGAGTGGTAAAGGCGTTGTGAGACGCGGCTCGCTTTGCGATCGTACGGGTGAGCGTGTGTGGTCGGTCTCGATCCGGTCGGGGCGATGTAGGCAACGGGGAGGAGCGTCGTGCTTCCGGCAGACATGGGTGGGGGCGTGTCGGCGGCGAACCTGGAGGCGAGCGGTGACGCGCTGAAGAAGTTCGTGAGTCGGGTGGACGCGGTGCTACGGGACCTTGAGGGGTCGGCGGGCAATCCGAAGCGGGTGGGAGCGCAAGCGATTCGTCAGGGGTCGCTCAGTAGCGGGGCCGGGACGTTCCATGAGGCGGATGCCTTGTATGCCACGTTCAACTCCGTGCATGAGAGCCTCACCACCCTGTCCAGGACCCTGCACCTGCAGATCGAAGCGATGGGTATCGCCGTTCTGGGTGCGAAGGGCACCTTCGACGAGGTCGAAGAGGAGCAGCGCCGACGGTTCTGGGAGATCCAGGCGGAGATCCAGCAACTTCAGGAAGCGGCAGGCGCGAAGCGTACCGGCGACGGCACCGATGTGGTGATGTAACGATGACGGACAAGCACAAGGGGGACCTGGACCGGGCCTCCTCTCAGAACACTTTCGCGGATCTTGCTCGGGACGCTGCGCAGCACCCTCACGAGGGTGGCTTCTTCAAAGGCGTTCTGAACAGCGCCATTCGCGGGGCGGCTCAGGGCACCCCGTACTCAGAAGCCATGGTCAGTCGTACGGAGTTCGACGGCTATGACCTCAATGCGATGGTCGACCTGGTCGATCAGACGGATCCGGAGGATCTGGAGTCCTCCGGCCGAGCGCTCTGGGACGCGCGCGATGCCATCAAGGCGGCGGCTGATGAACTCAAGGGCCACTTCGACTCGGTGCCATGGGTCGGAAAGGCGGGTGATGATTTCCGCGCATGGGGCGCGGGGCTCGTCACGAGTACGTACGATCTGAGTGCTTTCGCCGGAGGGGCAGGCGACCAGATCACTGCCGCTGCTGTGGGGCTGGCGTCTGTTCGGAAAGCAATGCCCCCTCGTGATTCCCGAGCGGTTGCGACCCGCCCCACGGATATCCCCACCCCCGCGAGGACCGCGAGCAACAGCGAGTACGCCGCTGCCGTCCAGGTGGAGAAGCACCGCCAGGAGGCGATCAATCAGATGAATCGATTGGCGTCGTACTACGCGGTGTCGAGGGAGCAGCTGCAGGTCCTGAACGACAATGCGCCCACGTTCAAGAGTGTGCCGAATGTGGGTATGCCCAAGCCGAACCGGGTGATGCGGGACGCCTCGGGCGGTGCTGCCTCCGGCTCGGGTCAAGAGGCTGGGGCGAACCCCGTTGCGTCCCATCATGCTGCAGTCGCGTCCACCGCTGGTCATGTCCGCCCACACGCCGGTGACGTCCCAGCGTCCGCGGCGGACGGCGCGAGGCATGTCGCGGTCCCGGACAGCACCGTAGGTACGAACATCGACAGCGTTGGCACGCTCCCACCCAGCACCACCACACCTGTGACCGGCCACACCCCGCCGATCGCGAGTACTCCTGTCATCGGCGGTGACCAGGCACGCCCGTTCGATGGCGGCCCCGGGTTGCCGATCCCCAACCGCACACCGGGCAGAGGCTGGGGCGGAGCCGGCGGTGTCCGTACCCCTGTATCCGCGCAGGGACGCACCGCTGCTGTACCCGGTTCGAGTAAAGCGGGCCCCGGCTACAGGTCCGCGGGGCAAGGCCTCGTGGACCAAACAGAGCACGCTGCGTCGACCGGCCAGCAGGTTGCCAGGGGCACCAGCCCGGGATCGAAACCGTCCCAGATGGGCCGTGGGGTCTCCGGCGGTACGCCGCGGCCCTCCGGCACGGCGGCACCACGAGCGAACGGCGGGCCAGCCACTGGCGCCGGTCGGTCCAACGGAGTCGTCGGGGGGAGCCCCTCGGCCACCGGTGATGCCGCGGCGAAGGGTGGGGCAAGGATTCCCCGCGGTACGGTCATTGGCCGTGAAGGCGCTGCCAACACGCAGCCCAGTACTGGCCGACCCGGGCAGCGAGGTGTCGTCGGATCACCCGAGTCCCGGACCGGTTCGACAGCGACCGGGTCTCGTACTGGCACTCGAACGTCCGAGCCCGTCACGGGCAGGCCCATCGCGCGCAACTCCATTGCGGGATCGGAGCGCAGCGGCATGACTCGTGGTGGATCGGGTCTCGTGCGTGGTGCTGGCCACAACGGGAAGCCCGGAAGCGAGGGAGAGGCGCAGCAACCGCAGCGCCCTGACTACCTCGTCGAAGACGAAGAAACTCACCTGCCCGACAAGCCCCGGCGCGATGTGCCGCCGGTTGTCAACTGAGACCGCGAGGACACGGAACACGATGAAGTCAGGGACCAGCCGACGAGTCGAGCAGGCTGCGTGCCTCAAGACACCCTTCGGGAGACGGGCGCGTGATCTCGGCGCGATTCTCGGCGCTCTGGCCGCTTTCAGTGTGGGCCTCGCGCCGAGCTCCAGTGCGTATGACGCCAAGTCGGAGCAGTGGTACTTGGGGCCGATGAAGGCCGAGCAGATGTGGAAGGTCAGCACGGGGAAGGGCGTCAAGGTCGCCGTCGTGGACAGCGGTGTTAACCCAAACACGCCCTCGCTGAAAGGCCAGGTGCTGGCTGACGAAGTCCCGAAGAAGGTTGCTTACCGGGCCACTGATGACTACAACGGTCACGGGACGACCATGGCCGAACTGATCGCTGGTACCGGGGCTGATGGCGGCCTTCAGGGGCTGGCGCCGGGAGCCAAGATCGTCCCGTATCGTGTCGACCTCGAAGGTCTGCCGGGCGGGAAGAAAGAGGAGAAGAAAACTCCCCGGTCCGCTGAGGCGATCAGGGCGGCCGCCGATACCGACGTGAAGATCATCAGCATGTCATTCGGAGGGCTGATCGATCCGGACGAAGAGGCAGCGGTCAAGTATGCCGCGTCAAAAGGAAAGTTGCTGATCGCCGCTGTTGGTAATGCTGGGGAAGGTAACGGCAATATCGACTACCCTGCCGCTTACCCCTATGTGGTGGGTGTAGCCGCGACCAACAAGTCTCTTACGGTTTCGAAATTCTCATCATTCGGCAACTATGTAGACCTTTCTGCTCCTGGTGAGGGTTTCCCCGGGTGGTGCGACACCAGTTTCCGCTCGTATTGCAACCGAAAGGGTACGAGCCCGGCAACTGCGATCGCCTCAGCCTCCGCAGCCCTGATCTGGTCTGCTCACCCCGACTGGTCGGTCAACCAGGTTGTGCGGTCCCTGATCGACACTGCTGGTCGCAAGTGGGCGAAGGACAACCCGAGTAAATATGCCGGCTATGGGATGGTTCGTCCTCGTCTGGTTCTCGAGAAGCGTGACTACGATGCTGGACCGGCAGACGTCGACCCGCTCGCGAAGGAGAACGGTGGCAATCTGCTGGCTCAATCCGCCGGTTCTTCCTCGAGTTCAAAATCGCCCGCACCTTCTGCTTCTGCATCAACCCCGTCACAAGCCCCGGGAAAGGGCTCCGTGGGCGGAACCGCAGCGGCAGGATCAAGCACGGAATCGTCGAGCAACAGCAACACGCTGTGGATCGCGGTCGGGGCTGTGGCTGCGGTCATCGTGCTCGTCGGTGCCGGCGTGGCCGTGATGCGGGCAAGGCGTACCACATGACGCCGCCGACCTCCTGTAACCCTGGGCCCTTCGGACAGGGAATGCGGTAAGCGCTCACCGGCGCGTACAACACTGGGTGTCGGTGAGTTCAGACAGTTGGATCAAGGAAAAAAGAGAAGGGCGGGCAGACATGGCCGGCGGAAAGCAGAAGCTCGAAGATGCCGCAGTAATCCATCTGGAGAAGCAGATGGTCGAGAAATACGAGGGCATCCGCAAGCGCGTGCATGGTCTGCAGGGCGTGATCGACGGCCTCGAGGGCCAGTGGCAGGGTATCGGCCGTGCCGCGTTCGACAAGAAGCAGTACGAGATCAACGAGTCGCTGCAGAACATCGGCAACATCCTCGGCGACGTCATCGAGGCGATGACCGCGACGCGCAACATCAAGGACAGCAAGGAAGACGAGGTACGTGCGTCCGTCAACAAGATCGATGTCCAGGACGGCGCTCCCACGGTGTCTCCCCTGAGCTCGTACTGAGTCGAGCGCACTCAGGACAACCGCCGGGCAGCCGGCGCATCCATCAGGCACACACCAGCGAGACGAGGTAATCAGACATGGCCAGCAACGCTGATGGGCTGTCAGTCACTTATGACGGGCTCGACGTCGCGGCAACCAAGATCGGTAACGAGGCGAGCCAGCTCGAGCAGGATCTGCAGGAGCTCAGGAGGCTCGTGGTGAGCAGCCTGCAGTACTGGGAGGGCCAGGCGCAGGACACCTTCAACGAGAAGCTGCACCGCTGGGACAAGGAAGCGAACGACATCCACCAGGCGCTGACCGGTATCGGCCACGTCGTCGCCCAGTCCGGCGGTACGTACATGGACGGCGACAAGAAGGCGGCTGGCTACTTCCGGTAGGACGAGGCCCGCAGAAGCGACTCGAGGGTGGGCGTGCGCGGGAGGCGCCCACCCTGTCGTCGGTCCGCAGCCCGGCCGTACTCGTTCGTTCGATTCCCGTTGTCCGCAGGGTTGAGGCCGCGGACACCGCACAGACAAGGGACTGGGAATCAGGTGCACGCGACAGCCGCCGAAACCGGCGAAGCGCCGCAGGGCGTGCATGCCTCACGACGGATCGGCCCCTACATCCTGATCACTTCGCTCGACGATCCCCGCAGCGATGTCCCGGTGCCGGAACGGCGCTACATAGCCCGAAGCGCCGATGGTGAGCACACAGTCCTGCTCAGTGCTCCGCTCCCCGGCACCGATCCCCGGCGCTTCATGGCGGAAGCCGAAGCCTCTCGCTATCTGCTCAGTCAGTTCGCGGCGCCCGCTGTCACGTGCGCAGCCCCTGGCGAGAGCGCCTGGCACGCCCGCCCCTATGTGCCCGCGCTGCCCCTGCCCACCGCACTCGCGGTGCACGGGGGCCCACTTCCCGAGCGGACGGTCCGGGCCCTTGGGGCGGCCCTCGCGGAGGCCCTGAGCATCGTGCACGGGCAGGGACTGACGTACGCCGGTGTGTCCCCGGCGGCCGTGCTGCTCGCCGCCGACGGGCCGCGCCTCACCTGCTTCGGGGCCGTGCGGGCCGCTGCCCCGGACGGTACGGCTCGGTCCGGGTTGCCGGGACTGGAGCCGGGCAGCCTGCCGGCCGAGCAGGCATCCGGCGGACGGCCACGCCCAATGGGCGATGTGTACGCTCTGGGCGCGACGCTCGCGTACGCCGCTACCGGATACACAACTCCCGAACGCGACGAGCTTCCTTCCTCGCTGCGGACGATCGTCAGCCGCTGTCTGACCCGGGACCCCGGGGCCCGCCCGCAACTGGCGGAAGTGATGGACGAGTTCGCGCCCACCTCGGTGACCGCTTCGCCGGCATCACATCCCGCCGACCCCGCCATGGCCCAAGAGCCGGCCGGTGCCGCCTTCGCGACCAGAACCGCCCCACTGCTCGGCCCGGGATGGCTGCCGAGCCGCGCGATCGCGGCCATGGCCCATCAGTCGGCCGCCGTACTCGCCGCCGAGATCCCGCACGCCACCGTGCCCTCTTCACGCCAGGACTGACGACGACCGCATGCCCACTCCGCTCACTCACGACGATCCCCAGGCGTTCGGCCCCTACCGTCCGATCGCCCGCCTCGGCAGCGGCGGCATGGGTACGGTCTACCTGGCGCGCTCGGGCGGTGGACGGACCGTCGCGGTCAAGACGATGCACGCCGCCATCGCCTCGGATCCCAGTGCCCGAACCCGGTTCCGTCTGGAGGTCGATGCCGCCCGGGTCATCGGAGGGCAGCACGGTGCACAGGTCGTGGGGGCGGACACACAGACCGGGGCACCGTGGATCGCCACCGAGTATGTACTCGGTCCGCCGCTCGACGAGGCGGTCGAACTGGCTGGACCGCTCCCCGAGGCGACCGTACGTGCTCTCGGGGCGGCTCTGTGCGGGGCGCTGGGGCAGCTGCACAGCAGCGAAGTGGTCCACCGCGACCTCAAGCCCTCCAACATCCTGATCACGGCCTACGGACCGAAGGTCATCGACTTCGGCATCGCCCGGGCGATCGGCGACGAACGGCTCACCAGAGTCGGCGCGGCCATGGGTACCCCGGCCTTCATGTCACCGGAGCAGGCAATCGGTCAGGAACACACCGCGGCGGGTGACGTGTTCGCACTTGCCGCAGTCCTCGTCTTCGCCGCCACCGGGCGCGCCCCGTTCGGCCATGGCCAGACCGCGGATCTTCTCTACCGCGTCCGCTACAGCGCACCGGACCTGAGCGACGTACCCGCCGCCCTGCTTCCGATTCTCGGGCGGTGCCTGGACAAGAACCCGTTCCTGCGGCCGACCACGGCGGAACTTGCAGCCGAACTCCACGACGGATCGGGAGAGTTCGCGGAGCATCTGCCGGACTCACTGCTCGCGGAGATCGCCCGGCGGGCCACCGAGGTCTGGCAGATCACACCGCAGCGACTCCCCGCACCTCTTCCACAGCACGTGCAACCGCCGACCGCACCGGCCGCTCCGATGCCGCGTCGTCGACTGCTGCTGCTGGCGGGCAGCGGACTGGCGTTCGGCGCGGTGACCGTCGGGGCGGGAGCCTGGGCCTGGAGCCGACGGTCCGTGTCCGAGCCGAAGTCGCCCGTGCCGGCTCCCAGCAACAGCCTGCTGCCGAAGAAGCGGCTCGACTCACTCTGGCAGCATCAGGTCGCCGATCCGCCGTACGGCACGGTCCCGCCCGCACAGCCGCTCGCCGTGAGCAACCTGGTCACAGTTGTGGCCGGGACTGGTCTGGCCGGAATAGATGCCGCCTCGGGAGGGATCCGGTGGGCGTCGGACCAGATGGAGATTCACTGGCAGATCGCGACGGACGGCGAGCGCCTCGTCCGGATGGTGACGCCAGAAGGGTCCGAGAACAACGCGGGTAAGCCCGGCGGCTTTCCGCTGGTCTTCGCGTCCGTCGACATCGACACGGGCGTGGCGGCCGAGCCCTTCGCCCAGCTCACGGATTTCAATGGGGTGATCAGCCAGAACCAGGTGCTGTGCACGGCCGACGGCATCGTGTACGCGGCGGCAGGCAAGGGCAAGTTCGACGAGTACTTCCTGGCATCCCAGTCCTGGTCCGTCTTCGCCGTCGACATCAGCACCGGGAAGAAGCTGTGGACCAAGCCGCTGCCCTCCCGACCGGATCACACCGACCGCCTGCACTTCCTCTCCGCCCGAGCGGTCGGGCGCAGCCTGGTGGCCCTCCAAGAGACCAACGACGGCAAGGTACGCGTCGTCGTGCGGGACACCCGTACGGGCGCTGTCCGCTGGGAGAAGCCGTTCGACGGCGTCGCCCCGGACCGCGTACAACTGCCGCTTGCGACGGACACCGAGAACCTGTACTTGGGCACCGGCCGGCTGCGGGCACTACGGCTGAGTGACGGCGCTGACGTATGGGACTCCGCGCAGGAGCGTCCCGGGCGCACGTACGGCCCTCCGGCGGTCAAGGGCGGCTCGGTCTACGCCGTGGAGAAGGGCCTCGGCCTCGTCGCCTTCGACTCGCGCAACGGGCGGGTGCAGTGGGAGGAGAAGGGCGGCGGGGGAACGAAGGCGGATGTGTCCGCCTCACCGGTGATCGGCACCGAGTGCGCGTACAGCAAGCGGTCTTCGGCGCTCTGGGCGGTCGACATCTCCTCGGGCAGGCCCGCGGCCTCCTACCGGACCACCGGCGACCGCTTCATCGCTCACGAGAAGGCCAAGGTGACCGTGGCGCTGGGCGGCAAGTTCCTCGCGGCCTTCCCCCTGAGATGAGCGGCGGTCAGCGGATGAAGAAGACAGAAGGCAGCCAACGATGAACCCCCTGGATGTCGGCGACCCGATCCGTCTCGGCCCGTACCGCCTGCTCGGAGTCCTGGGCGAAGGCGGCATGGGCAAGGTGTACGTCGGCCAGGACGGCGCGGCGACGGTCGCCGCGGTGAAGGTGCTGCGCCCCGAACTCGCCCACGACTCCGGTCTCAGCCGGCGCTTCGTACGGGAGGCGCTCGCGGCACAGGCGGTACGGAGCCCAGGCGTCGCCGCGGTCCTCGGTGCACAGACCGAGGGCGGTCGCCCCTGGATCGCCACCGAGTTCCTCACCGGGCCGACCCTGGACGAGGCGGTCGGGAAACACGGGCCGCTCGACGAGACGGGCGTGCGTGCCCTGGCGGCGTCCATCGCGCACACCCTGGCGGACATTCATGCCGCAGGCTTCATCCACCGCGACCTCAAACCCCAGAACATCGTGCTGACGACGACCGGCCCCCGGGTCATCGACTTCGGCATCGCGCGCCCCGAGCACGGCCTGACGCTCACCACGACCGGCCAGATCCCCGTCACGCCCGGCTACGGCGCACCTGAGCAGGTGCTGGGGCAGCGCGTGACACCCGCCGCCGACGTGTTCTCCCTGGGCGCCGTCCTCGTCTACGCGGCCACCGGTCGGCGCGCTTTCGAGGGCGGGCACGTGGCTGCCGTTCAGTACGAGGTCGTCCATGGCGAGCCGCGCTGGGACGGCCTGAATCCCGAGTTGTACGCGCTCATCGCCCCCTGCCTTGCCAAGGACGGTGCCTCCCGGCCCGTCCCCGGACAGATCGCCACGGCGTTCGCGCCGCCGAAAAACAGCGACCGGGTGTGGCGACGAGGTCCGGTCGCGGACGACATCAAGGAACGGGAGAGACTGGTCCGAGAGCTCACCGCGCCGCCCACGACGGGCACGGTGACGACCGTGACCAGGCGGCGTCTGCTCACCGGCTTGGCAGCCGGCGGCACGGTGCTCGCCGCAGGGGGCGGTACGACGGGATGGTGGCTGCTCCGGTCGCGGGCGAGCCAGAAGAAGGACGACCTGTTCGACATCCCTGCCGCCGTGAAGACGCCGAACGCCCGACTGCTGGTGGCGGATGACGGTGACTACATGGTCGATGGCTCCCCGAAGGCGTTGTGGAGGACCGATGCGGCCGTGGACGGCAAGTCCCGCGCCCCGTTGCCCGTCAGGGACGTCGTCGTGATCGGGCTCTACGGCGGTATCGGCGCCTACAACGTCGTCGACGGAAGGCTGCGTTGGAAGGTGGAGGACGTACAGCCCGACCACTACCTGTCGCTGTCCGACCGTCTGGTCGTGACCCTCGACGCCAAGGGGGTGCTGCGTACGTACGTCCCCTCCACGGGTGAACCCAAATGGACGGCGGCAGCTGATGCGGCGGCCCTGCTGACCGCGGACGACCACGCGGTGTACGTCGTGACGAAGGACCACCGGTTGCGCAGCGTGGGACGCTCGGACGCCCGGATCCGCTGGACCGCCGAGGTTCCGGCGCGATATCGGGGCAAGCTCTCCGTCAGGACAGCCGTCGGCAGCGGGCGCCTGGTGCTCTCGACGGTCGACGGTCATGTGCTGGCCGTGGCGACGGCCAACGGTCATCTGGTCTGGGAGCTGCGCCACCAAGCGGAGAAGGCCTCGCTCAGCCCTGTCGCTCAGGACGGGATCGTGTACGTCAACGGCAAGACGTTGACCGCGTTGCGGATCACCGACCGCAAGGAGATCTGGGCCCGCACCACCAGGGACATGTACAAGGTGCGCGCGGAGTGGGGCCCGCCGAGCGTCCATGGAGACTCCGTCTACGTGCTCGGCGGGATGTTTCCCGAACGTCTCCGCAGCAGTGACGGCAGTACGGTCTGGAGTTCCCGTAAGGACGGCAGTCCCGTCCTGGTACAGGGCACCGGTGTGTGGACGATCGACGACTCATACAAGACTCAGGTGAACACCGTCAACGTGGACAACGGATACCCGGTCTGGTCCTACGAACTTCCCGAAGCCGAGCACCACGGCATTGCGGTCGACGGCAACAGAGCCTTCATCCGGAACGACGAGTTGCTCTGCGCGCTACCGGTCTTCTGACCCACGAGGTCGCGACGGCGGGAGAGGAACCTTCGCGACCTCGCAGGAACTGCAGGCGTCGCCACCTGCTCACACGTTCTCGTCCTCGACCAACCCGACCTGAACCATAGGCTTCCCCCGCTTCCGGGACACGAAGACGCCCCGCCCCGCCGGCATCGGCCGGGGGCGGACTCCGCCGAGCAGGTCGCCCTCGGCCGGGTCGCCCGCAAGGACGACTCCCTGGGCGCCGAGTTCCTTGATGCGCTGCATGAAGGACTCGTAGCCGGCGCGGCTCGCCCCCGCGGTGGAACGCGCGATGATGAAGCGGACGCCGACGTCGCGGGCGAACGGCAGCAGTTCCGTCAGGCCCGCCAGCGGGTTGCCGCTCGACGTGGACACGAGGTCGTAGTCGTCGATGACGACGTACACCGTGGGCCCGCGCCACCAGCTGCGGTTGCGCAGCTGCTCCGGGGTCACGTCGGCCGTCGGTGTGCGGCGCTGCATCAGTTCGGCCAGCGCGTCCATGTGGTGCTGCATCTGGTTCGACATGGGGATGTATGCCGCCAGGTGGGACTCCGGGGTCACCCCGAGGAGTGAACGCCGGTTGTCCACGACGAAGAGCTTGCAGGTGTTGCCGTCGTAGCGTTCGGTGAGGCGCTTGATCAGCAGCTTCAGCAGGTTCGACTTGCCGGACTCGCTCTCACCGAACACCAGGAAGAACGGGTCCTGTTCGAAGTCCACGAACACCGGCTCGAGGTTGTCCTCGTCGAGGGCGAAGGAGATGCCGCGGTGCGGGAAACGGTCGCCCGGGGGGAGTTGGGCCGCCGGGAGCTCGCGGGGGAGCAGGCGTACCTCCGGTGCGCCGGGCTCCTGCCAGTGGCGAGTGACCTCGGCGGCGAGGGCGGTCGTGGCCTCCGCGAGGTCCGTGTCGGAGGAGAGGCCGTCGATGCGGGGGACCGCCGCCATGAAGTGCTGCTTGTGCGGGGTCTGGCCGCGTCCCGGAACCCCGGTGGGGACGTTGGCCGCCACCTTGCGGTCGATCTCGGAGTCCATGGGGTCACCGAGCCGCAGCTCGAGCCGGTTCATCAGGTGGTCCTTGAGGTTCGCGCGGACCTCCATCGAGCGGGACGCCGTGATGATCACGTGGATGCCGTAGCCGAGGCCGCGGGCGGCGATGTCGAGTACCAGCGGCTCCAGGGCCTCGTAGTCGGTGCGGAAGTTGCCCCAGCCGTCGATGACCAGGAAGACGTCGCCCCAGGGCTGGTCGGTCACCGAGATGTCGCCTCGCGCGCGGCGGGAGCGGAACTCCGCGATGGAGGAGATGCCCGTGGAACGGAAGTACTCCTCGCGGCGGGTCATGATGCCGTACACCTCGGCCGCCGTACGCCGGACCTTCTCGGGGTCCAGGCGCGAGGCGACACCGCCCACGTGCGGCAGGCCGGCCACCGCGGCCATGCCGCCGCCGCCGAAGTCCAATCCGTAGAACTGGACTTCACGCGGGGTGTGGGTGAGTGCGAACGACGCGATGATCGAGCGCACCAGCGTGGACTTGCCGGACTGCGGGCCACCGATGATCTGCATGTGGCCGGCCGCGCCGCCGAAGTCGACCAACAGCGGGTCGCGCCGCTGCTCGTAGGGCTTGTCGATGAGGCCGGCCGGGATGACGAGCCGGCCCGCGCCTTCGTAGCCCGGCTGGGTCATACCGCGGCCGGGCACCGGGGCGAGCCCCGGCAGCAGCGTGTCGAGCGACGGCGGGCTGTCCAGCGGGGGCAGCCACACCTGGTGCGCGGCCGGGCCCTGCGCCTCCAGGCGCCGCACGATCACGTCGAGCACCGTGTCGGCGAGCGCGTCGTCCTGCCGTTGTTCGGCGGCTTCCTGGCGCTGCTGCGGGATCGGCGCGTACTGCACCGGCACCTCGGCCGCGGTGAAGAGGACCGGCCGGCGGTCGACGGGCATCGGGCCGCCGAGCGCCGCGGCCTGCTGCGAGCTCGTACGATGCACCCCGGAGACGTACGCCGCCTTGAAGCGCACCATTTCGTCCGTGCCGAACTTCAGAAAACCGGAACCCGGGATGTTCGGCAGTTCGTAGGCGTCCGGGACGCCGAGCGCGGCGCGTGACTCGGCCGCCGAGAACGTCCGCAGACCGATGCGGTACGACAGGTAGGTCTCGAGGCCCCTCAGCCGGCCCTCCTCCAGGCGCTGCGAGGCCAGCAGCAGATGCACGCCGAGTGAACGGCCGATACGGCCGATCTGCACGAACATCTCGATGAAGTCCGGCTTGGCGGTGAGCAGTTCGCTGAACTCGTCGATGACCAGGACCAGCGACGGGATCGGCTGGAGGGGCGCGCCCGCGGCGCGGGCCTTCTCGTAGTCGTGGATGTTCGCGTAGTTGCCCGCGTCGCGCAGCATCTCCTGACGGCGGTTGAGCTCACCGCGGATCGAGTCGCCCATGCGGTCGACGAGGGTCAGGTCGTCCGCGAGGTTGGTGATCACGGCCGCCACGTGCGGCAGTTGGGCCATGCCCGCGAACGTGGCACCGCCCTTGAAGTCGGCGAGGACGAAGTTCAGCGTCTCGGAGGAGTGGGTCACCGCGAGGCCGAGCACCAGCGTACGCAGCAGCTCCGACTTGCCGGAACCGGTCGCACCGACGCACAGGCCGTGTGGCCCCATGCCCTCCTGCGCCGCCTCCTTGAGGTCCAGCATCACGGGCCGGCCGTCCTCGCCGAGACCGATCGGCACGCGCAGGCGTTCCGACTGCGAGCGCGGGCGCCACGTCCGCTTCGGGTCCACCGAGGCCGCGTCGCCCAGGTTCAGCAGATCCGTGAACTCCAGGTTGGCGAGCAGCGGTTCGTCGTCGTCGCCCCCCGACGCCACCCGCAGCGGGGCCAGTTGGCGGGCGAGAGCCTCGGCGGCCTCGTACGACAGGACGTCCGGCGTCCCCTCGTAGACCATGCCGTGTGCCGACTCCAGGCGCAGCTCGTCGGGCTGCACGATGACGGAGAGGTCGCCGCGTCCGATGGTGAGGTCGCCCGGCACGATCTCCAGGACCGTCACGCCCTGCAGACCCTCGGGACTGGCCAGCAGCGACGCGGGCGGAAGGGAGATGCCGTCGAGCACCACCACCAGGTGCGGTTGCTCGGCGACGGGTGGGCCGTCGGGGTGGAAGCGCGGGCGGCCCTGGAGGCGGGAGGCGAGCCGGTCCTCCAGTTCCACCGGGTCGGTGGTGATCAGACGCATGCTGCCGGCGCCGTCGGCGAGGCCGGGTGCCTGCACGTGCGGCAGCCACTTCGCCCACTCCCACTCGGGCGCCGACGCGCGCCCGGTGACGACGGCGATGACCAGGTCTTCGGGGGAGTGCAGGGAGGCGAGGGAGGCGCAGACGGCCCGGGCGGTGCCGCGCACGGCGCCCGGCTCGCCGCTGATCGTCACGTGGTAGAAGGCGCGCAGCGACACCGCCATCGGCAGATCGTCGAGGGTGCTGTGGGCGGCCATGAAGCGCTGCATGGCGCCCGCGGTCAGCGGCTCGAGTTCGTCCACCGGGGCGGTCTGCGGCGGGATCAGGGGAGTGGCCAGGGCCTGCGGGCCGAGACCCACCCGCACCTGTCCGAAGTCCTCGTCAGCGGTGCGTCGTTCCCACACCCGGCTGCCTTCGGCGACCAGTGCCCACAGTTGCTCCGGCGAAGGATGCAGGTAGTACTGGGCGTCGCGCTGGGCCTTCGCGGTGTCCAGCGCGAAGCGCCGGGTCTGCGACAGATAGCGGAGGTAGTCACGACGCATGTCGGCCATCTGCCCCTGGTTGCCGCGACGGTAGCGGATGAGCATCGAGATGCCCATGGCGATCGTCGAGGCCACCATCACCATGCCCATGATCTTCATGAAGGGCTGGGCCTGGGGGTTGAAGAAGAAGACCACGGATCCGCCCATGCCGAGCATGGGCAGGAGCTGCATCAGAGCGCCTTCCTGCTGGCCCCGCGGAAGTTCCGGCGGAGCCTGCAGCACGACCTCGTCCGTGGGCACTTCCTTCGGCAGTGCCCGCGGCGGGCGCTTGACGACGATGTGGCTCACTACGCACCAATTCCCTTGCCGGACCGAGATTTTTCATCCGCCGCCCCGTGTCAGACGGACGTCGATCGCGAAGCGCGATCCTACTGACAACGGCCGACAACGTCGGGCGGTAGGGTGCCGGTGAGACGGGTGAGCAGTTGCGAATCGTTCCGGGAAAAACCGGGCAATCCGCAACGGTCCGAAGCGAGCGCGCCCCCGTAAACCCCGGATACGACCGCTCGGTTGTCGGGTGGAGGGGGTGGCGCCGCACAACCTACACAGGATTTTTACGGGCGGAAGGTGCGTGGCGCACGTGGACCGCCTCACCACCGACGAGGGGGAACATCAGGTGAGCATGACGGCCTCCGCGCCGGCCGGCGCGACCGGTGGACCGGGTACCGCCGCCGTTTCCGGGGCGGGCATGGGGTTCGGCTTCTGCCGGGTCACCATCGTGGCGCCCGACAGCCGCATCGACGTGGCGTTGCCCGACGACGTACCGGTCGCCGACCTGTACCCGGAGATCCTGCGCCTGTCCCAACAGGGTCCCGCCGAGGGCGCGCCGGTCGGCTACCACCTCGTACGGCGTGACGGCACCGTCCTCGACGGGGCCCGGTCCTTCACGGCGCAGCGCATCCTCGACGGCGAGTTGCTCACCCTGCGCCCGTTCGCCGAGTCCCTGCCGCCCGCCGTCGTCGACGACGTCTCCGAGGCGGTGGCCTCCGCCGTCACCCGCGACCGCGCCCTGTGGAACGGCGAGCTCACCCGTGCCGCCGGTCTCGTCGCGGGCGGCATCCTGCCGGCGCTGCTCGCTTTCGTGGCCTGGAGCTCCCGGATCGGCCACGACATGAACAGTCTGCAGGGCATCATCGCGGGCGTCGCCGGCATCCTGCTGATCACCATCGCGTGCGTACGCGCGCGTGTCTACGACGACCGGGGATCCGCCGTCGCCCTGGGACTGGGCGCCCTGCCGAACGTCGCCGTGGCCGGTTCGGGGCTGCTGCCGCTCTCCGACGGCCAGGGCATCGGCCGGCTCCAGTTCCTGCTCGCCTGCACGGCGGTCCTCGTCGCCTCCCTGGTGCTCACCCTGGTGTCGCCGGGCGGCGACGGCCCCTTCGTGGCGTTCCTCTTCGCCTCCGCCATCGGCCTGATCACCACCTTCATCGCGATCCTCACCGAGCTGAAGCCCATCGAGACGGCCGCCGTCTGCGCTCCGCTGTCCGTCGTGGCGCTGGCCTTCCTGCCGGGCCTGTCCATGCGCTTCGCACGGCTGCCCATCGGCTTCGAACCGCCCAACCCCTCCCGCGGCGGCTACGACACCGGCGAGCCCGCCCGGCAGGAGCCCGTGGACGCCGAGCGCGTGGCCGCCCAGGCCCGGCGCGGCCACGAACTCCTCGTCGGCCTCGTCGGGGGCTGCGCCCTCGTCGCCGTGGGCGCGTCGATCGTCCTCGGCTTCTCCAGCAACACCTGGGCCCAGCTCCTGGCCCTCGCGACCGGCGTGGCGATGCTGATGCGGGCACACCTGTTCCGTTACACCGCGCAGGTCGGCGCCACCCTGGCCGCGGGCCTCGCCGCGATCGTCTTCCTCGGCCTCGGGCTCGCCCTGAACCCGCCCCGGGGTTACCTGATCGACGCCCTCCAGGGCGACGCGACCGCCCTCGACATCCGCAGCGTCTGGCTCGCCGCGGCGGTCGGCGCGGCCACGGTCCTGGTCACCGCGATCGGTCTGATCACTCCGCGGCGCGGTCTCACCCCCTTCTGGGGGCGCTTCCTGGAGGTCGCGGAGAGCTTCGTCCTGCTGACGCTGATCCCGCTCGCGCTGGCCGTGTTCGACGTGTACGCGCAGGCGCGGGCGATGACCAGCTAGGGGGACGGCCAGGAGGACAACCGGAGGGCGGCACGCACGCGTGCCGCCTTCCGTCACGTTCCGCTCACTCCGCCGGGAGCCCCCCGTCGTGCGGGGCCGGTTCCAGATCGAACTCCCCGTCCCGTGCCCCCAGCACGAACGCCCGCCACTCCGCCTCCGTGTACCGCAGGACGGTCTCCGGATCGAGGGAGGACCGCATGGCCACCGCGCCTTCCGGGAGGTACGCGATCTCGACCCGCTCCTCGTGCTCCTCCGTGCCCGGCGCGCAGTGCCACTCGACGCCGGAGATGTCGAGCGCGTACAGCTCGTCCCGCTCCCGTTCCTTGCGTGCCCTGAGTTCCTCGGCATCGGCCATCGTGACCAGGTCCTTCCTTCAGTACCAACGAGCTGTACCAACGAGCTGTACCAACGAGCTCTACGAGCTGTGTCAACGAGCTGCGCAGACACCCTACTTGTCATTGTTGTCCCAGCTCAGAGGTTTGCCGATGTCCGCCCGTGACGGAGCGTGTCGACGCCGTCGCGGCCACCGACCCCCGGCCGGAGCGTCACCTGGCGCCCCTGTCAGGAGCGCGCGTCGACCCTGGTACCCTGAGTGACGGCCGTTCGTGTACGCACCTCCGGAGCCATGCAGGCACCCCCTGCAGGCACTGGAGGCCGCGCCGGCGGATCCCGGGCTCCCGAGTAACGGAAGCTCCCCGAGATGAAGACCGGGGGCACTCGGTGGCCACTCACAGACCATGAGGAGTACGCGTGTCGCTCGACGCCGCTACGAAGAAGCAGATCATCTCCGAGTTCGGTACCCAGGAGGGTGACACCGGCTCCCCCGAGGTCCAGGTCGCTCTGCTGTCCCGTCGGATCTCCGACCTGACGGAGCACCTCAAGACCCACAAGCACGACCACCACTCCCGCCGCGGCCTGCTGATCCTGGTCGGTCAGCGCCGTCGCCTGCTGCAGTACCTGGCGAAGAAGGACATCCAGCGCTTCCGTGCGCTGGTCGACCGCCTCGGCATCCGCCGTGGTGCGGCGGGCGCCAAGTAAGACGCCGTGAAGGGAGCGGTTCCCGGAGGGATCGGGGGCCGCTCCCTTTGCCGTACGTGCGGAAACGTGCAGAGTGTCATCGGCGCTTTGTAGTGTGGTAGCACAACGCAATACGGACGACACAGCACGACAACGACATGGAGAAGCGCACCTCGCCGCCGCCGGTCCTCGGTAGTGGCCCCCGGGCGGAGCCCCGGGTGCTTCGATCGAAGACCGGCCCGCACCAGACGGAGCGCTTCTCCGCCACCGTCCCCCGCCACACGGGCGAGGAGGGACGAAGACGAGGAGAAGACGCTAGTGGAGAACGAGACCCACTACGCCGAGGCCGTCATCGACAACGGCGCCTTCGGCACCCGCACCATCCGCTTCGAGACGGGCCGCCTGGCCAAGCAGGCCGCCGGTTCCGCCGTGGCGTACCTGGACGACGACACCATGGTGCTGTCGGCCACCACCGCATCCAAGAACCCCAAGGACCAGCTCGACTTCTTCCCCCTGACGGTCGACGTCGAGGAGCGCATGTACGCGGCCGGGAAGATCCCCGGTTCCTTCTTCCGCCGTGAGGGCCGGCCGAGCGAGGACGCGATCCTCACCTGCCGTCTGATCGACCGTCCGCTGCGCCCGTCCTTCAAGAAGGGCCTGCGCAACGAGATCCAGGTCGTCGCCACGATCATGGCGCTCAACCCCGACCACCTGTACGACGTCGTGGCGATCAACGCCGCGTCCGCGTCCACCCAGCTGGCCGGTCTGCCCTTCTCCGGTCCGATCGGCGGCGTCCGCGTCGCGCTGATCCGCGGCCAGTGGGTGGCGTTCCCGACGCACACCGAGCTGGAGGACGCCGTCTTCGACATGGTGGTCGCCGGCCGCGTCCTGGAGGACGGCGACGTCGCGATCATGATGGTCGAGGCCGAGGCCACCGAGAAGACCATCAAGCTGGTCGAGGACGGCTCCGAGGCGCCCACCGAGGAGGTCGTCGCCGCCGGTCTGGAGGCCGCGAAGCCCTTCATCAAGGTGCTCTGCAGGGCCCAGGCCGACCTCGCGTCCAAGGCCGCCAAGCCGACCGGCGAGTTCCCGATCTTCCTGGACTACCAGGACGACGTCCTCGAGGCCCTGACGGCCGCCGTCCGCCCCGAGCTCGCCCAGGCGCTCACCATCGCCGGCAAGCAGGAGCGCGAGAGCGAGCTGGACCGCGTCAAGCAGCTCGCCGCCGAGAAGCTCCTGCCGGAGTTCGAGGGCCGCGAGAAGGAGATCTCCGCCGCGTACCGCTCGCTGACCAAGGCCCTGGTCCGTGAACGCGTCATCAAGGAGAAGAAGCGCATCGACGGCCGCGGTGTCACCGACATCCGCACGCTGGCCGCCGAGGTCGAGGCCATCCCGCGGGTGCACGGCTCCGCGGTGTTCGAGCGTGGCGAGACCCAGATCCTGGGCGTCACCACCCTCAACATGCTCCGCATGGAGCAGCAGCTGGACACCCTCTCCCCGGTGACCCGCAAGCGCTACATGCACAACTACAACTTCCCGCCGTACTCCACCGGTGAGACCGGCCGCGTCGGTTCCCCGAAGCGCCGCGAGATCGGCCACGGCGCCCTCGCCGAGCGTGCGCTCGTGCCGGTGCTGCCGACGCGCGAGGAGTTCCCGTACGCGATCCGTCAGGTGTCCGAGGCGCTGAGCTCCAACGGCTCGACGTCCATGGGTTCGGTCTGCGCCTCCACCATGTCGCTGCTGAACGCCGGTGTGCCGCTGAAGGCCCCGGTCGCCGGCATCGCCATGGGCCTGATCTCCCAGGAGATCGAGGGCGAGACGCACTACGTCACCCTCACCGACATCCTCGGTGCCGAGGACGCCTTCGGTGACATGGACTTCAAGGTCGCCGGCACCAAGGAGTTCGTGACCGCCCTCCAGCTCGACACCAAGCTGGACGGCATCCCGGCCTCCGTCCTGGCCGCGGCCCTCAAGCAGGCCCGCGACGCCCGGCTGCACATCCTCGACGTGATGATGGAGGCCATCGACCGGCCCGACGAGATGTCCCCGCACGCCCCGCGGATCATCACCGTCAAGATCCCGGTCGACAAGATCGGTGAGGTCATCGGCCCCAAGGGCAAGATGATCAACCAGATCCAGGAGGACACGGGCGCCGAGATCACCATCGAGGACGACGGCACGATCTACATCGGTGCCGCCGACGGTCCCTCGGCGGAGGCCGCCCGCGCCACGATCAACGGCATCGCCAACCCGACGATGCCCGAGGTCGGCGAGCGCTACCTGGGTACGGTCGTCAAGACGACCACCTTCGGCGCGTTCGTCTCCCTGCTGCCCGGCAAGGACGGTCTGCTGCACATCTCGCAGATCCGCAAGCTCGCCGGCGGCAAGCGCGTGGAGAACGTCGAGGACGTCCTCGGTGTGGGCCAGAAGGTCCAGGTCGAGATCGCCGAGATCGACTCCCGCGGCAAGCTCTCCCTCGTTCCGGTGATCGAGGGCGAGGAAGACGCCGCCGACGGCGGCTCCGAGACGAAGAAGGACGACGCCGAGCAGTGACGTCCCGTAGCTCCAAGGCGACGGCCCGCACCTCTTCCGAGGCGCGGGCCGTCGCCCGTACCCAAACCCTCATCAAGGGCACCAGCGGCATCGGCACGGTCCGCAAGACCACCCTCCCCGGTGGCCTGCGCATCGTCACCGAGACCCTGCCCTCGGTCCGCTCCGCCACCTTCGGCATCTGGGCGCACGTCGGCTCCCGCGACGAGACACCGTCCCTGAACGGCGCCACGCACTACCTGGAGCACCTGCTCTTCAAGGGCACCCAGCGCCGCTCCGCCCTGGACATCTCCGCCGCCATCGACGCCGTCGGCGGCGAGATGAACGCGTTCACGGCGAAGGAGTACACGTGCTACTACGCACGCGTGCTCGACACCGACCTGCCACTCGCCATAGACGTGGTCTGCGACATGCTGACCGGCTCGCTGATCCTCGAAGAGGACGTCAACGTCGAGCGCGGCGCGATCCTCGAAGAGATCGCCATGACCGAGGACGACCCGGGCGACTGCGTGCACGACCTGTTCGCGCACACGATGTTCGGCGACAACCCCCTCGGCCGCCCCGTCCTCGGCACGGTCGACACGGTCAACGCCCTCACCGCCGACCGCATCCGCCGCTTCTACAAGAAGCACTACGACCCCACCCACCTCGTGGTCGCGTGCGCCGGCAACGTCGACCACAACAAGGTCGTACGACAGGTCCGCGCCGCCTTCGACAAGGCGGGCGCCTTCAACGGCGACAGCGCCGCCCCCGTCGCCCCCCGGGGCGGCCGGCGCGGCATCCGCACGGCGGGCCGTCTCGAGCTGCTCAACCGCAAGACCGAGCAGGCGCACGTCGTCCTCGGCATGCCCGGCATCGCCCGCACGGACGACCGCCGCTGGGCCATGGGGGTACTGAACACGGCACTCGGCGGCGGCATGTCCTCCCGACTGTTCCAGGAGGTCCGGGAGAAGCGCGGCCTCGCCTACAGCGTGTACTCCTACACCTCCGGCTTCGCCGACTGCGGCCTGTTCGGCGTGTACGCGGGCTGCCGCCCGAGCCAGGTGCACGACGTGCTGAAGATCTGCCGGGACGAGCTCGACCACGTCGCCGAGCACGGCCTCTCCGACGACGAGATCGGCCGCGCCATCGGCCAGCTCCAGGGCTCCACGGTCCTCGGCCTCGAGGACACCGGCGCGCTGATGAACCGCATCGGCAAGAGCGAGCTGTGCTGGGGCGAGCAGATGTCCGTCGACGACATGCTGGCCCACATAGCGGCGGTCACCCCGGACGAGGTACGCGCGGTGGCGCGCGACATCCTGGGACAGCGCCCCTCGCTGTCGGTCATCGGCCCGCTCAAGGACAAGCAGGCCGCACGGCTGCACGACGCCGTGGCGTGAATCCCTCCGCCATCCCTCGCTAAGGAAGCAACAGACATGAGCAAGCTGCGTGTGGCGGTCCTCGGGGCCAAGGGACGCATCGGTTCCGAGGCGGTACGGGCCGTCGAGGCCGCCGAGGACATGGAGCTGGTCGCCGCCCTGGGCCGGGGCGACCAGCTGGAGACCCTGGCGGAGACCGGGGCCCAGGTCGCCGTGGAGCTGACCACCCCCGCTTCGGTGATGGACAACCTCGACTTCTGCGTACGCCACGGCATTCACGCGGTCGTCGGTACGACGGGCTGGACCGACGACCGCCTCGCACAGCTGCAGGACCGGCTGGCCCAGTCCCCGGAGACCGGTGTGCTGATCGCGCCGAACTTCTCCATCGGGGCCGTGCTGACCATGAAGTTCGCGCAGATCGCCGCGCCGTACTTCGAGTCCGTCGAGGTCGTCGAGCTGCACCACCCCAACAAGGTGGACGCCCCCAGCGGCACCGCCACCCGCACCGCCCAGCTCATCGCCGAGGCCCGCCGCCAGGCCGGCACCGCGCCGGCCCCGGACGCCACGGCGACCGCCCTGGACGGCGCCCGCGGCGCGAACGTGGACGGCGTCCCCGTGCACGCCGTCCGCCTGCGCGGCCTGCTGGCCCACCAGGAGGTCCTGCTGGGCGGCGAGGGGGAGACCCTCACCATCCGCCACGACTCCCTTCACCACAGCAGCTTCATGCCGGGCATCCTGCTCGGCGTGCGCCGCGTGGTGACCACTCCGGGCCTGACCTTCGGCCTGGAGCACTTCCTGGACCTCGGGTGACGCGGGGCCTGCCGACATGCGCGCGAAGATCTCCTACACCGTCACGGCCGCCGTCCTGGTCTTCTACTTCGTCCTGGTCGGCAGCCGCGGCGTCATGCTCATCCAGTCCGGCACGGCCCTCACCGTCACCTTCGGGGTCGCGGTCCTGATCCTGCCGGTGATCGGCCTGTGGTTCCTGTGGAAGAACACCCAGTTCGTCCGCAAGGCCAACCAGCTCGCCGCCGAACTCGACGCCGAGGGCGGGCTGCCCGTCGACGAGCTGAAACGCACCCCCGGCGGCCGCATCGACCGCGACTCGGCCGACGAGGTCTTCGCCAAACGCAAGGCCGAGACGGAGGCGGCGCCCGACGACTGGCGCAGCTGGTTCCGCCTCGCCGTGGCCTACCACGACGCCCGCGACACCCCGCGCGCCCGCAAGGCGATGCAACGCGCGATCGCACTGCACGACGGCAGACCCGTCCAGGCCTGACCGCACGTGTACGCCGAAGGGGCCGGTCCCATAACCAGGGACCGGCCCCTTCACGCTGCTCAGCGGGGAGCGGGGAGCGGGGAGCGGGGAGCGGGGAAGGCGGCTCGGGCGTCAGCCGAGCTGGTACTCCGCCGCCCACGCCTGCACCCTGCCCGCCGCCCGGTCGAAGGCGGAGACCCGGGCGAGGAAGTCCAGGCCGTGCGTGGTCAGCAGCGGCGGCGCGTCCTGCGCGCCGCGATCCCGGCGCACCAGGGTCAGCGCCTGCCCCTGCACCGTACGGGGCAGCCCCAGCCAGCGCACCGGCTGCTGCAACGTGCGCACCGCGACGACCCGCTCCCAGGGAACCGTGCGGGTGTGGAAGAAACCCACCTGCCGCACTCCACGCCCGCTTACCCAGACACCCATGCGCAGCAGCCGCAGCGCGCCGACGAGGATCACCAGTGCCACGGCGAGGACCGTCCCGGCGGAGGACGGCGAGCCCGTCAGGGCGATGAGCACCGCGGCGAAGAGCACGAACGAGGCGAGCATCAGGCACAGCGCCGCCACGGCCACGCGCCACGGGCCGGGCCGGTAGGGCCGCCGCCAGCGTTCGCGGTCGTCGTACGGCAACGCGGTGTCCGATGCCGCCTCGAAGGTGCGGTCGGCCGTCAGGAAGGGCAGGGGCATGGCTGGTCCTCACTCAATCCATGCACAAGCTGTGCCCGGTGAGGCTATCCGCCGGTGACCCTGCCCACCACCCGAGGGGGTCCGGAAGAGTCAGTGACCCTGCGACGCCTGTGACTGCTGTGTCTGCGTCGCGGTCGGGGTCGACAGCGCCGGCATACCGATGACCAGGGAGCCCACCAGCCCCGCGATGATGGTCAGGGCCAGCAGCCAGCGCCCGGCTATCTGACCGGCGGAGGCCCGCTCAGGGGCCGGGGGCGCCACGTTACTGCGGAACTTGTCGGCTTCGGCGAGGAAGGCGAAGGGTACGGGCTCGCGCCGACGGAACATCGAGGTCGCATCTCCTCTTGGGTCGAACGGATGTCTCTTGGAACACAGACGCACGGGTCCCCCAGAAGGTGCCCGCTTGCCCCGGATTCGCAGACCTTCACCGAAAAGTCGCGTCCGGGCACCGAACGCCCCGATGTCAGAGCCGGGCCGTAGAGTGGGCGCCGCCCGCCAGAAGTAATGGGAAGGACCCTCCGAGCCGTGACCGACGCCCCCGCCGACGACCTCAAGCCGAGTTTCCGCAGTGACGTGACCGTCGAGCTGGTCAAGCACGCCGCGTCCGACGCGGACGTGCTGTTCGCCGCCCGAGTCTCCACGGCCGGCGAGCAGTCCCTGGACGAGCTGAACAAGGACCCGGAGCGCTCGAAGGGCCTGATCAACTACCTCATGAGGGACCGGCACGGCAGCCCCTTCGAGCACAACTCGATGACGTTCTTCATCAGCGCCCCGATCTTCGTCTTCCGCGAGTTCATGCGGCACCGGGTGGGCTGGTCGTACAACGAGGAGAGCGGCCGCTACCGCGAGCTGCAGCCGGTCTTCTACGTCCCCGACGAGGCCCGCAAGCTCGTCCAGCAGGGCCGGCCCGGCAAGTACGTCTTCGTCGAGGGCACCCAGGCGCAGCAGGAGCTGGTCGGCCGCGTCATGGAGGACTCCTACCGGCAGGCCTACGAGGCCTACCAGGAGATGCTCGCCGCCGGCGTCGCCCGCGAGGTGGCCCGTTCGGTCCTCCCCGTCGGCCTGTTCTCCTCCATGTACGCCACCTGCAACGCCCGCTCCCTGATGCACTTCCTCGGCCTGCGCACCCAGCACGAGCTGGCCAAGGTGCCGTCCTTCCCGCAGCGGGAGATCGAGATGGTCGGTGAGCGGATGGAGGCCGAGTGGGCCAAGCTCATGCCCCTCACGTACGCCGCCTTCAACGCCAACGGCCGTGTCGCCCCCTAGTCCGACACAGATGTACGGTCAGCCCAGCGAAGTGTCCGTATTGCGGCATTTGGAGAAGTTCATCTAGCCTGATCAAACGGACCCGGCACTGCTTGAACCCCCGAGCAGGCAGTGCCGGGTTCCATGTTTGTCCGGACTTCTCCGGCACCCCGCGGGCAGACCACTCACTGAGCAGCGAGTAGCGTGTAAGCCATGGCTCCGACCTCCACTCCGCAGACCCCCTTCGGGCGGGTCCTCACCGCCATGGTCACGCCCTTCACGGCGGACGGCGCACTCGACCTCGACGGCGCGCAGCGGCTCGCCTCGCATCTGGTGGACGCAGGCAACGACGGCCTGATCATCAACGGCACCACCGGCGAGTCCCCCACCACGAGCGACGCGGAGAAAACGGACCTCGTACGAGCCGTGCTGGAGGCGGTCGGCGACCGCGCCCACATCGTGGCCGGTGTCGGCACCAACGACACCCGCCACAGCGTCGAGCTGGCCCGCGCCGCCGAGCAGGTGGGCGCCCACGGCCTGCTGGTCGTCACCCCGTACTACAACAAGCCCCCCCAGGAGGGCCTGTACCGGCACTTCAAGGCCGTCGCCGACGCCGCCGAGCTGCCGGTCATGCTGTACGACATCCCCGGCCGCAGCGGCGTCCCGATCAACACCGAGACGCTCGTCCGCCTCGCCGAGCACCCGAGAATCGTCGCCAACAAGGACGCCAAGGGAGATCTCGGCCGCGCCAGCTGGGCCATCGCCCAGTCCGGCCTCGCCTGGTACTCCGGCGACGACATGCTCAACCTGCCGCTGCTCTCCGTGGGCGCGGTCGGCTTCGTCTCGGTGGTCGGCCATGTGGTCACACCCGACCTGCGGGCCCTCGTGGAGGCCTTCGTCGCCGGTGACGTCCAGAAGGCGACCGAGATCCACCAGAAGCTGCTCCCCGTGTACACGGGGATGTTCCGCACGCAGGGCGTCATGACCACGAAGGCGGCGCTCGCGCTCCAGGGTCTGCCCGCAGGACCACTGCGCGCCCCCATGGTCGAGCTCACCCCGGAAGAGGTCGCCCAGCTCAAGATCGATCTTGCTGCCGGCGGGGTACAGCTCTGACAACAGACTTCGCGCGGCCCGCCGCGCACCAGGGCTCCACAACTGAACACCAACTGAATGAGCGGGCCACCGGTGCCCGCATTCCACAACGACAACTGCTTCTGCACGAACGTCACGCGCGCCACGTGCCCTACCGGTACGTGGCGTGCGTGGTGAGGAGAGTCTTTTGAGTCATCCGCATCCTGAACTGGGTCCGCCCCCACTGCTCCCCGAAGGCGGCCTGCGGGTCACCCCGCTCGGCGGCCTCGGCGAGATCGGCCGGAACATGACGGTCTTCGAGTACGGCGGCCGTCTGCTGATCGTCGACTGCGGAGTGCTCTTCCCCGAGGAGGAGCAGCCCGGAATCGACCTGATCCTGCCGGACTTCTCGTCCGTCAGAGACCGCCTCGACGACATCGAGGGCATCGTCCTCACGCACGGCCACGAGGACCACATCGGCGGCGTCCCCTTCCTCCTCCGCGAGAAGCCGGACATCCCGCTGATCGGCTCCAAGCTGACCCTCGCGCTCATCGAGGCCAAGCTCCAGGAGCACCGCATCCGGCCCTACACCCTCGAGGTGGCGGAGGGGAACCGAGAGCGCATCGGACCCTTCGACTGCGAGTTCGTCGCGGTCAACCACTCCATCCCGGACGCGCTGGCCGTCGCCATCCGCACGCCCGCCGGCATGGTGGTCCACACCGGCGACTTCAAGATGGACCAGCTTCCGCTGGACAACCGTCTGACCGACCTGCACGCGTTCGCGCGGCTGAGCGAGGAGGGCATCGACCTCCTCCTCGCCGACTCGACGAATGCCGAGGTCCCGGGGTTCGTCCCGCCGGAGCGGGACATCTCCAACGTCCTGCGCCAGGTCTTCGCGGGTGCCCGTAAGCGGATCATCGTGGCGAGCTTCGCCAGCCACGTTCACCGCATCCAGCAGATTCTGGACGCGGCGCACGAGTACGGCCGCCGGGTCGCCTTCGTCGGCCGCTCGATGGTCCGCAACATGGGCATCGCCCGGGACCTGGGCTACCTCAAGGTGCCGCCGGGCCTGGTGGTCGACGTCCGCACGCTCGACGACCTCCCGGACCACGAGGTGGTCCTGGTCTGCACGGGCTCCCAGGGCGAGCCGATGGCCGCGCTCTCCCGGATGGCGAACCGTGACCACCAGATCAGGATCGTGGAGGGTGACACCGTCATCCTGGCGTCGTCGCTGATCCCCGGGAACGAGAACGCGGTGTACCGCGTGATCAACGGCCTGACCCGCTGGGGCGCGAACGTCGTCCACAAGGGCAACGCCAAGGTGCACGTTTCCGGCCACGCATCCGCGGGCGAGCTGCTGTACTTCTACAACATCTGCCGCCCGAAGAACCTCATGCCGGTGCACGGCGAATGGCGCCACCTGCGGGCCAACGCCGAGCTGGGTGCCCTCACCGGCGTCCCGCACGACCGGATCGTGATCGCCGAGGACGGAGTGGTCGTCGACCTCGTCGAGGGCAAGGCGAAGATCTCCGGCAAGGTCCAGGCCGGTTACGTGTACGTCGACGGCCTCTCGGTCGGTGACGTCGGCGAGCCGGCCCTGAAGGACCGGAAGATCCTCGGGGACGAGGGCATCATCTCGGTCTTCGTGGTCATGGACTCGTCCACCGGAAAGATCACCGGCGGCCCGCACATCCAGGCCCGCGGTTCCGGCATCGAGGACTCCGCCTTCGCGGACGTCGTCCCGAGGATCACGGAAGTGCTCGAGCGGTCGGCCCAGGACGGTGTCGTGGAGCCCCACCAGCTCCAGCAGCTCGTCCGCCGGACCCTCGGCAAGTGGGTCTCGGACACGTATCGGCGCAGGCCGATGATCCTGCCCGTCGTCGTGGAGGTCTGACCCGCGTACGACCCCTCGCAGGCGTGAACACGGAGCGGGGTGCCTCGATTTGCATCGAGGCACCCCGCTCCAGTACGTTTACGGCTCCGCCCGATCGGGAACCCAAGTGCTTCATGCGCTGCATGTCGGTCTCCCGGGCCGGGTGGAAAATCCGACTCAGAACTTCTGATAAAGTCGGAACCGCCGGAAAGGGAAACCGCGAGAGCGGGAAACCTGGAAAGCACCGAGGAAATCGGATCGAGAAAAGATCTGATAGAGTCGGAAACGCAAGACCGAAGGGAAGCGCCCGGAGGAAAGCCGCGAGACAGAGTCTCGGGTGAGTACAAAGGAAGCGACCGTTCCTTGAGAACTCAACAGCGTGCCAAAAATCAACGCCAGATATGTTGATACCCCGTCTCCGGTCATCACGATCGGGACGAGGTTCCTTTGAAAAACACAGCGAGGACGCTGTGTGCGAGAGGATCATTCCTCCTCTCGCACCGCTCTCGTGGTGTTCAACCGGATTACCGGTAAACATTCACGGAGAGTTTGATCCTGGCTCAGGACGAACGCTGGCGGCGTGCTTAACACATGC
>NZ_JBSFIK010000049.1:0-67113 GCF_053597535.1 Streptomyces sp. NPDC001348 | reverse complement strand
GACCTGCTGAGGTGCTGGACCGGCACCTGCACCACCTGCGGCCGACCACTCACCACACGCAGAACCAGAGCCAGAACCTAACGAAGCACTACTAGCTAGGGAGCGTCCGGAGGGCTCTGTGTGTCGTCGTCGGTCGGCGGGGTCGTAGGGCTGCCGGGGGTGTCGGGCGGGGACGACGGGGCGGTCGGTGCCGGGGTCGGGTCGGTCGGCGGGGGCGGGTCGGCGGGTGCCGGGTCGGAGGGGGCCGGGGACGTGGGGGTCGGGTCCGGGCCCGCGGTGGGGGGCGGGTCCGCCGGTCTGGAGGGGCCGGTGGGGGCGGTGCCGTAGCCCTCGATCGAGACGGCGGCGCCCGCCGGGGCGATCATGACCCGTGCGGTCCAGTGGCCGGCGGGCTCCCGCAGCTGGTCGACGTACACCCTGAGCGTGAGTGACTCGCCGGGCCGGAGGGTTCCCGAGGACCGGCTGAGGTAGAGCCAGTCGGCCGAGGTGGTCGCCGACCAGCGGACCGGGGAGGGGCCCGACGCGGTGAGCCGGACGAGCGTGGTGTCGCCGCGGGTGGCGGCGGTGACCGCGAGGTGTCCGGCTCCCTTGTGCCCGGTCCCGGGGGCGCTGATCACCTCCACGGACACGTCGGAGGAGCCGTCCTTGGCGAGGTGGCCGCCGGGGACGCTGGCGTTGCCGGCGTTCTCGTAGCCGCCGGCCGGGGCGCCGTCGAGGCCGTCGAACATGTGCGCCTCGCGCGCGGTGGCGGCGGGGCCGTCCTGGCCCTCCCCGACCGGGGTGCCCCGGTAGGCGGCCCACAGGGCCAGCACGGGCGCGGCGACCACGGTGGCGACGACGGTCGTGGTGACGGCACGCGCGCGAATGCGGTCCCGGCGGGCGGCGCGGTCCTTGGGGTCCATGGGGAAGCCGCGCCGGTCGAAGCGGGGCACCGCGGTGCCCCGCGCGCGCGGCTGATGGGCCAGCGCGACGTGCAGGGCCGCGCGGGGTGCCTCCAGTACCGGCAGCTCGGCAGGGGTGACGGTGGCGCCGGGCCAGTGTCCCGGGGCCGCGCGCCCCGCGGTGCGGCGGCAGCGCGGGCAGTCGTCGACGTGCCGCACCAGCTCGCGCCGCAGGGCGCTGCTGAGCACCAGCTGCCCCTCGCCGGTGAGCCGGTCGACACCGGGACAGCCACCGGCCTCGACGACGGCGAGGGCGGCGCGGGTGCGCTCGACCTCGCAGGCGGCGGACGCCAGCAGTTCGCGAGCGGCGGCGAGGCTCATGCCGAGGACGGCGGCGACCTCGTGGGCGGCGAGGTGGTGGCGCACGGCGAGTTCGAGCGCCTCGCGCTGCTCCGGGCTGGTCCCGGCGGCCTCCGGCCAGGCCAGCAGGGCGAGTTCGCGGCGCCGCTCCTCCTGTGCCTCCTCGGACACGGGCACGCCGGCGGGCTGTCTCCCCGGCGCCGTGCGGCCCGCCGCGTGCGTGGCCTGACGTTTCTGCTTGGCCTCGGCCAGCTTGCGCAGGCACGCCCAGCGGGCCAGCGCGTACAGCCAGGCCCTGCGGTCGCCCGCCGCGTCCGGCATCCGCTGCCCGCGCCGCTCGGCGAGCGCGAGGACGTCGCCCAGCGCGGCGGTCGCGGCGTCGTGGTCGCACAGCACGGACAGGCAGTAGGTGAACAGGCCGTCCAGGTAGGGGTCGTAGCGCGCGGGCGGCTGCTGCGCCAGCGTGCGCGCCGCAGCACGATCGCGAGCCTCCCGGTGCGCTCGATGTGCGCCGGTGGTGCGGGTCGATGTCTCCGGACTGCTGCTCATCACCCGTGCGACCGTAGGCGGCCGTGGACGAACCATTCCGGCGCCTTGAGCACATTTAATCCGTACGGGTGAAACGATCCCTCATAAGGGGACAGGAATGCGGGATTCCGCGGCCCGTCCGCCAGGGAGGCGGCTCCCACCGGCGGCGTCGGCGGTCCCGGCGGCCGGTCCGGGTCCGCGTTGTCAGTGCCGGCGGTTACGGTTTCGTCCATGGCTGCCCGTACCAAGACCACCAAGGACCGCCCGTCCTACCGCTGCACCGAGTGCGGCTGGCAGACGGCCAAGTGGCTCGGCCGCTGCCCCGAGTGCCAGGCGTGGGGGACGGTCGAGGAGTACGGGGCGCCCGCGGTCCGTACGACGGCGCCCGGGCGGGTCACCAGCTCGGCGCTGCCCATCGGGCAGGTCGACGGGCGCCAGGCCACCGCGCGCTCGACCGGGGTGCCCGAGCTGGACCGGGTGCTCGGCGGCGGGCTGGTGCCGGGCGCGGTGGTGCTGCTGGCGGGTGAGCCCGGCGTGGGCAAGTCCACGCTGCTGCTGGACGTGGCGGCCAAGTCGGCCAGTGACGAACACCGCACCCTCTATGTGACGGGTGAGGAGTCGGCGAGCCAGGTGCGGCTGCGCGCCGACCGGATCGGCGCCCTGGACGACCATCTGTACCTCGCCGCCGAGACCGATCTGGCTGCCGTGCTCGGGCACTTGGACGCGGTCAAGCCGTCCCTGCTGATCCTCGACTCGGTGCAGACGGTCGCCTCCCCGGAGATCGACGGGGCGCCCGGCGGCATGGCCCAGGTGCGGGAGGTGGCGGGCGCCCTCATCCGCGCCTCCAAGGAACGCGGCATGTCCACGCTGCTGGTGGGCCATGTCACCAAGGACGGGGCCATCGCCGGCCCCCGGTTGCTGGAGCACCTGGTGGACGTGGTGCTCAGCTTCGAGGGCGACCGGCATGCCCGGCTCCGCCTGGTGCGGGGCGTGAAGAACCGGTACGGGGCCACGGACGAGGTCGGCTGCTTCGAACTGCACGACGAGGGCATCACCGGACTCGCCGACCCGAGCGGGCTCTTCCTGACCCGTCGTGCCGAGCCGGTGCCCGGCACCTGCCTGACCGTGACCCTGGAGGGCCGCCGCCCGCTGGTCGCGGAGGTGCAGGCGCTCACCGTCGACTCGCAGATCCCCTCCCCGCGGCGGACGACGTCGGGCCTCGAGACCTCACGCGTGTCGATGATGCTCGCGGTGCTGGAGCAGCGCGGCCGGATCAGCGCCCTCGGCAAGCGGGACATCTACTCCGCGACGGTCGGCGGTGTGAAGCTGTCGGAGCCGGCCGCGGACCTCGCCGTCGCCCTCGCCCTGGCCTCGGCGGCCAGCGACACCCCGCTGCCGAAGAACCTCGTCGCCATCGGCGAGGTCGGCCTCGCGGGCGAGGTCAGACGGGTGACGGGTGTGCAGCGCAGGCTCGCCGAGGCGCACCGGCTGGGCTTCACGCACGCCCTCGTACCGGGTGATCCGGGCAAGGTCCCGGCCGGGATGAAGGTGCTGGAAGTCGCCGACATAGGCGACGCGCTGCGGGTCCTTCCCCGCTCCCGTCGCCGAGAGGCCCCACGGGACGCGGAGGACCGCCGGTAGACTTTGCCCTGGTCTCGCCCGTCCGTACGAACCGAGTGCGCGAAACGGGAGCGCCTCAGATCCTGCGACCGGAGGAGTGCAGTGGCAGCCAACGACCGGGCGGCAGCTCCCGGAAAGTCCGGCGGAAGTTCCCGTGCCGACGGCCTGATGCGTGCCGCGCTGAGCTCCGTGGCTCCCGGCACGTCCCTGCGCGACGGCCTCGAGCGCGTGCTGCGCGGCAACACCGGCGGTCTGATCGTGCTCGGTTCCGACAAGTCCGTCGAGACGATGTGCACGGGCGGCTTCGTCCTGGACGTCGAGTTCACGGCCACGCGCCTGCGGGAGCTGTGCAAGCTCGACGGCGGCATCGTGGTCTCCTCCGACCTGTCGAAGATCCTGCGGGCTGGTGTGCAGTTCGTGCCCGACGCGACGATCCCCACGGAGGAGACGGGCACCCGGCACCGCACGGCGGACCGGGTCAGCAAGCAGGTCGGCTTCCCGGTCGTCTCGGTCTCGCAGTCGATGCGGCTGATCGCCCTGTACGTGGACGGGCAGCGCCGCGTCCTGGAGGACTCCGCGGCGATCCTGTCCCGCGCCAACCAGGCCCTGGCCACGCTGGAGCGGTACAAGCTCCGCCTGGACGAGGTCGCGGGGACGCTGTCGGCGCTGGAGATCGAGGACCTGGTGACGGTCAGGGACGTCTCCGCCGTCGCGCAGCGCCTGGAGATGGTGCGCCGCATCGCCACCGAAATCGCTGAATACGTGGTCGAACTGGGCACCGACGGGCGGCTCCTCGCCCTTCAGCTCGACGAGTTGATCGCGGGCGTGGAGCCGGAGCGCGAACTGGTCGTCCGGGACTACGTCCCGGCCCCCACCGCCAAGCGCTCCCGCACGGTCGACGAGGCCCTGCACGAGCTGGACGCCCTCTCCCACGCCGAGCTGCTGGAGATGCCGACGGTCGCCCGCGCGCTCGGCTACACCGGCTCCCCCGAGAACCTCGACACCGCGGTGTCGCCGCGCGGCTTCCGGCTGCTGGCGAAGGTGCCGCGACTGCCCGGCGCGATCATCGACCGGCTCGTGGAGCACTTCGGCGGTCTGCAGAAGCTGCTCGCGGCGAGCGTGGACGACCTCCAGACCGTGGACGGCGTGGGCGAGGCACGGGCCCGGAGCGTGCGCGAGGGCCTGTCCCGACTGGCGGAGTCGTCGATCCTGGAGCGGTACGTCTGACGTCGGCCTGCGTTTTCAGCCCGTCTGGGGGTGCCCCCTCTGGGGGAGATCGAGGGCGAGGCCGTTCAGGCCGATACGGGGTCCAGGGGGCGAAGCCCCCTGGCGGCGAGGCATGATCAGCTAGTCCGCCGACAACACGAACGACGTCTGCGCCGTGGTGAACCCGGAGGCCTTCGCCTCCACCAGATACGTCCCCGCCTTGGCCGACCCCGCCGGAGGCGTCGCGCACTCGGGCGCGCTCGGCTTGCGGTCCCACTTCACCGTGTAGGTGATGGTGCTGCCCGCGGAGACCCGGAACACCAGGCTCGCCGCCCCCTTGGGGCAGTCCGCCGAGGACCAGTAGTCGTCGCTGCCGTCGGCCTGCGTGATGGTCAACACGGCCTTCTTCGGGCCCAGATCGATCTTGCAGTCGCTCGTGGACGAGTTCTTCGCGGTGAGTTCGAAGGCGGGCGTCTGGTCCGGGGAGTAGGAGTTGTGGACGCTGCGCAGGTGCAACGTGACGGCGGCCGAAGTGCAGTTGGGCAGCGTGGACGACGCCGGAAGCGCGTCCCCGGCGACGACGCTGCCGCCGCCGGACCCCGACCCGGTTCCGGATCCGGACCCGGAACCCGAACCGGAGGAGCCGCTGCCTCCCGACCCGTCGCCGGATCCCCCGGAGCCCGAGCCGTCCCCGGAGCCGGTGGATCCGCCCGAACCGCCCGACCCGCTGCCACCGGTGTCGGAGCCCCCCGACCCGTCGCGCCCGCCGGGGTGTTGGCTGATGGCGGGTCCCGAGTCGGACGGCCCCGGTGTGATCGAGGGGGCGGGGTTCTTGCCGCCCGGCCCTTCGGCACCGTTCTTCCCGCCGGAGCCGCCCGAGGTGACTATCCAGGTGATCAGCAGCGCCAACAGGGCGACCACCGACACAAGTACGACCCTCCGTCGCCAGTAGATGGAGGAGGGAAGCGGCCCGACCGGATTGCGCAGAGATCCCACGGCCCAAACTGTACGAGAGTTCACGGCTCTTGCCCGCGTCACCCGCCGCCCGGAACACAACTTTTCCTGATCATCATCCCGGTAACTGCACGCACGGGGGCTCAGGTTCCGTCACCACCCCGCGCACCGGCTCCCCGCGTGCGACGCGTCAACCCGGCACACCCCGCCCGGGGCAAGCCGCAAACCGTATGCAACCAACCCGTGGCAGGATCGGAGGTGCCATGACTGAGAAGCTCCACGCCCCCGTGATCGCCTGGTTCCACACCCACGCCCGCGACCTCCCCTGGCGCCGCCCGGAGGCGGGCCCCTGGGGTGTGATGGTCAGCGAGTTCATGCTCCAGCAGACGCCGGTCAGCCGCGTGCTGCCGGTGTACGAGGAGTGGCTGTCCCGCTGGCCCCGCCCGGCGGACCTCGCCAAGGAGGCCCCCGGTGAGGCGGTCCGCGCCTGGGGCCGGCTCGGCTATCCGCGCCGCGCCCTGCGGCTGCACGGCGCCGCGGTCGCCATAGCGGAGCGGCACGGCGGGGACGTACCGACGGACCACGCCCAGTTGCTCGCGCTGCCCGGCATCGGCGAGTACACGGCGGCGGCGGTCGCGTCCTTCGCGTACGGGCAGCGGCACGCGGTGCTGGACACCAACGTGCGCCGGGTGTTCGCCCGGGCGGTGACGGGCGTGCAGTACCCGCCGAACGCGACCACGGCCGCCGAACGCAAGCTCGCCCGCTCCCTGCTGCCCGACGACGAGGGGACCGCCGCCCGCTGGGCCGCCGCCTCCATGGAGCTGGGCGCGCTGGTGTGCACGGCGAAGAACGAGGGCTGCCCGCGCTGCCCGATCGCCTCCCAGTGCACCTGGCGGCTGGCGGGCAAACCGGAGCACACGGGTCCGCCGCGCCGGGGCCAGACGTACGCCGGTACCGACCGCCAGGTGCGGGGCAAGCTGCTGGCCGTGCTCCGCGAGGCGCACGCCCCCGTGCCGCAGGCGGTGCTCGACCGGGTGTGGCACGAGCCGGTGCAGCGGGCCCGCGCCCTGGACGGGCTCGTCGCGGACGGTCTGGTGGAGCCGCTGCCGGCTGGTCTGTACCGGCTGCCGACGGGCTGACGCACAGCCACATCACAGAGCCGGGGGCTTCGTCACGACCGCTCCCGGCCGTCAAATCGCCCTATAGCAAGGCAATCCGGCCCCCCTCTTTACCCCGAACTCATTTCCGTTACACAACCGACGGACAGCCGAGTGCTACCCGCAGGCTGCCGAGCACAGCCCCGTGACAACAGCTCCGTAGCTTCTTTGCTGTGCCCGGCAGACCACGGGGACGACAGGCACGAGTCGGAAAAAAAACGGGGAACGGAAGGCGGTCGATCATGGCGCAGGGCGAGGTGCTCGAGTTCGAGGAGTACGTCCGCACCCGGCAGGACGCGCTGCTGCGCAGCGCCCGCCGGCTGGTGCCCGACCCGGTCGACGCCCAGGACCTGCTGCAGACCGCGCTGGTACGGACGTACGGCCGCTGGGAGGGCATCGCGGACAAGCGGCTCGCGGACGCCTATCTGCGCCGGGTGATGATCAACACGCGGACCGAGTGGTGGCGGGCGCGGAAGCTGGAGGAGGTCCCCACCGAGCAGCTGCCGGACGCGTCCGTGGAGGACTCCACCGAGCAGCACGCCGACCGGGCCCTGCTGATGGACATCATGAAGGTGCTCGCTCCGAAGCAGCGCAGCGTCGTCGTGCTGCGACACTGGGAGCAGATGTCCACGGAGGAGACCGCCGCGGCCCTCGGCATGTCGGCCGGAACGGTCAAGAGCACGCTGCACCGGGCGCTCGCCCGGCTCCGCGAGGAGCTGGAGGCCCGCGATCTGGACGCACGCGCGCTGGAGCGTGAGGAGCGGGAGCGTTGCGCGGCCTGACCGGGGCCGGGTCCAGTCGGGCCCGACTGAGCTTGCAGGCGGTGATCACGGCGGCGGCCGTGATCACCGCCCTCGGCCTTTTCGCCGCCGGCTGTGCCACCGGTGGTACCGGCGCCCGGGACGAGGGCCCGGCGCACTCCGACTCGGTGACGGGTCTCGCCGCCTCCCCCGCGCCCAGTCCTTCGGACACCTACCGTCGGGTGGACGCGGTCGCGCTCGTCAAGGACGATCCGCAGGTCTCGGCCACGGTCAAACGGGACCTCAAACCGTGCTCCGGCGGCCACTACCCGGTCGACGTGACCTATGGCAACGTGACCGGCGGCAGCGGCGACGACGTCGTCGTCAACGTGCTGACCTGCGGGGACGCCGTGGGCGTGGGGGCGTATGTGTACCGTGCGCACAGCGGCCGGTACGAGAACGTGTTCAAGGCCGAGGAGTCCCCGGTGTACGCGGAGATCGACCGCGGCGACCTGATGGTGACGAAGCAGGTGTACGAAAGAAACGACCCGGTGTCGAACCCTTCCGGCGAGACCGTGATCACCTACAGCTGGACCGCGGGACGCTTCGTGCAGGAGGACTTCCACCACACCGACTACGGGAACGCGGTCGGCGGCGACGCGACGCCGGGGCCGGGCAACTGAGTGAACCGGTCGGCCGGGCCGTGCGTCACCTGTTCGAGAGAACAACATTCACACGAGGACTGAGAGCACCGGGATGGCAGACCAGACCCACGTCCTGTTCGTCGAGGACGACGACGTCATCCGCGAGGCCACGCAGCTCGCCCTGGAGCGGGACGGCTTCGCGGTGACCGCCATGCCGGACGGGCTGTCGGGCCTGGAGTCGTTCCGGGCGAACCGGCCCGACATCGCGCTGCTCGACGTGATGGTCCCGGGCCTGGACGGGGTGAGCCTGTGCCGGCGCATCCGGGACGAGTCGACCGTTCCGGTGATCATGCTGTCGGCGCGCGCCGACTCCATCGACGTCGTGCTGGGGCTGGAGGCGGGCGCCGACGACTACGTGACCAAGCCGTTCGACGGCGCGGTCCTCGTCGCCCGGATCCGCGCGGTGCTGCGCCGCTTCGGGCACGCGAGCGGCGGGGACCGGGGGGACGGTGCCGGCTCCCCGGTGGACGGCGGGGTGCTGACCTTCGGCGAGCTGGAGGTGGACACCGGGGGCATGGAGGTGCGCCGGGCCGGGCAGCCGGTGGCGCTCACGCCGACCGAGATGCGGCTGCTGCTCGAGTTCTCCTCCGCGCCGGGGACCGTGCTCTCGCGGGACAAGCTGCTGGAACGGGTGTGGGACTACGGCTGGGGCGGGGACACCCGGGTCGTCGACGTCCATGTGCAGCGGCTGCGCACGAAGATCGGCCAGGACCGGATCGAGACGGTCCGCGGGTTCGGCTACAAGTTGAAGGCCTGAGCGGGGCGGTATGCGGGGGTACATCGAGCGCCGGGTCAAGGGGCGCGTGGGACGTGCGGATCTGCGCACGGGGCTCAGATGGAAGCTCAGCGCGGCGATCGCGCTGGTCGGCGCGCTGGTGGCGATCGCGCTCAGCCTGGTCGTGCACAACGCGGCCCGGGTCTCGATGCTGGACAACGCGCGCGACCTGGCCCTGGACCGGCTGCAGATCCCCGAGCGGAACTACGTCCTGAACCGGCACACGAACTTCCCCGGCGCCTCGATCGACGACCCGAAGCTGCCGTCGGCGCTGCGGGAGAAGGTCGAGGAGGGCCGCCGGGCCACGTACGTGACGGAGCGCGGCGGCAGCGCGCCGGACATCTGGGCGGCCGTGCCGATGAAGGACGGGCATGTGCTGTCCCTGCACTCCCACTTCACCGACCGCAGCACCGACGTGATGAAGGACCTCGACCAGGCCCTGGTCATCGGCTCCATCGCGGTGGTGCTCGGCGGCAGCGCGCTCGGCGTGCTCATCGGCGGGCAGCTCTCCGGCCGGCTGCGCAAGGCGGCCGCCGCGGCGAACCAGGTCGCCCAGGGCGAACCCGACGTACGGGTGCGGGACGCCATCGGCGGGGTCGTCCGGGACGAGACCGACGACCTCGCGCGGGCGGTGGACGCCATGGCGGACGCGCTGCAGCAGCGGCTGGAGGCCGAGCGCCGGGTCACCGCCGACATCGCGCACGAGCTGCGCACCCCGGTGACCGGGCTGCTGACGGCGGCGGAACTGCTGCCCCCGGGCCGGCCCACCGAGCTGGTCCTGGACCGTGCCAAGGCCATGCGCACGCTCGTCGAGGACGTACTGGAGGTGGCCCGGCTCGACAGTGCCTCGGAGCGGGCGGAGCTGCAGGACATCGTGCTGGGCGAGTTCGTGACCCGGCGGGTGGCGGCCAAGGACCCGGGCATCGCGGTGCGCGTGGTGCACGAGTCGGAGGTCACCACCGACCCCCGGCGCCTGGAGCGGGTCCTGTTCAACCTGCTCGCCAACGCCGCCCGGCACGGCAGACCGCCCGTCGAGGTGAGCGTGGAGGGCCGGGTCATCCGGGTCCGCGACCACGGGCCCGGCTTCCCCGAGGAACTGCTCGCCGAGGGCCCGAGCCGGTTCCGCACCGGCAGCGAGGACCGCGCCGGGCAGGGCCACGGGCTCGGCCTGACCATCGCGGCCGGGCAGGCCCGGGTGCTGGGTGCCCGGCTGACCTTCCGCAACATCCGCCCCGCGGGCGCCCCGGACCATGTTCCGGCGGAGGGGGCGGTGGCGGTCCTGTGGCTCCCGGAACACGCGCCGACGGCCACCGGAAGCTACCCGATGCTTCCGTAGCCGGCGGCCGTGTCGCGGGCGCTCACCGCGCGGGGCCGATGGTCCGGGCCCCGATACGACCGCTCGCCGGGCGGGCCCGACCGGGCGGCCACGCCCGAGCGCCCCGCCCGCCCGGTCCGCCGCCGCACCGGGACTTCGGGCGCACCCCGAGACGCGGCGCGGCGCACCCCGGGACGCGGCGCGGCGCACCCCGAGACGCGGCCCGGCGCACCCCGAGACGCGGCCCGGCGCACCCCGAGACGCGGCCCGGCGCACCTCCGCAGGCCGTCACCCCGCGGGAAGCCGGTGATCCCCGCCCAGCCACGGCATCCCCCCGGCCGGGCCCGCCGCCGCGGGCGTTCACCGCAGCAGGGAGTCGGTGATCCGCTCGGCGGTGGCCGCGTCCAGGGGGGCGTGGCCGAGGAGGAAGCGGTACCAGAAGAAGCCGTAGAACTGGTCGACCAGGAGATCGACGTCCCGGTCGGCGGGCAACTCGCCGCGTTCGTGTCCGCGCCGGAGGATCTCACCGAGCACGGCCCGGCGGCCCTCGGTGAAGTCCCGCAGCAGCTGGGCCAGGTGGGCGTCACGGGCGGCCTCGGTGACGAGGGTGCGCAGGGCCGGCGCCGAGGGGGCGCGCTGGGACGCCTCGAAGGTGGCCGCCGCCAGGGCCCGTAGGTCCTCACGCAGGCTGCCGGTGTCCGGTGTGGGCAGTTCCTGGGCGGCGTATTCGGTGAGCGCGTCCAGCAGGACGGCGCCCTTGGAGGGCCACCAGCGGTAGAGCGTCTGCTTTCCGACCCCGGCCGCCCGGGCGATGGTGTCCACCGTCACCGGGGCGCCGTCGGCGTCGGAGAGCAGGTCCAGGGCGGCCTCGAGGATCGCCCGGCGGACGGCTTCGTTGCGGCGGCGCCCGGTGTGCGGGCGAGGTTCTCTGGTGTCCACGGGACTCATCCTCTCCGACGGTTCCTCCGGCCCCCGAAATCCCTTGACGAGACCGACGTTCTCGGCAAGGGGTCGAGGCCCGGTGAATCGCAGGAGAGAAGCCACTCATGAGCACTCCGAACCACGTCAACTCCCCCGCCCTGGCCGGTCGGCGCGTCGTCGTCATGGGCGGCAGCTCGGGCATCGGCGAGGCGGCGGCCGCGGCCTTCGCGGCGGACGGCGCGGAGGTGGTCATCACCGGCCGCGACCGGCAGCGGCTCGACGCGGCCGCGTCCCGCATCGGCGGCAAGACATCGGCGTACCGCCTGGACGCGGCCGACCGGACCGCCGTGGACGCCTTCTTCGACCAGTCCGGACCCGTCGACCACCTGGTCCTCGCCCTCAGCGGCGCCAAGGGCGGCGGCCCCTTCGCCGAACTCGACCTGGCGGACCTGGCCGCGGGCTTCGACGGCAAGTTCTGGCCGCACCTGCGCGTCCTGCAGGCGGCCCTGCCCCGGCTGCGCACCGACGGCTCGGCGACCCTGGTGACCGCCGCCTCCGCGCGGGCCGCGATGCCCGGCACCGCCGGCCTCGCCGCGATCAACGGCGCCCTGGAGGCGATGGTCCCGCCGCTCGCCGTGGAGCTGGCCCCGCTCCGGGTCAACGCGGTCTCGCCGGGCGTCGTCGACACGCCCTGGTGGGACGCCGCACCGGCCGAACAGCGCAGGGCCGTCTTCGAGGGGGTCGCGGCCACGTCCCCGGTGGGCCGGGTCGGCCGCCCCGAGGACGTCGCCCGGGCCATCCACCTGCTGGCCACCAACACCTTCGTGACCGGCGTGGTCCTGGACGTCACGGGCGGGGTGAACCTGGCGACGGGCCGCTGACGGCGCGGCCCGTGCGCCGGGCGGCTCAGGCCGGTGCCCGGTCCGGCAGCAGGAAGGCGCGCCGCTCGTCCGGACCGAGTTCGCGCAAGACCCGCTTCCGGGCCCGGCGCAGCAAGCCGTCGACGTCGTGATCCGCCAGCGTCCAGACACGTACGGTCCGGTCGCGGGAAGCGGTGGCCAGCCGTGTGCCGTCGGGGTGCCAGGCGAGGCCGTTCACCCAGTCGGCGTGGACGCCGAGGACGGCGACCTGGGCGGCGGTGTCCGGGTCCCAGAGCCGCACCGTCCGGTCCCGGGACACGGACGCCACGCGCGTTCCGTCCGGCGACCAGGCCACGCCCTGGACCCTGTCCTCGTGCCCGGTCATGACGGCGAGTCCGGTGCCGTCGGCGGGGTTCCACAGGCGGATCGTCCGGTCACGGGAGCAGGTGACGAGACGGCGGCCGTCGGGCGACCAGTCGGCCTTCCAGACGTAGTCCTCGTGGCCGCGCAGGGTGGCGACGACCGTGCCGTCGGCGGCGTCCCAGACGACGGCGGTGCGATCGGTGCTCGCCGTGGCGAGCCGGTGACCGTCCGGGGACCAGGCCACACCGCCGACCCAGTCCTGGTGGCCGCGCAGGACATGGACGGTGGCACCGGTGGCCGCTTCCCAGATGCGGGCCGTGCCGTCGCGGGAGGCGGTGGCCACACGGGTGCCGTCGGGGGACCAGGCCACGTCGGACAGTTCCCCGCCGTGCCCGGTCAGGAACATCCCGTCGTCACCGCCGTCCGCCCGCCATACGAAGGCCGCGCCGTCCCGCAGAGCGGCGACCAGGCGGGTGCCGTCGGGCGACCAGTCCACGTCGGACGTCTCGTGCACCTGCCGGCCGCCCGTCGTACGGCCGGTGGCGACGTCCCGGACGCGCACGGTGCCGTCCCGGGAGGCGGAGGCGATGAGCCTCCCGTCGGGTGACCAGGCGACGTTCACGACCGAGTCGTCGTGGCCGCCGAAGAGGTCCGTCCGCTCGGTGACGTCCCACACGGCCACGGTCCGGTCACGGGAGGCCGTTGCCAGCCGCTCGCCGTCGGGCGACCAGGAGATGCCGTAGACGGTGTCGGTGTGGCCGGTGAGCCGGAGCTCGCCCCCGGTGCCGCCGAGGCTCCAGACGCAGACCGTACGGTCCGCGTCGCCCCCGGCGAGGCGGGTGCCGTCCGGCGACCAGGCCAGGGAGTTGATGACGTCCGGGCCCCGCAGCGTCCGCTCCGCCTCCCAGCTGCCGGTGTTCCAGAGGAGCACCGTCCGGTCACCGGAGGCCGATGCGAGCCGGCTGCCGTCCGGCGACCACCGGACGGACTCGATGTTGCCCCGGTGGCCGGTGAGCGTCCGGACGACGGATCCGGCGGCCACGTCCCAGACCCGTACCGTGCCGTCCTCCCCGCCGCCGGCCAGGCGTGCCCCGTCCGGGGACCACGTCACGCTCCACACCATGCGCTCGTGCCCGCGCAGCACGGCCGTCTCGGTGAAGGAAGCGGCGTCCCAGATCCGTACCGCGCGGTCGCTGCCACCCGAGGCCAGGCGGCTGCCGTCGGGCGACCAGGCCACCGCGCCGACCCCCTCCTCCCGGTCGCCGGCCGCCGCCGCATGGCGCAGGACCGCCCGTTCGGCCCAGGTGTCGGTGGACCAGACGCGGACGGTGGTGTCCCTGCACCCGGCCGCGAGCAGGCGCCCGCCGGGAGACCAGGCCACCCCGAGCATCCAGGCGCCCTCCCCGGCGAGCACGACCGGCCGGTCGTCACTGTCCGGAGACCACACCCGTACGGTCCCGTCGTCGCTGGAGGCGGCCAGTCGCCGCCCGTCCGGGGACCAGGCCACCCCGGACGCGCCGCGTTCGAAGCCACGCAGCACCGCCCGCATCCGTGACGCGCCCAGGGCCGTGTGCAGCGCCTGGATCGCGCCCGGTGTGGGCGCGCACTCCTCGACCGCCGCCAGCGCGGCCGGCACCGCGGGTTCCGGCTCCCGGTCGACGCTCTCGAGGACCCGCACGGCCACCGCGTCCGCCACGCGTTCCATCGTCGCCCGGTCCGCCCGGACCGACCGGTCCACGAACGCGGCGATCAGCGGGTCCCTGCCGTCCTCCGCCCGCCATGTGCGGGCGGCGGCCAGCCGCTCTCCGGCGAGCAGGTAGGAGTCCGGCCGTCCCGCGTGCTCCCAGTCCTGTGCCCAGCGTTCCAGCTCCGTGCGGCGGCGCAGCTCCTCCAGGTGGGCGGCGACCGCCCGGCGCAGGGGCGCCCACTGACGGAACAGCGCCTCGTGGGCGACGCTCAGCACACCACCGTCGCTGGTGAGGAGGCGTCCGGCGACGAAGGCGTCGGCGACCTCCCGCTCCTGCGCGGTGAGGTCGGCGCGGCGCACACTGCGGCGGGTGGCCTCGTTCCGGTCGACGGTGACGAACCGCAACAGGGCGGAGATCACGGGTGCGTCGGCGAGTTCGGCGGCGATCCGGTCGGCCCGGTCGGACAGTGCGCCGGCGACGCCGCCCAGCGCGCGGTACATCTCGTCGCTCACCGTCCCACCCGCCCCTCCGGCGCGCAGGTACAGCTCCTGCAGGGTGTACGCGAGCAGCGGAAGCGCGTCGCCGCCTCCGCAGTCGTCGACCATCCGGGCCACGAGGCCCGGGGCGAAGGTCAGTCCGGCCTGCTCGGCGGGCTTCTCGATGACCTCGTACAGCTCGTCCCGGCCGAGCGCGCCGACCAGAGCCGGCTCGCGCACCAGCTCGGCGAAACCGGAGTCCAGGAACTGGGTGAGGAAGTCCGAGCGCAAGGTGGCCACGAACCACAGCCGCGGGTCGCCGCGCAGGGCGTCTCGTACAGCGGTGAGGAACGCCCTCCGTTCCTCGGGCCCGGCCAGGGTGAAGAGCTCCTCCAACTGGTCGACGACGACCAACGCGGGCCGGTCGTCGGGAAGTCGGCGCAAGCGCCCCTCCAGGGCACGGACCGGGTCCGCGCCGGGCGAGAACGGGGCCGCCACCGCCCACCGCCCGCGCCTGCGCGCGAGCGCGGGCAGCAGCCCGGCCCGTACCAGGGACGACTTGCCGCTGCCCGACGGACCGACCACCGTCACGAACCGCTGCGCCCGGTCCGGCACCACCGGGTGCAGTCGTCCGACCAGCTCGGCGATCTCCCGGTCGCGGCCGAAGAAGACGGCCGCGTCGTCCTCCGTGAACGATTCGAGCCCCGGGAAGGGCGGTTGTTCGGAGTCCCACGCTCCGCGCACCAGGGGCACCGGCCGGTCGAGGTGGTGCAACAGGACCTGCCCGGCCACGAGCAGCACCAGGGCGACGCCGATCAGCGGCACCGACCACTGCCGCAACAGGCGCAGAACCAGCGGGGCATGACCCGACTCGCCGGTCGCGTAGTTCGTCGCGATGCCCAGCATGGTGCCGACCAGCATGAGTGAGACATCGACTATGAGCTTGAGTGGCCGTCGGTCCATGGATCGACAACCTATCGACCGGAGTTGACCCGGAAGGACGTGTACCGGCACGGGAACCAGCGGCCCTGCGACCGGCCGGCCCGCTCCTCGGCCGGCCCGGCAGGCGCGGCACATGGCGAAGGCCCCCGGGGCGGACACCATCCGGGGGCCTTCGCTCCTGCACGGCAGGGTCACACAGCCGGTTCGGCTTCCGGCTTCTGCGGGCCGCCCCGGAGCGGGACCTCCTTGACGAAGACGGCCGCCACCAGCACGACCACGGCGACGATCGCGCCCAGCAGGAACGCCGAGTGCGTGCCCGAGGACACCGCGTGCTGGTACGCCTCGCGCGCCACGGCCGGCAGCTTCGCCAGGCTGGCCGCGTCGAGCTGGGCGGACTGCTCGGTCACCTTGGAGCCCAGCGCCCCGGCCCGCTCCGACATGACGTCCTGGACCCGGTTGTTGAACAGCGCGCCCATGATGGCGACGCCGAAGGAGGAACCGAGCGTACGGAACAGGGTGGTGGACGAGGACGCCACGCCCATGTCCTTCATCTCCACGCTGTTCTGCGCGACCAGCATGGTGATCTGCATCAGGCAGCCCATGCCGAGGCCGAGGACGGCCATGAACACCCCGGAGGTCAGCCGGGAGGTGCCCGTGTCCATCGTCGACAGCAGATACAGGCCGACGATCATCAGCGCGCCGCCGGCGATCGGGAAGACCTTGTAGCGCCCGGTGTTGGTGGTGACCCGGCCGGCGACCATCGAGGTCACCAGCATCGCGCCGAGCATCGGCAGGAGCAGCAGCCCGGAGTTGGTGGCGGACGCGCCCTGCACGGACTGCTGGTACAGCGGCAGGAAGAGCGTGGCGCCGAACATCACGAAGCCGGTGATGAAGCCGATGACCGACATCAGGGTGAAGTTGCGGCTGCGGAAGATGTGCAGCGGTACGACCGGCTCGGCGGCCCGGGTCTGCCAGAACGCGAACCCGACCAGTGCGGCGACACCGATGCCGATCAGCTCCATGATCCTGGCGGAGGTCCACGCGTACTCCGTGCCGCCCCAGGTGGTGACCAGCACGATCGAGGTGATGCCGACGGTCAGCAGCGTGACACCCAGGTAGTCGATGCGCGCCTTCGCCCGCTTCTTCGGCAGGTGCAGTACGGCACTGACCAGCGCCAGCGCGACCACGCCGAGCGGCAGGTTGATGTAGAAGGACCAGCGCCAGCCCCAGTTGTCGGTGATGGTCCCGCCGACCAACGGACCGCCGATCATCGCGAGCGCCATGACACCGGCCATCATGCCCGTGTACTTGCCGCGCTCCCGGGGCGGGATCAGGTCGCCGATGATCGCCATGACACCGACCATCAGACCGCCGGCCCCGAGTCCCTGAACGGCCCGGAACCCGATGAGCTCACCCATGTTCTGCGCCATGCCGCTGAGCGCGGACCCGATCAGGAAGATCACGATCGAGGCGAGGAAGGTGGCCTTCCGGCCGTACATGTCGCCGAGCTTGCCCCAGATCGGGGTCGCCGCGGCGGTCGCCAGTGTGTAACCCGTCACCACCCAGGACAGGTGTTCCAGACCGCCCAGTTCGCCCACGATCGTCGGCATCGCCGTGCCCACGATCATGTTGTCGAGCATCGCGAGCATCATCGCGATCATCAGAGCGAGCAGGACGACCCGCACACTCCTGGGCTTCTTGCCTTCTGTTTCCTTGCTCCGCGCTTCGACGCTCTCCGCGACTGGCGCGCTCTGCGTGTCCGCCATCGTCCCCACTCCCCGCGGGCCGCTTACTTGCCGCCCGGCTAGTTTTCACTACACTGCAAGGTAGCGATTTCACTAGCCGGGCGTCAAGTAAGTTTCCGAGGGAGTACGAGGAGTACGAGGATGGGCGTCACCATGGACGGCACCAAGCAACCGCGCCGCGGCAACACCCGCCAGCGCATCCAGGACGTGGCCCTCGAACTCTTCGCCGAGCAGGGCTACGAGAAGACATCACTGCGCGAGATCGCCGAGCACCTGGACGTGACCAAGGCAGCGCTCTACTACCACTTCAAGACCAAGGAAGAGATCATCGTCAGCCTCTTCGAGGATCTGACGCAGCCGATCCTGGAACTGATCGAGTGGGGCGCCGAGCAGCCGCACACGCTGGAGACCAAGCAGGAGATCGTACGGCGCTACAGCCAGGCCCTGGCCAGCGCCGAACCGCTCTTCCGCTTCATGCAGGAGAACCAGGCGACGGTGCGCGAACTGCGCATCGGCGACACCTTCAAGGACCGCATGCGCGGCCTGCGCGACATCATCATCGACCCCGACGCGCCGCTCGTCGACCAGGTCCGCTGCGTCAGCGCCCTGTTCACGCTGCACGCGGGCATGTTCATCATGCAGGACGTCGAGGGCGACCCCGACAAGAGGCGCGAGGCGGTTCTCGAGGTCGCCGTGGACCTGGTCACCCAGGCGCACATGGGGGCCCGGGAGGCGGGGGCCTAGCTTGTCCCGCACCCGGGGCGGGCTCGCCAGGCGAGGCCGGGCCGAACGGGGTGAAGATGGAGAAGAACCGATTCACCCACATCGCTACCGGAAGGGTGAGCTGGTATGACGTCTCCCTCCGATTCCCCGTCAGGGACCGGCGCCGCACCTCCGCACGGCACGCAGGCACAAGACACCTCCCTCGGCGGAAGCATGACGGCCTTGGCGAACATGGGCTGGCAGCTCGTGCTCACCGCGGGTCTCGCCGCCATCGCGCTCGGCATCGTGGTCCTCGCCTGGCCGGCGGAGACACTTCGGGTCGTCGGCGTGCTCTTCGGCATCTACCTGCTGCTCATCGGTGTCTTCCAGCTGGCCGCCGCCTTCGGCACCCACGTACCCGGACACCTGCGGGCGCTGCACTTCCTCACGGGTGCGCTCTGCGTCCTGGTCGGGCTGGTCTGCTTCCGCGGCACCCTGCAGTCGATCCTGCTGCTCGCCCTGTGGATCGGCTTCAGCTGGCTGCTGCGCGGCACCATGGTGACGGCCACGGCGGCCTCCGCTCCGGACATGCCGGGGCGGGGCTGGATGCTGTTCAGCGGGATCATCGGCATGCTGGCCGGCATCGTGCTGATCGTCTCCCCGTTCACCTCGATCGGTGCGCTGACCCTGGTGGCGGGCATCATGGCCATAGTCCTCGGCGTGACCGAGGTGTTCCACGCCATCAGGATGCGCATGGACGCCGGCCGCCTCGCCGCGGGCACCCCTACCGGGCGGCGGCCCATGTTCCGCGGCCAGCCGCATCCTCAGCACTGATCACGGGGCCCTCCCGATGGCCGGCGCTCGGACGCGCGCCCGGGCGGTGATCGTGAGCGATCCCCGCTCGGGCGGCGCGTCTCGTGAAGCGGCGCGGCTTCCGCTCCCCCTGGCAGTCGTGCCGGAGCGCGCGGCTCAGACCTTCACGCCCATGGCTCGCAGGAAGGCGACCGGGTCGATCGCGGAGCCGTAGTTCGGGGTCGTACGGATCTCGAAGTGCAGGTGCGGGCCGGTGGTGTTGCCGGTGTTGCCGGACTTGGCTATGTGCTGGCCGGTGGTGACGACCTGGCCGATCCTGACGTCGATCCGCGAGAGGTGGGCGTACTGCGAGTACTGCCCGTTGGCGTGCTTGATGACGATGGCGTTGCCGTAGGCGGGCCCGTCGCCGGCACCCCAGCCGCCGGCCTTGACCACGGTGCCGCCGTGCGCGGCGACGACGTCGGTACCGATCGGCACGGCGAAGTCCTGCCCGCTGTGCCGGTGCATCCAGTGGGAGCCGGCCTGGTCGAAGCCCGCGGTGAGCGTGTAGTTCTTCACGGGGTCGACCCAGGCGACAGCCTTGGCGGCAGGCTTCACGGCGGCGACCGTCGCGGCATGAGGGGCGGCGTGCGGGACGGCGGCACTGGCGACTCCGACCCCCAGCACGACCGAGGCGCCCACACCGGCGGCCAGGGCGGCGGCTCGGGTGCGCAGCGAGGAGGTACGGGGGAAGCGGAACGGGACGCGCTGGGACATCGAAACCTCGGGGAGTCGGGGACGGAAATCCACCCGACGCGACTGGCGTCCGCCGGGTGGGCGATCCCTTGCTACCCCGAGGGTTCATTCATCCCAAAACGGGCTAATTACTGCCGCGCGTAGTACTGAGCCGCGAAACTTTCACGCCTCTTGACAGGTCGGAGGCGTGACGAAAGCACGCTTTACCCATAGCCCCATGTCCGACTATCTATCCTAGTAACGGACATATCGCCTGTGCGGCATATCACTGACTTCCGAGATCGCCGAGCAAGCGAAAGTGAGAGGGGTCACGTACGCGCCAGAGCCCGGCTCCGTGCCGAGGGCCCCAGGGCCGTTCCTCGAACCCGCCGATCGAGGAGGCTGTCAGTCGACGGAGTCGACGGAGTCCATGAAGCTCAGCATGCGGCGGTTGATCTCGCCCGCGTGGTCGATCTGGGGTCCGTGGCCGGTGTCGGAGATGATTTCGGCGCGCGCGCTCGGCATCAGGCGTGGGACGCGCTCGACCTGCCTGTGCGGGTGCACGAGGAGGCTTCGCTCGCCGAGCGCCAAGTAGAGCGGCGTGCGGATGGTGGACAGTTCACCCTCGGACAGAGGCAGTGGGGCGGGACGGCGTATGCGGTAAGCGCGAGCGCCCACCCTGATCATGCTGCGCAGCTCCGGCATGACGAGGACCGGCTGTTGCAGCCACGCCGCCAATCGTGGGCGTAGCGCCTTGGGCGCGAAGGTCGCGAACAGGCTGACGAAGATCCACACGAAGAAGCGCAGACCCACTTTCTCCAGGCCGCCGGGGTCGAGGAGGGTGACCGAGGCGAGGCGGTCGGGCCTGCGATGCGCTTGGTTCAGAGCGAGCCATCCGCCATAGGAGGTGCCGACCAGGTGCACGCGTTCGAGCCCCAGCCCGGCAAGCGTCTCGTCCAACCACTGTGCGGCGCATTCGGGTTGGTGGATGGGTGCACGCTGGACACTGCGGCCGGGATCGCCCGGGGTGTCGATCGCGTAGACCTGGCGGGCGGCGCTGAAAGCAGGCGTGTTCGGGTACCACATGGCAGAGCAGGAGCCTGCTCCGTGCACCAGAACGACGGGGGTGCGCGACTGGGCGACCGGGTCCGTGGGGCCGTACTCGTAGACGTGCGTGGTACCGAAGGAAGTTTCCACGTCCGATTCAGCGCGAGCGGGAGCTCCCAGCGCGTACACCGCGTCGCAGGCCGCGAAATAGCGGTCACGCCAGGCATCGCTCACATAGCGGCCGACATCGGCCTGGGCGCGGGTCGCGGTCTGGGACATGCCCACCTCCGGGTGTCGATTCTTTGTGGTACGAACGTATCACGTTGATGATACAGCTGTATCATCACGATGGGCGGGACGAACCCGACCGGTGGAGACGGCGAGCGGAGATGCGGTCGATGCCCAAGCGCGTAGACCATGCAGAGCGGCGCACCGAGATCGCCGAGGCGCTCCTTCGGGTCGCGGCACGACGCGGCCTGCATGCCGTGGGCATGCGTGATGTGGCAGCGGAGGCAGGCATTTCGCTGCGACTGGTGCAGTACTACTTCGAGACCAAGGAGAAACTGCTGCTCTACGGGCTGCAGCAGCTGGCCGAGAGATTCGGGGAGCGGGTCACAGCCCGGATTCGGGCCGCCGGCCACGATCCGGGTCCGCGCGCGATGATCGAGGCGATGCTGACGGCGGCGTTGCCGACCGACGAGGAGAGCCGTGCCTTCCACCTCGTCTACACCTCGTACGCCGTTCTGTCCGTCACCGACAAGGCGCTCGCCGCCCAGCCCTTCATCACGAACCCCGATGCCGCCGAGAGCGCCCTCGCCGAGCTCCTCCAGCAAGCAGAAGAAAGCCATCTCATGCAGCCCGGCGTGGACGCGCGCCTGGAAGCCGTCAGCCTGCTCGCCATGTCCGCGGGACTCGGCACCAGCGTCCTTGTCGGCCAGCGCAGCCCGGAGTCGGCCGCCGAAGTCCTGGCCCATCACCTGGACCGGATCTTCCGAGGCAGCCTTGCCCGATGAGTACGGGGACTTCCGCCTCTGGTTGCGGGTGAATGCGGAACCGTCCGTTCTGCGGGGTGCCGGGCGTGACCACGGCCGGGCCGGCACTGAAGCGGAGTCGATTCACCGCAACAGGTCGCGATGAGTTTTCGGGGGCGCAGGCGGTCACAGCACTGTTGCTCACGCCCCAGGAGGAAGGTATGGCTCAACAGGCCCTGCCAACCCGGCCCGGCCCGAGCGGCGTGACAACCCATCCGTCCCGGGAAAGTGACGAGGCGAGCATGAGCGAGACAACTCCCAGCAGTGAGATCACGGCCCTCCTCAGGGTCTTGGACGGACAGCGGCGCCACGTCCTCGGCATCCTCGACGGGCTCACCCCAGAGGCTTTGCGGCAGCCCGTACTGCCCTCCGGATGGCACTGCCTGGGACTGGTCCAGCACCTCACGCTGGACGTCGAGCGCTTCTGGTTCCGCGCGGTCGTCGCCGGGGACGAGGAGACGATCCGCGACCTCACGAGCGGCGACGAAGCTTGGCGGGTGGCCCCGGAAGTACCGGCCGCCGACGTGCTCGACCGGTACCGGCAGGAGACGGGACTCGCCGACGCCGTCATCGCGACGACGCCCGCCGACGCCCCCCTGGCCTGGTGGCCGCACGACCTGTTCGACGAACCGCACCTGCACACCCTGCGCGACGTCCTGCTGCACGTCATCACCGAGACCGCGTGCCACGCCGGCCACCTGGACGCGGCCCGCGAACTCCTCGACGGGCGCCGCTGGCTGGTCCTGACCTAGGGGCGAGGCTGCACTTGCGGCTCGCCGGCGTCGAGCCGGAACCAGACGCCTTTGCCCCGCTCGGCCCCGGTCACCCCGAACCCGTCGGCGAGCGAGGCCACCAGCAGCAGCCCGCGCCCGGACTCGGCGTCGCCGCCGACCCGCCCCTGCGGACGGGGCGGCAGGTGACTCCCGTCGTACACGGCAACACGAACTCCCGCCGCTTCGACGGTGGCTCTCAGGTGCACTTCGCCTCGCACGTGCTGGTGCACGTTGGTCACCAACTCGGAGGTGCACAGGGCTGCCGTGTCGGCGAGGTCGCCGAGCCCGAGCGTCTGCAGCGTGGACCGGACGAAGTCCCGGCAGACCTTGGGTGAGGTGGCGACGGCAGGGGTGAAGAGGGTGTAGGTGAGCGGACGTTGCACGGCGGACGCCTCCAAGGCGCGGAGCGGTACTGATACGTGGGTGTCGAAGAGCCCGGTCGACGAGTGCCGCTCGCGGTGTCTCTGCCGCCCCTCCGGCGGTGCGCTTCCGCGACGCGGGGTGTGTGCGCATACGTCGACGGCGAGGCTTCCGGCATCTCTGCGTGAGCGTCGCCACACTCAAAGTAGCGGCTCAGGGATGACTTGTTCAACCTGAAGTCCAACCTCAGTGGACCTTGCCGCCCCCTCAGGGGCAAACTGACCTCCACCCGCGAAGGAGAGAGCCCGTTGGCACTGCGAACTATGCCCACCGAGCGGCAACTTCGCCTCGGCGCAGAGTTGAAAAGGCTGCGAGAGCTCAGCGGGCTGACCGTGCAGGACGCCGGGGCCGCCATCGGCATGGGGCGCGTACACCTCACTCATGTCGAGAACGGGCGTACCGCGATTTCCGCCGACCGGATCCGCACGCTCTGCGAGGCCTATGGGGGCACTAGTTCAACCTACGTTGAGGCCCTGGTGAGTCTGGCGGAGTCCTCCGGAAAAGGCTGGTGGAGCGAATACAGACATCAACTACCGGCTTCCGCATTGGACTTGGCCGAACTCGAAGCACGAGCGACCCATCTACGCTCGTACGAGTCACTGTTCCTGCCCGGCCTCTTCCAGGTGGCGGGCTACACCCGCGCCATCTTCCAGGCGAGCGACGCTGTGAGCACAGCAGAGGAAATCGACGCCGCTGTCCGCTTCCGCGGCGAACGCCAGCGCATCCTCACCGCCGACAACCCGCCACAGGTCCACGCGGTCATCCACGAAGCAGCGCTGCACATGCGCTTCGGTGGCACGGACATCATGCGCCAGCAGCTCCTGCGCCTGGTCGAGCTCGCGGAGCTCCCACACGTCACGATCCAGATCATGCCGTTCACGGCAGTGGCGGTGTCGGCGCTCACGACACCGTTCTGCCACCTCGCGTCACACCACGGCGCCCTGGAAACGGTGCTGATGGAGCACCCGGCACGGTCGGCCTACCTGCACGGCGAAGACGACGTGGCCAAGTACCGCCACCAGTTCAGCCGACTCGGCAACGCGGCGCTGCCCGCCGTCGACGCCACCGTCATCCCCGTCAAACACTCGACCCGGGACTCCCTGGGTCTCATCCAGCACATCCTGTACACCCTTCAGGGAGTATCTGCATGACTGTCCTCGACTGGCAGAAATCCTCCTTCAGCGGCGACCAGGCCAACTGCCTGAACCTCGCCGCCCCCACCCCCGCCGGTCCCATCCACCTCCGCGAAAGCGACCAACCCGACACGATCCTCACGACGACTCCCGCCGCCCTGGCCGCCCTCATACAGGCGCTCGCCCCAAACTCACACGTTCGGATGACCTGAGCGGATTCACCCGCGCGCGAAGATCACCTGCGCAACCCTCACGGTCATGAACAGCAGCACTGAGGCGTCCAACGCCACCGTCCCCACCCAGCTCGGATCGCTCCCGTCCTGGTACGGCGATCTCCTGGGCGAGATCAAGGAGACGGTCTCCGGCGCACGCCTGCGCGCCCAGCGGGCCGTGAACACCGAACTGGTCCGCATGTACTGGCAGATCGGCAAGCTGATCCTCGCCCGGCAGGAACAGAAGGGCTGAGGCACGAAGGTGGTGGCCCGGCTCGCGGCGGATCTGAAGGCGGCCTTTCCGGGGCAGCGCGGCTTCTCCCGACGCAATCTATGTATATGCAGAAGATGGCCCGAACCTGGCCGGAGCCAATTGTGCAACAGCCTGCTGCACAATTGCCGTGGGGCCACGTCACCGTCCTCATGGACAAGCTCGAAACCCGCTCCGAGCTGGACTTCTACGCCACCGAAGCCGTCCGCAACGGCTGGTCCGCGCCCTGCTGGACCGCTTCATCCACCAGGGCCTGCACCGCACCCAGGGCTCCGCGGCCACCAATGTCGCGGTGACGGTCCCCGACGAATCGGCCGTGCTGAAGGAACTGGCCCGGGACCCCTACCGTCTCGACTTCCTGGGCCTTGACGAACACCACGCCGAGCACGAACTCGAAGAGGCGATCGTCGCCAACATGGTCCGCTTCCTCACGGAACTCGGCGTCGGCTTCGCCTTCGTCGGCCGCCAGTACCCAGTGCTCATCGACGGCGAGGAATACCGCATCGACCTGCTCTTCCACCACCTCAAGCTGCATCGCTACTTCGTCTTCGAGCTCAAGACGAAGGACGTACGACCGGAGCACGTCGGCAAGCTCAACTTCTACGTCAGCGTGGTCGACCGGATGGTCCGCGACCCGGAGCGCGACGACAGCACCATCGGCTTCCTGATCGGGGCCCACCACAACAAGGCCGCGGTCCAACTCGCCCTCGACGCGAGCAACAACCCGCTGGCCATGGCCAATTACTCGACGCTCTCGCCCGCAGGGCGTCGACTCGTCCCCACCGAAGAGGACTTGTCCCGAGTGGTCCAGCAGGCCATCGACGGAATTCACGGCGGGATGTGACGCACACCTCTGTACGCCTACCCCCCAGTAACCCTACGGTTCCCCTCGCGCCACCCTCACGCACGATCATGCCCACGACATCGGCAGCGTATGGAGTGAGAGGACCCCCCACCGATGAGCAGACCACGCCCCTGGGCGCTGCGCGTTTCCGCGACCGCCGTATCCGCGGCCGCCCTCGTCGCGATGGCCGCCCCGGCCGACGCCGCGACGACGAGCACCACCGCCGCCAAGGTGGACTACGCGACCTGGCAGAAGGACTGCCAGGCGGTGATGGACCAGGCCCTGCCGTACCTGGAGCAGCGCATCGCCGCCGCCAAGCCGGGTGAGAAGCAGGCCATCGTCTTCGACATCGACAACACCACGCTGGAGACCGACTTCGGCTTCAGCTATCCGTCCCCGGCCAACAAGCCCGTGCTGAACGTCGCCGAGTACGCCCAGGAGCACGGCGTCTCCCTCTTCTTCGTCACCGCCCGCCCCGGCATCATCAAGGCCGCCACCGAGTACAACCTCGAGCACGACGGCTACGACGTCTCCGGGCTCTACGCCCGCGGCCTGCTCGACCTGTTCAAGGACGTCGCCGCCTACAAGACGGCCCAGCGCGTCGACATCGAGAACAAGGGCTACACGATCATCGCGAACATCGGCAACAGCGCCACCGACCTCTCGGGCGGCCACGCCGAGAAGACGTTCAAACTGCCCGACTACGACGGACAGTTGTCCTGACCCTTCCGGGCGAGTCCAGGTAGCCTCACCTCCGTTCGCACGCGTACGGGGGTGAGGCGGATGGATCCGGCGTTCATCGGCGGAAAACTGGCGGGGGCCCTGATGGGCCCGCTGGCGAAGAAGGTGGTTCCTTCGCAGCAGCCGGGCGCCGGGCTGGTCGACAAGCCCGTACGGCTGACGGATCTCGTTCCGCTCCCGGGTGAGAAGCGCGTTCTGCGCGAGAAGGAACTGCGCCGGCTCGCCGAACGGCTGGTCGGCCAGGCGGTGGAGCGGCCGGGCGAGTCGCCCTTCCCGCCCGACGAGCGGGCCGCCGTCGCCGAAGCCCTGACCCGTCGCCTCCTCGCCCTCGGCGACCTGGACATGGACGCCGTGCACGCCGTCCGCCTGGGCGAGCGGGAGCTGGCCGTACGGCTGCGGCGCGGCGCCCCGGCGGCCGACGGGCTGTCCACGGACGCCTGCCTCTTCCTCGACTCCGCGACCGAAGCGGCGTGCCTGCACATCCTGGAGTTCTTCACTCGGCGGTCGGCCTTCGTACCGCGTGCCCTGGTCGAACAGGCCCGGGGGCAGGCCGAGACGGACCGCAAGGTCGACGAACTGATCGCGCGGACCCCGCGCCCCGGTGACCGTGACACCGCCTTCGAGCACCGCTACCTGTCGTACGTCGCCGAGCACCACAACCACATCACCATCTACGGCATCGACCTGCGCGACTCCCCCGACCGCTGGCCTCTCGAAGTGGCCTACCTCAGCCTGGAGGCGACCACCGCGGAGGAGGTGTCGCGCGACATGTCCCCGGACGAGCGGCCACCCGCGGCGGCAGGCCGGCTGCCCGCCGAGGAGGCGCTGCTCACCGACTCCCGCGTGCTGTTGCGCGGCGACGCCGGATCCGGGAAGACGACCCTGGTGCAGTGGCTGGCGGTCACCGCGGCCCGGACCGGCGACCGCGTCCCCTACGTCCTCCCCCTGCGCACCCTGATCCGCACCGGCCCGCTCCCGACCCCTGCCGACTTCCTCAAGCCGGTGAGCTGTCCGCTGACCCCGCCGGAGGGCTGGGCCGAACGCGTCCTGACGGCAGGCCGCGCCCTGGTCCTCGTGGACGGCCTGGACGAAATTCCGGCCGCCGACCGCAACCGCACCCGTGACTGGCTCCGCGCCCTGCTCCAGGCCTACCCCGGCAACCACTGGCTCGTGACCTCCCGCCCGACGGCCGTACGCCCCGACTGGCTGGCCCAGGAGGGCTTCCGGGAACTGGCACTTGCTCCGATGCGCCGCTCCGAGGTCAGGACGTTCGTGCGGCGCTGGCACAAGGCGGCACAGGCTGCTGAGTACGAGACCGCTCTTCTGGACGCCCTGCGCACCAAGCGCGACTTGGCCCGGCTCGCCACCAACCCCCTGATGTGCGGCCTGATCTGCGCGCTACACCGCGAGCGTCGTGGTTATCTTCCCACCGGACGGAAGGAGTTGTACGACGCTGCCCTCGCGATGCTCCTCGCCCGCCGCGACCGGGAGCGAGGCATGAGCGCAGTGGACGGCGTGGAGCCGGGCGAAGAGGCCCGACTGGAGCTGTTGCAGCGACTGGCCTACGCGCTGGTGCTCAGCGGCCGTACCGAGATGGCCCTGGAGACGGCCGAGGGGATCGTGGAGCGCTCACTGCCCACGGTAGCGTCGGCGGCAGGGCAGGGTGACGCGGCGACGGTACTGCGGACGCTGCTGCTGCGCAGCGGCCTGCTCCGGCAGCCGGCCGAGGGGGTCCTGGACTTCGTCCACCGCACCTTCCAGGACTACCTGGGCGCGCGCTACGCCGTGGAGGAGGGCCACCTCGACGTCCTCGTCAGCCACGCCGACGACGCCCAGTGGGAGGACGTCATCCGCATGGCGGTGGCCCACGCCCGGCCCCGTGAACGGGCCTCGGTACTACGGCAACTGCTGGCCCGGGACACTCCTCGGCTCACCTTGCTGGCGCTGGCCTGTCTTGAGCATGCGGCGGCTCTTGATCCGATGGTCCGGGCGGAGGTGGAGTCGCGGGCCGCCGCGCTGATCCCACCGCGCACAACGGAGGATGCGCGGGCTCTCGCCGAAGCCGGACCGCTGGTGCTGGAGCTGCTGCCGGGGCCCGGCGCATTGACGAACGAGGAGGCCCGGGGCGTTACGGTCACGGCCTCGATCCTGGGCGCCGAGGAACCGGAGGGGGCGCTGGCGGTCCTGCGGCGGTTCCGGGAGCATCCGGACCTCGACGTACGAAGCCAGCTCGTGGGGACCTGGGGGCGCTTCGCCACCGAGGAGTACGTCGCCGAGGTGCTGGACCACCTGGACACGACAGACCTGCTGCTGACCTGCGAGTCGGCCGAACAGCGCCGGGCCCTGGCCGGGATGCGTCCTTGGCCCCGGCTCTCCTTCCAGGGCCCGCATCGGATGGAAGACATTCTGGCCGTCATACCGGTACCCGAAGCGGTGACGGCGATCGATCTGCAGAAGAATCCACACCTCACCGATCTGGGCGCCCTGCTGCCCTTCAGCTCGCTTGATCAACTGTGGCTGAGCGAGTGTCCGGCGGCAATGGGCTTGGAGAGCCTGTCCGCGCTGCCACTGCGCGGTCTCTCCTGCGACGGCATCAACGAGTTGAGAGGGCTTCGATCCTTGCGGTCACTCGCCCGCCTCTCCATGACCCAGGAGCTGTCAGGCACCGAACTGACGGACACCCTGCCGGTCGACGCACCGTTGGAGTTCCTGTACCTGGGCGGCAACAGCATCGACAACACGGGGCTGCGCGGACTACCGCACTGGGCCGGTTTGCAGACGCTCAGCCTGGGACCGCTGAAAAACGAACTGACGGCCGCCGACTGGCAAGCCGTCGCTGAACTACCCGAACTCACCGATCTGTATCTGAACGGATGGATCATCAGGGAATTCCCGCACTGCATCGAGCTGATGCCCGAAATGCCCAGTATCAAGTTGCTACGGGTCTACGCGATGCACGGAGCCGAGGATCTTTCGGCCTTGGCGCCTAAGCTGCCGGGACTGCGCTCGGTGATCCTGAGTGGCCAGGGCGGGCACTCCTTCCCGGTCTCTCGCTTCGAGAGAGTCTTCCCCGGGGTGCGAATCAGGCTCTACCGGAACTGAGAACGCGGAGAGGGGCCGGTGCTGTCCAAAAGCACCGGCCCCTCTCATTCAGCCAATCCGCCGGAGGCCTACTCCTTGCTCAGGTTGGGCCCAGCCCCACCCGCGGCCTGCTCGATCGGCGGGACGTCCGGGAGGGCCGACTTCTCCTCGCCGCGGAAGGTGAAGGTCTTGGTCTCGCCCTCGCCCTCGGTGTCCACGACCACGATGTGGCCGGGGCGCAGCTCGCCGAAGAGGATCTTCTCCGACAGGGAGTCCTCGATCTCGCGCTGGATGGTGCGGCGCAGCGGCCGGGCGCCCAGCACGGGGTCGTAGCCCTTCTTGGACAGCAGCTCCTTGGCGGACTGGGAGAGCTCGATGCCCATGTCCCGGTCCTTCAGGCGCTCGTCCACCTTGCCGATCATCAGGTCGACGATCCGGAGGATGTCGGTCTGGGTCAGCTGCGGGAAGACCACCACGTCGTCGACGCGGTTGAGGAACTCAGGGCGGAAGTGCTGCTTGAGCTCGTCCGAGACCTTGTTCTTCATGCGCTCGTAGTTGGTCTTCGTGTCGCCCGAGGCCGCGAAGCCCAGGTTGAAGCCCTTGGAGATGTCCCGGGTGCCGAGGTTGGTCGTCATGATGATGACCGTGTTCTTGAAGTCCACGACCCGGCCCTGGGAGTCGGTCAGGCGACCGTCCTCCAGGATCTGCAGCAGGCTGTTGAAGATGTCCGGGTGGGCCTTCTCGACCTCGTCGAAGAGGACCACCGAGAACGGCTTGCGGCGGACCTTCTCGGTCAGCTGGCCGCCCTCTTCGTAGCCCACGTAGCCGGGGGGCGAACCGAAGAGCCGGGACACCGTGTGCTTCTCGCTGAACTCCGACATGTCGAGGGAGATCAGCGCGTCCTCGTCGCCGAAGAGGAACTCGGCGAGCGCCTTGGACAGCTCCGTCTTACCGACACCGGACGGGCCGGCGAAGATGAACGAGCCACCCGGACGCTTCGGGTCCTTCAGACCGGCACGGGTGCGGCGGATCGCCTTGGACAGCGCCTTGACGGCGTCGTCCTGGCCGATGACCCGCTTGTGGAGCTCCTCCTCCATGCGCAGCAGGCGGGAGGACTCCTCCTCCGTGAGCTTGAAGACCGGGATGCCGGTGGCCGTGGCGAGGACTTCGGCGATCAGCTCGCCGTCGACCTCGGCGACGACGTCCATGTCGCCGGCCTTCCACTCCTTCTCCCGCTTGGCCTTGGCGGCCAGGAGCTGCTTCTCCTTGTCGCGCAGGGAGGCGGCCTTCTCGAAGTCCTGCGAGTCGATCGCGGACTCCTTGTCCCGGCGGACGGCGGCGATCTTCTCGTCGAACTCGCGCAGGTCCGGCGGCGCGGTCATCCGGCGGATGCGCATCCGGGAGCCGGCCTCGTCGATCAGGTCGATCGCCTTGTCGGGGAGGAAGCGGTCCGAGATGTAGCGGTCGGCCAGGGTGGCGGCCTGGACCAGCGCCTCGTCCGTGATGGAGACGCGGTGGTGCGCCTCGTACCGGTCGCGCAGGCCCTTGAGGATCTCGATCGTGTGCGGCAGGGACGGCTCGGCGACCTGGATGGGCTGGAAGCGGCGCTCGAGGGCCGCGTCCTTCTCCAGGTGCTTGCGGTACTCGTCCAGCGTGGTCGCACCGATGGTCTGGAGTTCGCCGCGGGCCAGCATCGGCTTCAGGATCGAGGCGGCGTCGATCGCGCCCTCGGCGGCGCCCGCACCGACCAGCGTGTGGAGCTCGTCGATGAACAGGATGATGTCGCCGCGGGTGCGGATCTCCTTCAGCACCTTCTTCAGGCGCTCCTCGAAGTCACCGCGGTAGCGGGAGCCGGCGACCAGCGCGCCGAGGTCCAGGGTGTAGAGGTGCTTGTCCTTGAGGGTCTCGGGCACCTCGCCCTTGACGATGGCCTGGGCGAGGCCCTCGACGACGGCGGTCTTGCCGACGCCGGGCTCACCGATCAGGACCGGGTTGTTCTTGGTACGGCGGGACAGCACCTGCATGACCCGCTCGATCTCCTTCTCGCGCCCGATGACCGGGTCGAGCTTGGACTCACGAGCGGCCTGGGTGAGGTTCCGGCCGAACTGGTCGAGGACCAGGGACGTCGAGGGCGTGCCCTCGGCAGGCCCGCCGGCGGTGGCGGTCTCCTTGCCCTGGTAGCCGGAGAGCAGCTGGATGACCTGCTGCCGCACCCGGTTGAGATCTGCGCCCAGCTTGACGAGGACCTGGGCGGCGACGCCCTCGCCCTCGCGGATCAGGCCGAGCAGGATGTGCTCCGTGCCGATGTAGTTGTGGCCCAGCTGAAGGGCCTCGCGGAGCGACAGCTCCAGGACCTTCTTGGCACGGGGGGTGAAGGGGATGTGCCCGGACGGGGCCTGCTGGCCCTGGCCGATGATCTCCTCCACCTGCTGGCGGACCGCCTCGAGCGAAATCCCGAGGCTCTCAAGGGCCTTGGCGGCGACACCCTCACCCTCGTGGATCAGGCCCAGGAGGATGTGCTCGGTGCCGATGTAGTTGTGGTTGAGCATCCGGGCTTCTTCCTGAGCCAGGACGACAACCCGCCGCGCGCGGTCGGTGAACCTCTCGAACATCGTTAATCGCTCCTCAGAGCGGTCAGGCAGTGGGGGGAACTTCCCCTCCCTGTCCTTCCGCAGCTTAGTCCCGCAAGCGGGGACCGCTCATTCCAACTGCCGACACCGTCGATGGCCTCCTGACCCCGAACGCCGACATCTGCTCCAACCTGATGGTGCGAGACGATGTTCCCGCAGGCCAGGCAGTTACCCCTGTCGCCAGTACGCCGATGGCGAACGTGAGACAGCCCCGTCCTGCGCGTCGCCCCCTCCCACTAGGGATGTCTTACCCGCAGGCGCTGACAGTCCATGCCGCGCGCACCGGTTCGCTCCGCTATGGGCGAACAACCCCGCGTCCCCCCGCACCTCCCGCGCGCCCCCTTTCGGGCACTGCGCGCAGTCGCCTTGACACCCAGCGTAACTCGGAGCCGTTTCGGCTGTTGCTCTTGTCATGGTTGGCACTGCCCCCGTGATTCCCATGATCCCCCTACCTCGTCGACCGCTCGACCCGGAGGCCGGAATCCGGCACTGGTACGAGGACGAACTGGGCTGGGCCACGGTCCCCGGCTCTCCGGTACGGCTGGTCACCGGTCTGCGCTTCGACGTCCTGGACGTGCCGGCCGAGGCGGGCACGGCCGCGCTCGGGCGCCTGGCGCCGGGCTCTCCGGTGGCCGTGCAGGGCGACCGGATGCGGCTGCTGGTGGCCGCGGGCAGCGCGGAGGAGCTACCGGGGCTGCTGGAGTGGCTGGAGTGGGGCTCGCTGGCCCTGGATCTGGTGGCGCTGGGCGCGGACGGGCACATCGAGGCGCCCGCGCCCCTGGAGCCGGTCCCCACCGGGGTGCGGCCGCTTCCCGTGGGCGGCTGGGATGCTCCCGCCGTCCGGGGCGGACCGCGGGAGGCCGCCTTGCGGGGGGCCGCCGTATGGCTGCGGCCCCCCGAGCCGGGACGCGACGTCGAGTCGTCGCTGCCGACGCTCGCGGCCCTTGGGGGCGGTGTGGGCGCCCCCGATCTCGTACGACTGGTGGACACGGTGGCGGCGCACTGTCACCGGGTCCGGCTGCGGCGCGTGAGCGCTCAGCGGTTGGCTTCCTCGTAGGCCTCGCGGATGGTCGCGGGAACACGGCCGCGGTCATTGACCTCGTAGCCGTTCTCCTTGGCCCAGGCGCGGATCTGCGCGGTGTCCTGGCTGCCGCCGGAAGCGGCGCGGGCCTTTCCGCGCCCGCCCGCGGAACGGCCTCCGGTACGACGACCACCCTTCACATAGGGCTCGAGAAGTCCGCGCAGCTTGTCCGCATTGGAAGTGGTGAGATCGATCTCGTACGTCTTGCCGTCCAGCGCGAACGTCACGGTCTCGTCCGCCTCGCCGCCGTCGAGGTCGTCGACAAGAAGGACCTGAACCTTCTGTGCCACCGGATTTCCTTTCATCGATAACGTTAGGGCCGGGGTGTGCGGCGTCCGCCGTTTCGCCGCCCCCTGTTATATGCAGTACTGCAGTACGTCGGAAAGCAAACCGCTTTTGCCGGAAAAACACAAACCCCTGGCAGAGACTCAGGGGGCCGGACCGGGCGGGAAACATGCGCGTTTCGGACATAGGGAGCAGCCGGCAATGGCCGATGATCACAGATGCAGAAGCATCCTGCTGTTGCCCAAGGTGTTCGGTTTCACTCGTTCGAGACCCAGGAACTCCGCGACGCCCTCGTCATAGGAACGCAACAGCTCCGCGTAGACATCGGTGTCGACGGGTGTCTCCCCGATCTCCACGAAGCCGTGCTTCCCGAAGAAGTCGACTTCGAAGGTCAGACAGAAAACGCGGCGAACGCCGAGCCAGCGGGCGGTGTGAAGCAACTTCTCCAGCAACTGGTGGCCGACGCCGGCGCCCTTCAGACCGGGCTTCACGGCGAGAGTGCGCACTTCCGCGAGGTCTTCCCACATCACGTGCAGTGCGCCGCAGCCGACGACCTCGGCGTTGTCGTCGCGTTCCGCGACCCAGAACTCCTGGATGTCCTCGTAAAGCGTCACGGTCGCTTTGTCGAGCAGGATGCGGTCACGGACGTACGCGTCGAGGAGACGGCGCACGACCGGGACATCGCTGGTCCTCGCCCGCCGGACGGTGATGGCTTTTGCGGTGACTTCGGGGCGCTCTGCTGACATGAGCGGACGCTATCGCCCGCGGCGCTCCTGTGCCGAGCCGGGGTTCTCGCCGTCCGTATCGGGGGCGGTATGGGGGCCGGTATCCCCCGGAGCGCTATCCGCGGGCCCCTGGACGATGCGTACGGCGTCACTGAGGGCCTGGCGCTGCTCGTCGCTCATCATCCCGAAGAACGCCACGAGAGCCGCGGCCGGGTTGTCGCTCTGCGACCAGGCGTCGTTCATCAGGGCGGCGGCGTAGGCGGCCCGGGTGGAGACGGCCTCATATCGATAGGCCCGGCCTTCCGCTTCGCGGCGCACCCAGCCCTTCTGATGGAGATTGTCCAAAACGGTCATGACCGTGGTGTACGCGATGGACCGTTCCTGCTGAAGGTCTTCCAGGACTTCTCGAACGGTCACCGGGCGGTTCCACTTCCACACCCGCGTCATGACCGCGTCTTCGAGTTCTCCCAATGGGCGAGGCACAGCTCAGACAATAGTGGGAGATCCCGCCAATGGCGTGCCCAACGTCCACTTTCCGCGATGAACATGGACAAAAAGGGCACGCACCCCGTGCCGGACGGCAGCGCTCCTCGCGGGGCGCGCCTCAGGCGTCGGTGCCGGCGGAGGTCGGCCGGGCCCCTTCGGCGGACGCGAGCACGGCGTCGACGGCCGCGTCCTCCTTGGCCTTGGCGGCGCCGCCCTGGGTCTTCACGATCACCCTGACCACACCGATGAAGAAGACGGCCATGACGACCGGGGGAACGAGCGCGGAGACGTAGTCCATGCCTCCAGGGTAGCCACGGGCCTTCACCCGGAGCGGCAGGGGTGCGCTCAGACGGCGGCGAGCCGCCGGGACGGGTCTTCGGACGGCGGGGCCGGCTTGCGGCGCGGGAAGACCTCGCCCGGGGTCGGGATGGGCCGGGACGGCCGGGGCGCGGCGGGCTCGCCGGCCGGTCGCTCCGCGGGTCTGCGGGTGGGCCTCTCCTCGGGCTTCTCGGCGGGCTTCTCGGCGGGCTTCTCGCCACCGTCGCCGCCGGACGCGGACCGGCCGCCGGGGAGGGCCTGCAGTGGTGTGCGGCAGGCCGGGACGACCGCCGCGGTCCGCTCCAGCAGTGCGGCCGCCATCGGGTTCCCGCGCAGCGCCCCCAGTGCGGCCAGGTCGTCGGGCAGCGGACGGTGTCCGGCGTCCAGGGCCTCCCGCAGGAGCGCGAGGTAGCCGGCGGCCGTGCCGGGCAGCGCGGCACGGTACCGGGCCAGGTCGGCCACCAGGAAGGCGCGCAGCCGGGCGCCCTCGCGCATCGCCTCGTCGAGCTGCCCGGCAAGCCGGAGGCAGTCCTGAACATCCTCGGCCGAGGCCGGGCCGGGGTGAAGGGCGAGAGCGAGAGCGCGGCGGAGCACACGCAGCTCCTCCGCACCGAACGCCATGCCGCCGCGGGATCCGTAGGGCGTGGGCATACGCCGACGATACGCGCTAATCAGACAAAACAGACACAAGAGGCTGGTGTGGCGCGGCCGCGCCACCCACGTGGGTCCCTGGCCGGGTGCGGCGCCGGGCCCGGGTCCCCTCGGCGGGGCACAGGTGCAGCAGCCCCGTCGGGGCCTGGGGCACGACCCAGCCGGGCACGACCCAGCCGGGCGCGACCAGGGCGGCGTCCCGAGCCCCGCGAGCTGCCGGGCCGACCGCCCAGCCGGGCCCTGGGGCACAGCCCCCAGGGGGTTCCCCTCGGGACGGGAGGGGCGGCGGAGGCGAGGAAAGCCGCCCCGCCGGCCCGTGTCAGAGGCGGGACACGTTGCGTTCGTACACCAACCGCAGCCCCACCAGCGTCAGCCACGGCTCGTGTTCGTCGATCACCGAGGACTCGCCGAGGACCATGGGCGCCAGCCCACCCGTCGCGATCACGGTCACCTCGTCCGGGTCGTCCGCCAGTTCCCGCGCCATCCGGCTGACCACCCCGTCGACCTGGCCCGCGAACCCGAACACGATCCCGGCCTGCATCGCCTCGACCGTGTTCTTGCCGATCACGCTCCGCGGCCGGGCCACCTCGATCTTGCGCAGCTGTGCGCCCTTGACGCCGAGCGCCTCGACCGAGATCTCGATGCCCGGCGCGATGACCCCGCCCACGTACTCCCCACGAGCGGACACCGCGTCGAACGTCGTCGCCGTGCCGAAGTCCACGACGATGGCCGGCCCGCCGTAGAGCTCGACCGCCGCCACCGCGTTGATGATCCGGTCGGCGCCGACCTCCTTGGGGTTGTCGGTGAGGATCGGCACCCCCGTCTTCACCCCGGGCTCCACCAGCACCGCGGGTACGTCGCCGTAGTAGCGCCGCGTCACCTCGCGCAGCTCGTGCAGCACGGACGGCACGGTCGCGCAGATCGCGATCCCGTCGATGCCGTCCCCGAGCTCGTCGCCGAGCAGCGGGTGCATGCCCATCAGGCCCTGCAGCAGCACCGCCAGCTCGTCCGCCGTGCGGCGCGCGTCCGTGGAGATCCGCCAGTGCTCGACGATGTCCTCGCCGTCGAACAGACCGAGGACCGTGTGCGTGTTGCCGACGTCGATCGTGAGGAGCATCGCCCTACTCCGCCTCGCGCAGGTCCAGGCCGATGTCCAGGATCGGCGAGGAGTGGGTCAGGGCCCCCACGGCGAGGAAGTCGACGCCGGTGGCCGCGTACGCCCGCGCGTTGTCCAGGGTGAGCCGGCCCGACGCCTCCAGCAGCGCCCGCCCGTCGACGATCCCCACGGCCTCCGCGCACTCCATCGGCGTGAAGTTGTCCAGGAGGATGAGGTCGGCGCCCGCGTCGACTACCTCGCGCAGCTGGTGCAGGGTGTCCACCTCGACCTCGATCGCCAGGTCGGGGAACGCCTCCCGTACGGCCTTGAAGGCCTGCGCGATGCCGCCCGCGGCGACGACGTGGTTGTCCTTCACCAGCGCCGCGTCCGACAGCGACATGCGGTGGTTGACGCCCCCGCCGCACCGCACCGCGAACTTCTCCAGCGCCCTGAGGCCCGGCGTGGTCTTGCGGGTGTCCCGCACCTTCGCCTTGGTGCCCTCCAGCACGTCCGCCCACGCGCGCGTGGCGGTCGCGATGCCCGACAGGCGGCACAGGATGTTCAGGGCGCTGCGCTCCGCGGTCAGCAGGTCGCGCGTGCGCGTGGTGACCGACAGCAGCTTCTGCCCGGCCGCCACCCGGTCGCCGTCGTCGACGTGCCGCTCGACCTCGAACTCGTCCGTGCAGACCACGGATACGACGGCCTCGGCGACCCTGAGGCCCGCCACCACGCCGGCCTCGCGGGCGGTGAAGTCGGCGGTGGCCACCGCGTCCTCGGGGATGGTCGCGACCGTGGTCACGTCCACGCCGTGCGCGAGGTCCTCCTGGATGGCCACGTTGGCGATGTCCTCGACCTCCACGGGGTCGAGTCCCGCGTCGGCCAGGAGCTCGGCGAGCGCGGGGTCGAGCCCGCACTCCAGGTACTCCGCGTCCGTGTCCGCGCCGCAGGCGCAGCCGTCGCCGCAGCCTCCGGCCGGGGCGAGGGGAAGGTCGTCGGTACTCACTGCTGTCACTGCTCCTGGGGACGGTGCTGCCGGGTCGGGGGGAAGTCTGCGGTGTCGGTGGTGTCCACGGCCAGCGTCCGGTCGGGATTCAGCCGTACGACGATGTGGCGGCGCCAGTTCGCGTCGTCGCGGTCGGCCCGGTCCTCGCGCCAGTGGCAGCCGCGGGTCTCCTCGCGCAGCAGCGCGGCGGCGACCAGGACGCGTGCCACGCACAGGAGGTTGGTGGCCTCCCACGTGTCGACGCCGGGCTCGGCGGTCTTGCCGTTCTCGTCGAGGGCCTCCCGGGCCTCGGAGTGCAGCCGCTGGAGCTGGTCGGCGGCCCTGGCGAGGGACTCCGCGGAGCGCAGTACGCCCGCGCCCTCGGTCATGATCCGCTGGATGGCGAAGCGGGCCTCGGCGGCGAGCAGGGGGTGGGCCGGCCGCTCCGGCTCCGGGACGGGCTCGGGCACGCGCGCGTGCGCGCCCTCCGCGCCATGGCCGGCCGCGATGTCGGCGGCGATGCGCTCGGCGTAGACGAGACCTTCCAGGAGGGAGTTGGAGGCGAGCCGGTTGGCGCCGTGCACACCGGTGCAGGCGACCTCGCCGCACGCGTACAGGCCCGGCACGGTGGTCCGGCCGTGGGAGTCGGTGCGCACGCCCCCGGAGGCGTAGTGGGCGGCCGGGGCGATCGGGATGGGCTCGGTGACCGGGTCGATGCCGTTCGCGCGGCACGCGGCCAGGATCGTCGGGAAGCGGTGCTCCCACATGTCGGCGCCGAAGTGCCGGGCGTCGAGGTACATGTGCTCGGCGTCCTGCTCGATCATCCGCCGCAGGATGCCCTTGGCGACGATGTCCCGGGGCGCCAGCTCGGCCAGCTCGTGCTGCCCGACCATGAAGCGCACGCCGTCGCCGTCGACCAGGTGGGCGCCCTCGCCGCGCACCGCCTCGGAGACGAGCGGCTGCTGCCCCTCCGCCTCCGGGCCGAGGAACAGCACGGTCGGGTGGAACTGCACGAACTCCAGGTCGGAGACCTCCGCACCCGCGCGCAGCGCCAGCGCCACGCCGTCGCCGGTGGACACCGACGGGTTGGTGGTCGCGGAGAACACCTGGCCCATGCCACCGGTCGCGAGGACGACGGCGGGGGCGTGCACGGCGCCCACGCCGTCGTGCTGGCCCTCGCCCATCACGTGCAGCGTGACACCGGCCGTACGGCCCTCGGCGTCGGTCAGCAGGTCCAGTACGAGCGCGTTCTCGATCGTGCGCACCCCGCGCGCGTGCACGGCCTCCACGAGCGCCCGGGAGACCTCCGCACCGGTGGCGTCGCCGCCCGCGTGCGCGATCCGGCGCCGGTGGTGGCCGCCCTCGCGGGTGAGGTGGATGTCGCCTTCGTCGTCGGTGTCGAAGCGGGCCCCGGTGGAGATCAGCCGCCGTACCGCGCCCGGGCCCTCGGTGACGAGGATCCGGACGGCCTCCTCGTCGCACAGGCCCGCGCCCGCGACCAGGGTGTCGTCCAGGTGCTGTTCGGGGGTGTCGCCCTCGCCGAGGGCCGCGGCGATGCCGCCCTGCGCCCAGCGGGTGGAGCCGTCGTCGAGGCGGGCCTTGGTGACCACGACCGTCGTCAGGCCCGCCGCCTCGCAGCGCAGGGCCGCGGTGAGGCCGGCCACGCCGGAGCCGACGACCACGACGTCCGCGGAGATGGACCAACCGGGGGCGGGCGCGAACAGGCGGGGGCGAGCGCGAAGCGCTCCCGCTTGAGGGTGGTGGTGGGCGACGGGCGGGCGTATGCCTGTGCTGGTGCCTGTGCTGGTCACGAGGCGGCTCCGAGGGTTCCGAAGGTGAGCGGGATGTTGTCGATCAGCCGGGTCGTCCCGACCCGGGCGGCGACCGCGAGGACGGCTTCGCCGGTGAAGTCGTCGCCGATCTCGGTGAAGTCGGACGGGTCGACCAGCGCGAGGTAGTCCAGTTCCAGCGGCGGGTCGAGACGGGCGGCCTCGTCGAGCACCAGTCGGGCCGCCGCGCGAACGGCCGCCGGACCTCCGGGGGCCGCCTTGGCGACGGCGTGCGCGTCGGCAGCCGCGCGGGACTCCCCTATGGCGCTGAGCGCCTCCGCACGGGCGTGCGTGGCGGGCACCTCGAGGGCACGCGCGCGCAGCGCCTCCTGTGCGGCGTGCCGGTCACGGCCCGCGAACAGGGCCTCGGACAGGGCGAGGGCCGTGCGCCGTTCCTGGGGCGAGAGGTAGCGGTTGCGGCTGGACAGGGCCAGGCCGTCGTCCTCCCGCACCGTCGGTACGCCGACGATCTCCACGCCGAAGTTCAGGTCCCGCACCATGCGGCGGATCAGGGCCAGCTGCTGGGCGTCCTTCTGGCCGTACAGGGCGACGTCGGGGCGGGTGAGGTGCAGCAGCTTGGCGACGACGGTGAGCATGCCGTCGAAGTGCCCGGGGCGGGAGCCGCCCTCCAGGCGCTCGCCCATGGGGCCCGCGCTGATGCGCACCTGGGGTTCGCCGCCCGGGTACACCTCGTCCACGGCGGGAGCGAACACGGCGTCCGCGCCGGACTGCTCGGCGAGCTTCAGGTCGGCGTCGAGGGTGCGCGGGTAACGGTCGAGGTCCTCGCCTGCGCCGAACTGCAGCGGGTTGACGAAGACGGTGACGACGACCTCGCCGTCCGGCCCGGCGATGTCCCGCGCGGTGCGGATCAGTGTCGCGTGGCCCTCGTGCAGGGCGCCCATGGTCATCACGACGGCACGGCGGCCCCGGCGCACGCGCGCGTGCAGCTCGGCGGCGGTGCTCAGCAGGGCGGTGGTCATCGCTGGTCTCCGTTCCCGGGCGCGCACGTCGCCGGGCGGCCCTGCTTCGCGGTGTCGGTCCCGGACCGGGTCATCGGGCGTCTCCCTCGGTGCCGTCGGCTCCGCCGGACCCCGTGGCCCCGGCGGCTCCGTCCGCGAGTACCCCGAGGAGGTCCTCGGCCAGTTCCGGCTTCAGCAGACCGTGGGCGAGCGCCCGGTCGGCGGTGGCGCGGGCCATCGCCAGGTACCCGGCGACGGTCTGCGGGGCGTACGCGCGCAGTTCCTCGACGTGCGCGGCGACGGTGCCCGCGTCGCCGCGGGCGACCGGCCCGGTCAGTGCCGCGTCGCCGGAGCGCAGGGCGTTGTCCAGGGCGGCGCCGAGCAGCGGGCCCAGCATCCGGTCGGGGGCCCCGACGCCGGCCGTGCGCAGCAGCTCCATGGACTGGGCGACCAGCGTGACCAGGTGGTTGGCGCCCAGGGCGAGGGCGGTGTGGTAGAGCGCCCGGTTCTCCTCGGCGATCCACTCGGGTTCGCCGCCCATCTCGATCACGAGGGCCTCGGCGGCGAGACGCAGCTGCTCAGGGGCGGTGACGCCGAATGAGCAGCCGGCGAGCCGCTGGACGTCGACCGGAGTGCCGGTGAACGTCATCGCGGGGTGCAGGGCCAGCGGCAGGGCGCCCGCGCGCAGGGCGGGGTCCAGCACCTTCGCGCCGTACCGCCCGGAGGTGTGCACGAGCAGTTGTCCCGGACGGACCGCGCCGGTCCCGGCGAGGCCCGTGACGAGGCCGGGCAGGGTGTCGTCCGGGACGGTCAGCAGGACCAGGTCGGCCCGCTGGAGGACCTCGGCCGGTGGCACCACCGGCACGTCGGGCAGCAACTGCGCGGCCCGCCGCCTGGAGGTGTCGGAGACGGCGGAGACGGCGACCGGGCGGTGCCCGGCGAGCTGGAGGGACGCGGCGAGCGCGGGACCCACCCGGCCGGCGCCGACGACGCCGACGGTGAGCCGCGCGGGGCGGTCCTTGGAGTCTTGCTGGTGGACTGTACTCACGCGACGGCGGCCTTCCCGTTCCAGTCCGCTCTGGGTACCGGACGATTTCTCGTCATGTTAACGCTATCGGGTCGAGGGCCGGTCCGTCGTCCACAGGCTGTGGACTTCCGCACGTTCCCCGGGACCGGTTAAATCGGGTGCCCGGGCAGGACGGGGCACGCCATGATCCGGGCATGAGCGATACGGCGGAGCAGGACACGGAGCGGGGCGCGCGGCAAGGCACGGAGCAGGGCGGCACGAAGTCGGTGCAGGAGCGGTTGCGGGAGCGGCGCGCGGCCGTCTTCCGGAAGGCGCCGCGCCTGCTGGCGCGCGCGGGCTTCCGGACCACGATCGGGGAGCATCTGACGCGGCTGCAGGAGGCCGCTGCCGACGTGTACGACCTGGACGCGTGGCCCGACATGTACGGCGACGGGGTGGTGGGCGCCCTCGAGGAACGGGTCGCCGCGCTGCTGGGCACCGAGGCGGCCGCGTTCTTCCCGACCGGCACGATGGCCCAGCAGGTGGCCCTGCGCTGCTGGGCGGCCAGGACCGGGAACCCCGCCGTGGCCCTGCACGCGCTGGCCCACCCCGAGGTGCACGAACGGCATGCGTTCAGCGAGGTCAGCGGGTTGCGCCCGGTCCGGGTGACCGACGAGCCCCGGCTTCCCACGGCCGCGGAGATACGCGACTTCGAGGAGCCCTTCGGCGCCCTGATGCTGGAGCTGCCCCTCAGGGACGCCGGTTTCGTGCTGCCCACCTGGGAAGAGCTCACCGAGGTCGTGGCGGCGGCCCGGGAGCGTGACGCGGTGGTGCACTTCGACGGCGCGCGCCTGTGGGAGACCACCGTCCACTTCGGACGTCCCCTGGACGAGATCGCGGGTCTGGCCGACAGCGTCTACGTGTCGTTCTACAAGTCGCTCGACGGGCTCGGGGGCGCGGCGCTGGCCGGCCCGAAGACGCTGGTGGAGGAGGCGAAGACCTGGCGGCACCGTTACGGCGGCATGGTCTTCCACCAGTTCCCCACGGCGTTGTCGGCGCTGGTCGGGCTGGAGCGGGAGCTGCCCCGGCTGCCGGAGTACGTGCGGCACGCGCGCGTGGTCGCCGCGGCGATGCGCGAGGGGTTCGCCGCGGCCGGGGTGCCCTGGGTACGCGTCCATCCCGAGGAGCCGCACACGCACCAGTTCCAGGTGTGGCTGACCCACGAGCCGGACGTCCTGGCGGAGGCGGCGGTGCGGCAGGCCGAGGAGACGGGGACGCTGCTGTTCCCCATCGGCTGGATGCGCGGCGGCCCGGGACTGGGCTGGACCGAGGTCACCGTTGATTCCCCGGGACTGGAGTGGACCGCGGCCGAGGTCGAGGCGGCGGTCGCGGACTTCGTGGCCCGGCTGCCGGAGGAGAGGCAGCGGGGGTGAGGGGGTCGTCGAGGACCTCGACGACCCCCGCCGCAGGTAGGTCGGGTCCTGGGAGTCCGTGCGGAGTCAGCCGAGTCCGCCGGCCCGGACGAGTCCCGTCTCGTACGCCAGGACCACGACCTGCACCCGGTCCCGGAGGCCCAGTTTGGTCAGGATGCGGCCCACGTGGGTCTTCACGGTCGCCTCGGACAGCACCAGCCGGGCGGCGATCTCACCGTTGGACAGCCCCTGGGCGACCAGCACCATGACCTCCCGCTCACGGTCGGTGAGCCGCTCCAGCTCCCGGTGCTGCGGCTCCTTGCCGGCCGAGGGCAGCATGGGCGCGAAGCGGTCCAGCAGGCGGCGGGTGGTGGACGGCGCCACGACGGCGTCGCCGCTGTGCACGGAGCGGATGGCGGCCAGCAGGTCGCCGGGCGGCACGTCCTTGAGCATGAAGCCGGAAGCTCCCGCCTTCAGCCCGGAGAAGGCGTACTCGTCGAGGTCGAAGGTGGTCAGGATCAGCACCTTCGGCGGGTCGGGCTCCAGGCAGATGCGCCGGGTGGTCTCCACGCCGTCCAGCTTCGGCATGCGTACGTCCATCAGGATCACGTCGACCGCGGTGGAGCTCAGCACCTGCAGGGCCTCGACGCCGTCGCCCGCCTCCGCGACGACCTCCATGTCCGGCTGGGCGGCGAGCACCATCCGGAACCCGGTGCGCAGCAGCACCTGGTCGTCGACGAGCATCACGCGGATCGTCATCGGGGGCCTCTTCCGTGAGTCAGCAGGGGGCGTGCGGGGGTGTGACAGGTGTCAACGAGGGGCGTACGGCGGCGTCAGTGCGCCGGTTTGAGGGGCAGCAGGGCACTGATGCGGAAGCCTCCACCGGGGCGCGGGCCCGCGTCCAGGGTGCCGCCGACCATACCGACCCGCTCCCGCATGCCGATCAGGCCGTGGCCCTGGCCGTCGACGCCGCCCTCCTCGTACAGCTCGTGCGGGGCCCCCTTGCCGTCGTCCTCGACGAGCAGGCCGAGCCCGTCGTCGAAGTAGACCAGCCGCACGCTCGCGCCCGCGTTGGGGCCGCCGTGCTTACGCGTGTTGGTGAGCGCCTCCTGCACGATGCGGTACGCCGTGAGTTCGACGCCGCTGGGCAGCGGACGCGGGGTGCCCTCCACCTTGAAGTCGACGGGCAGGCCGGAGCTGCGGCACTGCTCGACCAGGTCGTCGATCTGCTCGACGTCGGGCTGCGGGACGTACTCGCCGCTCTCCTGGTGCTCGCCGGTGCGCAGCACTCCCAGCAGGCGGCGCATCTCGGCGAGGGCCTGGCGGCCGGTGGAGGAGATCGTCTCCAGGGCCTTCTTCGCCTGGTCGGGCGCGGCGTCCAGGACGTAGGCGGCGCCGTCGGCCTGCACCACCATCACCGACACGTTGTGCGCGACCACGTCGTGCAGCTCGCGCGCGATCCGGGCGCGCTCGGCGGCCACCGCGACCTTGGCCTGCGCCTCGCGTTCCTTCTCCAGGCGCGTGGCGCGCTCCTCCAGCTGCGCGAAGTAGGCGCGACGGGTGCGCATGGAGTCACCGAGCACCCAGGCGAGGGCGAACGGCACCGTCTGGAACACCACGATCGCGACTCGGGCCAGGGCACTGGGCCCGTCACCCGGCCAGCGCAGCTGCGCCAGGGTCGCCGCGCCCAGGCTGATCGCCAGGGCGAACCGGGAGGCCCAGCGCGCACCTTGCGTCGCGACCGTGTAGGTGATCACCAGCATGGCGAAGTCGGCGGCGGTCGTCTCGACGTCCAGGACCAGCTGGGCCAGGCCGGTCGCCGCGGCCAGCAGCAGCATCGGCTCCGGGAAGCGGCGGCGCAGCGCGACGACCAGGCACAGGACGGCGGAGACGGCCAGCCCGGCGGCGACGGAACCGTGGTGCTCCGGCCTCCGGTTGACGCTCGTCACGCTCACGCCGGAGATCCCGAACAGGACGACGGCCCAGAAGACGTCGACCCACGTCGGGTGCCTGCGGAGGAAGTCATAGAGGCGCTGCACGTAACCCAGAGTAGGGAAGCGCGAAGTGTGCGGGAGTCAACCGGAGGGCCGATCCGTCCGTGACCGGCGTACTCCGCAAGGTGGAGGACGTGATCGCCTGTGCGCCTAGTCTGTTCCGGTGAGGGACGAGGACTCCGGTGAGTGGCGGGGCTGGCGGACGGCCACCGAGGCGGCCCTGTACGGGCCGGGCGGCTTCTACCGGCGGCCGGAGGGACCGGCGGGGCACTTCCGTACCTCCGTGCACGCGTCGCCGCTGTACGCGCGCGCCGTGGCCCGGCTGCTGTGCCGGGTGGACGAGGCGCTGGGGCGGCCCGGGACCCTGGACTTCGTCGACATGGGGGCCGGGCGGGGCGAGCTGGTCGCCGGTGTGCTGGCCGAGCTGCCGGAGGGCGTGGTCTCCCGCGTCCGCCCGTACGCCGTCGAGCTGGCCGGCCGGCCGGCGGGGCTCGACGACCGGATCACCTGGTCGAGCGAAGCACCGGAGGGGGTCCGCGGGGTGCTGTTCGCCAACGAGTGGCTGGACAACGTGCCCGTGGAGGTCGCGGAGGTGGACCCGGAGGGCGTGCCCCGGCGGGTGCTCGTGCGCCGGGACGGGCGGGAGCGGCTCGGGGACCCGGTGTCGGGGGCGGAGGCCGAGTGGCTCGCGAGGTGGTGGCCGCTGCCGCCGGAGGAGGGGCTGCGCGCGGAGATCGGGCTGCCCAGGGACGAGGCGTGGGCGTCCGCCGTCGCGTGCGTCGAGCGGGGGCTGGCGGTCGCCGTCGACTACGCGCACACGGTGGCCACGCGGCCGCCCTTCGGGACGCTCACCGGCTTCCGGGAAGGGCGCGGGACGGCGCCCGTACCGGACGGGACGTGTGACATCACGGCGCATGTCGCACTGGACGCGTGCGCCGCGTTCACCACGGCGCGCACCCTCCCCGGCGCGCATCTGCTCACGCAGCGCGATGCCCTGCGCGCCCTCGGCGTGACGGGTGCGCGTCCGCCGCTCGCCCTCGCCTCCACGAACCCGTCGGAGTACGTACGCGCTCTCGCGGGCGCCGGTGCGGCCGCCGAGCTCACCGCGCCGGGCGGACTCGGTGACTTCGGGTGGCTGCTGCAGCCGATCGGGACCGTGGCCGTGCCGGCCCTATTTGTCGATGTCCCCGACCACGAAGAACATTGAGCCGAGGATCGCCACCATGTCCGCCACCAGCGTCCCGGGCAGCAGCTCGGTCAGCGCCTGGATGTTGTTGTACGAGGCCGAGCGCAGCTTCAGCCGGTACGGGGTCTTGTCGCCCTTGCTGACCAGGTAGTAGCCGTTGATGCCCAGCGGGTTCTCGGTCCACGCGTAGGTGTGGCCCTCGGGCGCCTTGAGGACCTTCGGCAGGCGCTGGTTGACCGGGCCGGGCGGCAGCTCGGCGAGCCGGTCGAGGCAGGCGTCGGCCAGGTCCAGCGCGTTGTGCGTCTGGGCCAGGAGGCACTCGAAGCGGGCGAGGCAGTCGCCCTCCTCCCGGGTGACGACCTCCAGCACGTCCTGGAGCTGCCCGTACGCCAGGTACGGTTCGTCGCGGCGCAGGTCGAAGTCGACGCCCGAGGCGCGCGCGAGGGGCCCGCTCACCCCGTACGCGTGCACGGTCTCCGGCGCCAGCGCCCCCACGCCCCGGGTGCGTCCGCGGAAGATCTCGTTGCCGAGGACCAGGTCGTCGAAGACGTCCATGCGCGAGCGGACGGCGGCGACGGCGGCACGCGCGCGTGCCGCCCAGCCGGCCGGCAGGTCCTCCTTGAGGCCGCCGACGCGGTTGAACATGTAGTGCATGCGTCCGCCGGAGACCTCCTCCATGACGTTCTGCAGCACCTCGCGCTCCCGGAACGCGTAGAAGACCGGGGTGATGCCGCCCAGCTCCAGCGGATAGGAGCCCAGGAACATCAGGTGGTTCAGCACCCGGTTCAGCTCGGCCAGCAGCGTGCGCGTCCACACCGCCCGCTCGGGGACCTCCATGCCGAGCATCCGCTCCACGGCGAGCACGACGCCCAGCTCGTTGGAGAAGGCCGACAGCCAGTCGTGGCGGTTGGCGAGCATGATGATCTGACGGTAGTCACGCGCCTCGAAGAGTTTCTCCGCGCCCCGGTGCATGTAGCCGATCACCGGTTCCGCGTGCACGATGCGTTCACCGTCCAGCACGAGCCTGAGCCGCAGCACACCGTGGGTGGACGGGTGCTGGGGGCCGATGTTCAGCACCATGTCGGTGCTCTCGGCGGCACCGCCGATCCCGACCGTGGTCCGAGTCGTGGGAGTGGTGGACGTCATGCGCACAGTCTCCCCTACGTAGGCTGGCCGCATGGAGACGGGGAGCGGGGAGGGCGGCTCGGCGGCGGACGAGCCGGTGTGGCGGGGACTGCCTCCGGGGCTGCTGCGGATGCGGCGGCTGCTGCTGGTGGTGTGGCTGGGAGTGGCGGCGCTGGCCGTGGGCCTGCTGCCGGGGCTGCTGGCCGGGCCCGCCTGGGCCGCCTTCGCGCTGCTGCCGCTGGCGGCGATGGCGTGGGGCTGGGTACTGCTCGGCCGCAACTGGCGCTCCTGGCGCTATGCCGAACGGGCCGACGACCTGCTGATCAGCCGTGGTGTGCTGTGGCGCGAGGAGACCGTCGTACCGTACGGGCGGATGCAGCTGGTCGAGGTGACCTCCGGGCCGGTGGAGCGGCACTTCGGGCTGGCGAGCGTGCAGCTGCACACGGCGGCGGCCGCGACCGACGCGGCCATCCCGGGCCTGGAACCGGCCGAGGCGGAGCGGCTGCGGGACCGGCTCACCGAGCTGGGCGAGGCCCGTTCGGCGGGGCTGTGACGGCGCCGGAAGCCGCCGGCGGCATATCCGGGGCGCGGCCCGTGGCCGAGCGGCGGCTGCACCCGGTGACGCCGTTCCGGCGGGCGTGGGCGCCGGTCGCCGTGCTCGTCGGGTGGGCCGCGCACGACCCGAACCAGGCGCAGGAGCAGCTGACGAGACTGACCACGACGATGCTGCTGGCCGGGCTCGCCGTGCTGGTCCCGGCGGCCTCCCTCTACGGGTTCCTGTCCTGGTGGTTCACGCACTTCGCGGTGACCGACTCCGAGCTGCGCATACGTACGGGTCTGGTGTTCCGGCGCACCGCGCACATCCGGCTCGAGCGGATCCAGGCCGTCGACGTCACCCAGCCGCTTCTCGCGCGCGTGGCGGGGGTCGCCAAGCTGCGGATCGACGTCGTCGGGGCGCACAAGAAGGACGAGCTGGCCTTCCTGGGCGAGGACGAGGCACGTGTGCTGCGGGCCGAGCTGCTGGCGCGCGCCGCCGGTTTCGCACCGGAGACGGCGCACGAGGTGGGTGAGGCGCCGGCGCGGGAGCTGATGCGCGTGCCGCCGCGGGGGCTCGCGCTCGCGCTGGTGCTCACCGGCGCCAGCTGGGTCTCCCTGGCGGCCGTCCTCGTCGTACCGCCGGTGCTGTGGCTGGCCACGCACAGCGTGTGGACGGTCCTCGCCATCGGGCTGCCGCTGCTCGGCGGCGCGGGTGCGCGGAGCGCGGGGCGGTTCGTCGCGGAGTACGACTGGCGGGTGGCCGAGTCCCCGGACGGGCTGCGGATCGACCACGGGCTGCTGGACCGCACGCACGAGACGGTGCCGCCGGGGCGGGTGCAGACCGTACGGATCGTCGAGCCGCTGTTGTGGCGGGGCCGGGGGCGGGGCCAGGGTTGGGTGCGGGTGGAGCTGGACGTGGCCGGTTCGTCGAACTCGCTGCTGGTGCCGGTGGCGCCGCGCGCGATCGCGGAGTCCGTCGTCGCGCGCGTACTGCCCGGGGTGACCGTGCCGTCGCCGTCGGCCCTGGTCCGGCCACCGCGCCGGGCCGGGTGGTGTCTGCCGGTGTGGTGGCGGGGCCACGGCATCGCCGTCACGGACACCGTCTTCGCCGCCCGGCACGGGCTGCTGCGGCGCCGGCTGTCCCTCGTTCCGCACGCCAAGGTCCAGAGCGTACGGCTCACCCAGGGGCCCTGGGCGCGGCTGTGGGGCGTCGCCGACGTCCATGTGGACACGGGGGCCGGCAAGACGGTCACGGCCCGTCTACGCGACGCACGGGAGGCGGCGGCCCTGCTCCACGCCCAGGCGGAACGCTCCCGGACCGGGCGCCGGGGGGCGGGGCCGGAGCGCTGGATGAGCTGACGCATACGGCAGTCAGGACGCCGGGGGCGCCGCCCCCGGGCTCCCGGCCTGTCCCCACCCACCACCCGTGCGGGCCGGCTGGGAGCGCGGCTCTGGGGGTGCCCCTTCCGGGGGAGTTCGCGAACGAGGCCGTTCAGTCCGAAGGGGGGTCTGGGGGCGGAGCCCCCGCGGGGGCGAAGGGGCGGAGCCCCTGGGGACGGGAACGGGTAGGGGCGGCGGGGGCGGAGAACGCTCTTCCCCCGCCCCTCGGCAACGCTCAGGAAGCCGCGCTGCGGAGGCCGTGCAGGTCGATGTGTTCGGTTTCGTCATGGGCCGTCAGGTCGATGACCTGGCCGACGCCGCGGAACTCCTCGTCGGCGGGCTTGAAGCCGGCCTCCGACTCGGCCTTGTGGACGGCGAGGGCCTCCTGGCCGACCACGTCGGCGAGGTCCTCGTTCTGCACGGCGTCCAGCGCGTCGGACGGCGTGTCCTTCTGCGTACCGAAGAAGTCGAAGCCGCCCTCGACCGCCGGACGCCGTACGGGCGAGGCCGGTACGACGGCCACCGCGGTCGGCACCGTGAAGTGCCCCGTGGACCGGGTCCCGGCCTCGGCGGGCTCGGCGGGCTCGGCGAACCCAGTGGGCTCCACTGACTCCCGGGCGGCGCCCTCCGTCACTCCCTCGTCGAGGCCTTCTCCTTTGGCGGCTCCGGCCGCTCCGGCCGTTTCATCCCCTTTGGCAACGGCATCGGCATCGGCCTCCGCCGTCTCGTCCCCGGTGCCGAACCGGGCCAGTGCCGCCATGGCCCGCATGAACAGCTGGGAGCCCTCCGGCGAGAACACCCCGGTGACCGCCGGCCCGGCCTCGGCCTCGGCGACGTCGGTCTCCGCCGCGCGCGCCGGCGGCAGTGCCGGCGTCTCCGGCACGGGAGCCCCGGCCTCGATCTCGAGCAGTCGCCGTCCTTCCAGCGCGCTGGCCCGCTCGGTCTCCGCCGTCGCGTACCGCCGCAGCAGCGCGGCGTGCTCGTTGCGCAGACCCGCCAGCTCCGCCCGCTTGGCCCGCAGCCGCTGCTCCAGCTTGCCGCGCAGCTCGCGGGACTCCTCGATGTCGCCCTCCAGTTCGGCGACCCGCTCCTCGAACCGCCATTCGTCACTGGCACGCGCGCGTGCGAGGTCGGCTACCTGCTTGCCCGCATGTATGTCCCAGCGGCGCATGACGACCGCGCCGATGACAGCCGTCGCCGCGGCGGCCGCGGCGAGGGAACGGAGCGCGGCCTGCTCCGAGAACACCCAGGGGCCAATCGCGCAGACGACGGAAACGCCTGCGATCGCCGACGGAGGCAACAGCCTGTGCAGAGGAGGTGAATGGCGGTGACGTCCACGTGGCATGGCCAGAAACTTACCGCGAGTAGGCGAATCTTGGCGCCCCACCCCGTAAAAACACCGCCTTGACGAAGTCTTCACCATCAACGGTCACTGAGCCGCCCGCTCATCCACTGCAGCGTCGCCGGGATCTCCCGCCGCCAGGTGTTGAAGTTGTGGCCGCCGCTCTCCAGGATGATCGACGAGATCCTGGTCAGGTTCGTGGCCTGCACCCGGTCGATGAATTTCAGGGTGTCCTTGTAGTTCGATTCGCCGATCTTGCTGCTGGTGACGAGCAGTGAGGTATCGGGAGCGGCCTCGTGCTTGAGGAACCACCACAGGTCAGAACGATTCCGCAGGCTGCTGTCACCATGGAAGAGGTCGCCCGTGGTGGGGTCGATCGGCGCCTTGTAGTAGGGCGACAGGCCCGCGCCGGCCGCGTACACGCCCGGGTGGTGCATGGCCAGCTTCAGTGCGCAGTAACCGCCTGTGGAGTCACCGATGATCCCCCAGCTGCCCGGCTTTCTGCCCACTCTGTAATGGGCCAGGACCGCGTCGGGCAGATCCTTGGCGAAGAACGTCTCGGTCTGCGGTCCGCCGGGAACGTCCACGCATTCCGTGTCGCGCGGCGGCGCGACCGTCGGCCGCAGCATGATCAGGATCATCGGCTGCATCCGCCCGTCCTTGGCCAGTTGCCGCGCCGTGCTCGGGTAATGCAGTTTGTCCACCAGAGCCTGCGCGGTGCCCGGATATCCGGTGAGGACGACGGTCGCGGGGAACGTACGCGTGCGGTACTGCGGCTGGAAGTACTCCGGCGGCAGATATACGTACGCCGGTGTGGGGATGTGGGTCGTACGGCCCACGATGTCGACCTTCTGGACCTGCCCGGCCGTCTGCGGCCGGGTCCCGCCGGCCCCGTTCAGCCCCGCCGTGGTGAGCACCTGCAGGGGGCCGGCCGTGCCGCCGCTCGCCGTGTGGTTCACGACGACACCCTGCGCGGTCTCCCGGCCGAAGAGGTCCGCCCAGCTGGCGTAGAACCCGAAGGCCTGGTTGGCGGCGACGCCCACACAGGCGAAGAGTGTCATCTGGGTGGCAAGGAGCAATCCGACCCGCCCGCTGACGGACCGCCAGTCGCGCCGGGCCAGCCGCGGCCACAGCCAGACGGTGCCGACGAACAGTAAGGCGGCGACCGCGATCGCCACCACCAGCACTTTGTTGCTCGTGAGACCCATGGGCTCTTCCTGCCTGCGCTTTCCGCCCACGGCACGCGGACACGATCGTCGCGAGCGCTTGCCCTGGGCTTTCCTTGGGCTTTGAACCGGCTTTCCGACGAGGAAGGAACCTCCTTCCCCAAGACACCGTCCTAGAGGGCGCAATGTCGCCGGATGCCCGAAACGGTCACCGGACTCAAGGTCTCTCGCAGAACTATGGGATGCGATGTCTGTCAGGATAGATGGGGAAATGTCGGGCGGGGTTCCGAGCCGATCAAGCCGGGTGCGGCGCATGGTCCGTGGTCCGCGCCCCGAGGCCGCCCCCGCACTGGTCGGCAGGGCCTGCGCGGTCGTCGGGCTCCTGGACATCGCCGCGGGCGTGTTCCCGCGCTTCCGTCACAGCCGTATGCACGCCCTCGCGGAGGTGCTGCCGGGCTCCTTCGGCCCCTTCGCCGCGGCGCTCTCGCTCAGCGCGGGTGTGCTGCTGCTGCTCCTCGCGCACGGGCTCAAACGGCGCAAGCGCCGGGCGTGGCGGGCCGCGGTGGCGCTGCTGCCGGCCGGCGCGGCCGCGGAGTTCGTGTACCGGCACTCCGTCATCGGCGTGCTGATCTCGCTCGCGCTGCTCGTGCCGCTGCTGCGGCACCGCGACGAGTTCCGCGCGCTGCCCGATCCGCGCAGCCGGTGGCGCGCGCTCGCGAACTTCGTCCTCATGGGCGCCGGTTCCCTCGTACTCGGACTGGTCATCGTCAGCGTCCACCCGGACCGCATGGTCGGCGACCCGAGCCTCGCCGATCGGCTGACCCACGTCCTGTACGGCCTGTTCGGCTTCGAGGGCCCGGTGGACTACCAGGGCAACACCTCCTGGACGGTCGCCTTCTCCCTCGGCGCCCTCGGCTGGATCACCGCCGCCACCACCATCTACCTGGCCTTCCGCCCCGAACACCCGGCCGCACGGCTGACCGAGGACGACGAGAACCGGCTGCGGGCCCTGCTGGCCAAGCACGGCGGCCGCGACTCCCTCGGCCACTTCGCGCTGCGCCGCGACAAGGCGGTCGTCTTCTCGCCCAGCGGCAAGGCCGCGGTGACCTACCGCGTCGTCTCCGGCGTGATGCTCGCCAGCGGCGACCCCATCGGCGACGTCGAGGCCTGGCCCGGCGCCATCGAGCGGTTCATGGACGAGGCCAAGGCCCACTCCTGGACCCCGGCCGTCATGGGCTGCTCGGAGACCGGCGGCGAGGTGTGGACGCGCGAGACCGGCCTGGACGCCCTGGAACTGGGCGACGAGGCGGTGGTGGACGTCGCGGATTTCTCGCTCGCCGGACGCGCGATGCGCAACGTGCGACAGATGGTCAAGCGCATCGAGCGGGCCGGCTACGAAACCCGGGTACGGCGTATCCGTGACCTCGGCGAGGCCGAACTGGACCGTATCCGGCGCGCGGCGGAGGACTGGCGCGGCACCGACACCGAGCGCGGCTTCTCCATGGCGCTCGGCCGCATCGGCGACGCCTCCGACGGCGACTGCCTCATCGCCACCGCCCACAAGACCGACGACCAGCCCGGCCCCTACGGCGACCTCAAGGCCATTCTGCACTTCGTGCCCTGGGGTGACGATGGAGTCTCGCTGGACCTGATGCGCCGCGACCGCTCGGCCGACCCCGGCATGAACGAACTGCTGATCGTCGCCGCGCTCCAGGCGGCCCCGAAGCTCGGCATCGCCCGGGTATCGCTCAACTTCGCGATGTTCCGCTCCGCCCTCGCGCGCGGCGAGAAGATCGGCGCCGGACCGGTGCTGCGCGCCTGGCGCGGACTGCTGGTGTTCCTCTCCCGCTGGTTCCAGATCGAGTCCCTGTACAAGTTCAACGCCAAGTTCCAGCCCCGCTGGGAGCCCCGCTTCGTCGTCTACCGGGCCTCCGGCGACCTGCCCCGCATCGGCTTCGCCGCCATGCAGGCCGAGGGCTTCGTCAACCTCGCCCTGCCCCTGCCCCGCTTCCTGCGCCGCGCCGCCGCCCCCGCCCGCCCGTGCTCCCACACACTCGCGGAACACGAGGTCCCGGACGTACGCCCGGCGTGACCGGAACGGCCCGAACGGAAGCCCGGGGCGAAACCCCCTCCGCCCCGGGCTTCCGTTCGGGCCGCGCGTGGGCGTTCCGGGGCTGGGCCTAGGCTGAACGTATGAGCAACCAGAGCGGGCGCGGCACGGTGGCGGGGCTTCCGGCATGGGACCGGTGCGCGGTCATGGGGGTCGTGAACGTGACCCCGGACTCCTTCTCCGACGGCGGCCGCTTCTTCGACACCACCGCCGCCGTCAAGCACGGGCTCGAACTGGTCGCCGAGGGCGCCGACCTGGTGGACGTCGGCGGCGAGTCCACCCGCCCCGGCGCCACCCGCGTCGACGAGGACGAGGAACTGCGGCGCGTCATCCCCGTCGTCCGCGGCCTCGCCTCCGAGGGAGTCGTCGTGTCCGTCGACACCATGCGCGCCTCGGTCGCCGCCCGGGCCCTCGCGGCCGGCGCCGCCCTCGTCAACGACGTCAGCGGCGGCCTCGCCGACCCCTCGATGATCCCGGTGGTGGCCGAAGCCGGTGCCCCCTTCGTCGTCATGCACTGGCGGGGCTTCCTGCAGGGTGGCAACGTCAAGGGGATGTACGAGGACGTCGTCACCGAGGTCGCCGACGAGCTCCACGCACGCGTGGAGGCCGTCATGGCCGGCGGCATCGCACCCGACCGCATAGTCGTCGACCCGGGGCTCGGCTTCTCCAAGGAGGCCGGGCACGACCTCACCCTCCTGGCCAACCTGGACCGTCTGCGTGGCCCGGGCCGCCCCCTGCTGGTCGCCGCGTCCCGCAAGCGTTTCCTCGGCCGTGTCCTCGCCGGCCCCGAGGGCGCCCCGCCCCCCGCCCGGGAACGCGACGCCGCCACCGCCGCCGTCTCCGCCCTCGCGGCCCACGCCGGCGCCTGGGCGGTCCGCGTCCACGAGGTACGCGCCACGGCGGACGCGGTCCGGGTGGCGCGGGCGGTGGAGGGGGCTCGGTGAGCGCCCCGCACACCGACGTCGAGCAGGTCGAGCTCGCCAACACGGCCTTCTACGAGGCGATGGAGCGCGGCGACTTCGAAGAACTGTCCGCCCTCTGGCTCGCCCCGTCCGACCTGGGCGTCGACGAGACGTACCACGACCCGGCGGACGTCGGGGTGATCTCCTGCGTGCACCCGGGCTGGCCGGTGCTCACCGGCCGCGGCGAGGTCCTCAGGTCGTACGCGCTGATCATGGCGAACACCGACTACATCCAGTTCTTCCTCACCGACGTGCACGTCTCGGTCACCGGCGACACCGCCCTCGTGACCTGTACGGAGAACATCCTCAGCGGGGGTCCGGCCCCCGAGGGCGGCGAGGAGCTCGGGCCCCTCGTCGGCCAGCTCGTCGTGGCCACCAACGTCTTCCGCCGCACACCCCTCGGCTGGAAGCTCTGGTCCCACCACGCCTCCCCCGTTCTGGCCGAAAACGACGAGAACGAGGACGACGACACACCCGCCTGAGTGGGTAGGCGGCCCGCAGGGACCAAGAAGTGGTTGGAATCACGAACTGACGGGTAGATGCGGCTACCGGCCCGTAAGCCACCGGATTCCGCTGGGGAAACGCACGATGAACCCTCCTGGCCCCGACGCCGCCCCACGCCCGGCGGCCCGGTCCCGTCCGGGCCCGCGGGTAGATTCGTCCGAGGCCGGTGTGCCGCCCGCACACGGCACGGACCGGCTGGGATCCGGGGTGTCCCGGGATATGTACTGTCCGACGACTGCAGGAGTGATTCGCGTGGATCGTGTCGCGCTGCGCGGCCTGAAGGCCCGTGGGCACCACGGCGTGTTCCCCAAGGAGCGCGAGGAGGGCCAGACCTTCATCGTGGACATCGTCCTGGGCCTGGACACCCGGCCGGCCGCCGCCGACGACGACCTGACGAAGACCGTGCACTACGGCATCGTGGCCGAGGAGGTCGTGGCCGTGGTCGAGGGCGAGCCGGTGAACCTCATCGAGACACTCGCCGCGCGCATCGCCGAGACCTGCCTGAAGCACGACGGGGTACAGGAGGTCGAGGTCAGCGTCCACAAACCGGACGCCCCGATCACCGTCCCCTTCGACGACGTCACCGTCACCATCACCCGGAGCCGAGCATGACCGCATCCTTCACGCAGGGTCCCACCGACCCGACCGTACAGCCGGTGCCCGCCTCCGTCGTGGCACAGGTCGACGCCGCCGACACCACCCTGCAGAACCCGAAACGGGCCGTGCTCTCCCTCGGCTCCAACCTCGGCAACCGCCTGGAGATCCTGCAGGGCGCCGTCGACGCCCTCGAGGACACCCCCGGCGTCCGCATCAAGGCGGTCTCCCCCGTCTACGAGACGGAGCCGTGGGGCGTGGAACCCGGCAGCCAGCCGTCGTACTACAACGCGGTCGTGGTCCTGCGGACCACCCTGCCGCCGGCCTCCCTGCTGGAGCGCGCGCACGCCGTCGAGGAGGCCTTCAACCGCGTACGGGACGAGCGCTGGGGTCCGCGCACCCTCGACGTCGACATCGTCGCCTACGCCGACGTCACCTCCGACGACCCGAGCCTCACCCTCCCCCACCCGCGCGCCCACGAACGCGCCTTCGTCCTGGCGCCCTGGCACGACGTGGACCCCGACGCCCAGCTGCCCGGCCGGGGCACGGTCGCCGACCTGCTCGGCGCCGTCACCCGCGAGGGTGTCGAGGCCCGGGGGGACCTGGAACTCCGGCTGCCCGAGTAGTCGTTAAGGTCAAGACGACCGGCACACGGGCACACTGAGTGGGCCGCCACGACCACAGCGGTCCGGGGGAGCTGAAGGGACATCGTGAAAGAGCTGCGCATCAGGGTGCTGGTCGGGGTGTTCGTCGTGGCCGGCATCCTGTCCTGGGCGGGTGCCCGCCTGTGGAACTCGGTCGGGACCCTGCCCAGTGTCCCCGTGGCCGCGCCCATCGTCCTGGCCGTGATCGCCGTGATCCTGCTGTCCACGGCGTTGTCCCTGCGTGCCCGCCTCAGGGCCCAGCGTGAACGCCGTCCCGAGGCGAAGGGTGTCGACCCCCTGATGGCCGCCCGTGCGGTCGTTTTCGGCCAGTCCAGCGCGCTGGTCGCCGCCCTCGTGGCCGGCATGTACGGCGGCACGGGCGTGTTCCTCCTGGAACTCCTCGACATCCCCGCCCGCCGCGACCAGGCCATCTACGCGGCCTTCTCGGTGCTGGCGGGCATCGCCGTCATAGCGGCCGCCCTGTTCCTGGAGCGGGTGTGCAAACTCCCCGAGGACGACGACGAGAACCATCCGGGTGCCGAACCGGTGGCGTGAGCGAACGCGCTATCGCGCCATGATCAGGCTCATCGCCTCATTGCGCGTCGCCGGGTCGCGAAGCTGACCGCGCACCGCCGAGGTTATGGTCTTCGCCCCCGGCTTCCGGACGCCCCGCATCGACATGCACATGTGCTCGCACTCGACGACGACGATCACGCCCCGGGGCTCCAGGATCTCCATCAGGGAGTCGGCGATCTGCGTGGTGAGTCGTTCCTGCACCTGCGGACGGCGGGCGTAGACGTCCACGAGCCGGGCCAGTTTCGACAGGCCCGTGATCTTGCCGTCGGTGGACGGGATGTACCCGACATGGGCGACTCCGACGAACGGCACGAGGTGGTGTTCACAGCTGCTCAGGACCTCGATGTCCTTCACGAGCACCATCTCGTCGTGTCCGAGGTCGAACGTCGTGGTCAGCACGTCCTCGGGCTTCTGCCACAGCCCGGCGAAGATCTCCTTGTACGCCCGCGCCACCCGCGCCGGAGTCTCCCTCAGGCCCTCGCGGTCCGGGTCCTCGCCGACCGCGATCAGGAGTTCACGGACGGCGTTCTCGGCGCGCTTCTCGTCGAACTCGCCGATTCTGCCCTCGCCGTCCAGCGTCACGGGGTCGGTCATGGTGAAGCCTCGTTCCTTCGTCACTCAGCGGCGGGCATGTGAAACGCCGCGCCCCCCAGGCTAGAACCTGGGGGGCGCGGCTTACAGTCCGGGCCGGTGAGCTCGGGGGACGCCTCAGTTCTCCGGGCGTTCCTCCGGGGCCGGCTCGGTCGCCGGGGCGGAGTCCGTGGTGGTGGACTTCACCGTGCTGATGGCCGGTCCCGCGCCGTTCGCTCCGTTCGTCAGTGCGAGCTCCTTCGGGGAGAGCACCGGCGGGCGGGTGGACGGCGTGCGGCGGGAGGAGCCGGTCCAGGCGGGCCGCGGCGGGCGCTTGACGATGGGGGCGAAGATCTCGGCGATCTCCTCCTTGCCCAGGGTCTCCTTCTCCAGCAGCTGCAGCACCAGGTTGTCGAGGACGTCACGGTTCTCGACCAGGATCTCCCAGGCCTCGTTGTGCGCGTTCTCGATGAGCTTCTTGACTTCCTCGTCCACCAGCGCGGCGACCTCTTCCGAGTAGTCCCGCTGGTGAGCCATCTCACGGCCGAGGAAGGGCTCGGTGTTGTCGCCGCCGAACTTGATGGCACCCAGGCGCTCGGTCATGCCGTACTGGGTGACCATCGCGCGGGCGGTGGCGGTGGCCTTCTCGATGTCGTTCGCCGCGCCCGTGGTCGGGTCGTGGAAGACGAGCTCCTCGGCCGCACGGCCGCCCAGCATGTAGGCCAGCTGGTCCAGCATCTCGTTGCGCGTGGTCGAGTACTTGTCCTCGTCCGGGAGCACCATCGTGTAGCCGAGGGCACGGCCTCTCGACAGGATCGTGATCTTGTGGACCGGGTCGGAGTTCGGAGAGGCCGCCGCGACCAGGGCGTGACCGCCCTCGTGGTACGCGGTGATCTTCTTCTCCTTGTCCGACATGATCCGGGTCCGCTTCTGCGGGCCCGCGACCACGCGGTCGATCGCCTCGTCCAGCATCTTGTTGTCGATGAGCTTCTGGTCGCTGCGGGCCGTGAGCAGAGCCGCCTCGTTCAGCACGTTCGACAGGTCGGCGCCGGTGAAGCCCGGCGTGCGGCGGGCGACCGCGGCCAGGTCGACGTCCGGGGCGACCGGCTTGCCCTTCTGGTGGACCTTGAGGATCTCCAGACGGCCCTGCATGTCCGGGCGGTCGACCGCGATCTGGCGGTCGAAGCGGCCGGGCCGCAGGAGGGCCGGGTCGAGGATGTCGGGCCGGTTCGTGGCGGCGATGAGGATCACACCGCCCTTGACGTCGAAGCCGTCCATCTCGACGAGCAGCTGGTTCAGGGTCTGCTCGCGCTCGTCGTGACCGCCGCCGAGGCCGGCGCCGCGGTGGCGGCCGACCGCGTCGATCTCGTCGACGAAGACGATCGCCGGGGCGTTCGCCTTGGCCTGCTCGAACAGGTCACGGACCCGGGAGGCACCGACACCGACGAACATCTCGACGAAGTCGGAACCGGAGATCGAGTAGAAGGGCACACCCGCCTCGCCCGCGACGGCGCGCGCGAGCAGGGTCTTGCCGGTGCCGGGCGGGCCGTACAGCAGCACACCCTTGGGGATCTTGGCGCCGACGGCCTGGAACTTGGCCGGCTCCTGCAGGAACTCCTTGATCTCGTGGAGCTCCTCGACTGCCTCGTCCGCACCCGCGACGTCGGTGAACGTCGTCTTCGGGGTGTCCTTGGTGATGAGCTTCGCCTTGGACTTGCCGAAGTTCATGACCCGGGAGCCGCCGCCCTGCATCTGATTCATCAGGAACAGGAAGACGACCACGATGAGGACGAAGGGGAGCAAGGAGAGCAGGACACCCAGGAACGGGTTCTGCTTGGACGGCGACACCGTGTAGCCGTCCGGGATCTGCTTGTCCTGGTACTTGTTCTGCAGCGTGCTGGCGATGGCCACGCCCTGGTCGCCGATGTAGCTCGCCTGGATCTTCGAGCTGCCTTCGACCTTCACACCGTCCTTGAGCGTGACCTTGACGGTCTGCTCGTCGCCGGTGGTGAGTTTCGCCGACTCGACCTTGTTGTCATTGATCGCTGCCACGACCTGGCCGGTGTCCACCGTCTTGTAGCCGCCGGACGAGCCGACGACCTGCATCAACACGACCACGGCAAGGACGGCCAGCACGATCCACATGACCGGCCCACGGAAGTATCGCTTCACGTCCATCCATACGGAGCGGTGCCGCCCCGTCCCTCCTGCCATAGTGAGTTTGATAAGACAGTTCTTCTGACGGTACCCCAGCATTGTTGTCCGAAGCCGCATGAAGCTGTTCGGACGGCCGGCAATCCCGTCTCTGCAAGCTCAACGGCGAGCAACCCGCTGGGGTTCCCGATCGTCTTACGTGCTTGAGCCCTCTGGAGCTCAGCCGCCGTAGACGTGGGGCGCGAGCGTACCGACGAACGGGAGATTGCGGTACTTCTCGGCGTAGTCCAGGCCGTAGCCCACCACGAACTCGTTGGGGATGTCGAAGCCGACCCACTCCACGTCGATGGCGACCTTCGCGGCGTCGGGCTTGCGCAGCAGCGTGCACACCTTCAAGGAGGCGGGCTCGCGCGAGCCGAGGTTGGAGATCAGCCAGGACAGGGTCAGGCCGGAGTCGATGATGTCCTCGACGATCAGGACGTGCTTGCCCTTGATGTCGGTGTCGAGGTCCTTGAGGATCCGCACGACTCCGGAGGACTGGGTGCCCGCGCCGTACGACGACACGGCCATCCAGTCCATCGTGACGGGGGTGGACAGCGCCCGGGCGAGGTCCGCCATGACCATCACCGCGCCCTTGAGCACACCGACGATCAGCAGGTCCTTGCCCTCGTACTCAGCGTCGATCTTCGCGGCCAGCTCGGCCAGCTTCGCGTCGATCTCTTCCTTGGTGATGAGTACCTCTTTGAGGTCGGCACCCATGTCTTTCGCGTCCACCCGCATCACTTTCGGTCGTCCCGCAATTACGGCCTGCGGCTGCCCGAGCCCGCCGACCCTCCGGGAGGTGCGGACTCAGCCTTGCCGAATCACCAGTCTGCCACCCTGCCGCTGGGCGACGACCCTGCCGGGCAGATTGATGGCCCCCTGGCCGCGCCAGCCCGTGATCAGCCGGTCGACCTCCTCGATGTGGCGGGCGAACAGCGAACCGGCCGGTGCGCCGGCCTCGATCGCGGCGCGGCGCAGGATGCGGCGGCGGACGGCGGGCGGGAGGGCGTACAGCTTGGCGCACTCCAGCAGACCTGCGGCGTCGCGGACGGCGGCCTCGGCCTGGCGGGCCCAGGTGTCGAGGGCGTCGGCGTCGTCGCGGGAGAGCTGGGCGGTGCGGGCGAGGGCCTCGACGACCCCCTTGCCGAGCGCCTTCTCCAGGGCGGGCAGGCCCTCCTGGCGGAGCCGGGAGCGGGTGTAGGCGGGGTCGGCGTTGTGAGGATCGTCCCAGACGGGGAGGGACTGGACCATGCAGGCCTTGCGGGCGGTCTGCCGGTCGAGCTGGAGGAAGGGGCGGCGGTAGCGGCCGCCGGCCCCCGAGACCGCGGCCATCCCGGACAGGGAGCGGATGCCGGAGCCGCGGGCGAGGCCGAGCAGGACGGTTTCGGCCTGGTCGTCGCGGGTGTGGCCGAGGAGGATCGCGGCGGCGCCGTGGCGGACGGCCGCGTCGTCGAGGGCGGCGTAGCGGGCGTCGCGGGCGGCGGCTTCGGGGCCGCCCGCGCGGCCGACGGTCACGGCGGCGGACTCCACGGGGTCGAGGCCGAGTTCACGCAGCCTGAGGACGACTTCCTGGGCGCGCAGGTCGGAGCCGGGCTGCAGGCCGTGGTCGACGGTGACACCGCCGGCGCGGACGCCGAGCTTGGGGGCCTCGAAGGCGAGGGCGGAGGCGAGTGCCATGGAGTCGGCGCCGCCGGAGCAGGCGACGAGCACGAGCGGGGAGGCCGTGGAGGGGGGACGCTCGGCCGGTCCGTCCGGAGTCCGGAGGGAGGTCTGCTGGTCGTTGAGGATGTCGTGAAGGACGCGGCGGACCGCCAGGCGTATCGCCGCGACCGCAGGATGGGGACCCATGTCCGGTTCCCTTCATGAAGTTGTCGGGGGGTGAGCCCGAGATTCGGTCACTCAGAGTGTGTAGATGGTGACAGAAGCGGGCCGTTCCCCGAGCATTGCACGCCTACGCATGGCTCACGGTCCCTCGGACGGGTGATAAGAGGGGCGTTCGCCTGCCGTCGGCCGGATTTGCTTCACGACTTCCCCGCCGGTTTCACGACTCGGCCTTGCGGTGCACCCGCGCGACCCAGTCCGCCGGTTTGGCGATCTCCGCCTTGGTGGGGAGGGTGTTCGGGGAGGTCCACACCCGGTTGAAGCCGTCCATGCCGACCTGGTCGACGACGGCCCGCACGAAGCGTTCGCCGTCCCGGTACTGCCGGAGCTTGGCGTCCAGGCCCAGCAGCTTGCGCAGGGCGACGTCGAGGCGGGAGGCGCCCTTGGCGCGGCGCTGCTGGAACTTCTCGCGGATCTCCGCGACGGTCGGTACGACCTGCGGGCCGACCCCGTCCATCACGAAGTCGGCGTGGCCCTCCAGAAGCGACATCACGGCGGTGAGCCGGCCCAGGATCTCGCGCTGGGCCGGGGACTGCACCAGTTCCACGAAGGACCGGCCGCCGTCGTCCTCCTCGCCCTCGGGGCGGCCCCCGGCGAGCGACTGCGCGGCTTCCCGGACGCGTTCCAGGACGGTCATCGGGTCGACGTCGGTCTCCGCCAGGAAAGACTGGATTTCACCCTCGAGGTGGTCGCGCAGCCAGGGCACGGCGGTGAACTGCGTGCGGTGCGTCTCCTCGTGCAGGCACACCCACAGACGGAAGTCGTGGGGCTCGACGTCGAGTTCACGCTCCACGTGGACGATGTTCGGCGCGACCAGCAGCAGCCGGCCGCCGCCGTTCGGCGACCCCGGGGAGCCGCCCGCCGGGAGGTCGCGGGTGGCGGGGGCGAAGGTCTCGTACTGGCCGAGGACCCGGGAGGCGAGGAAGGACAGCAGCATGCCCAGTTCCACGCCGGTCACCTTGCCGCCGACGGTGCCGAGGACCGCACCGCCGGGAGTGTTGCCGCGCCGCTCCTGCATCTTCTCCAGCAGCGGCTTGAGGATCTCCCGGAACCCGGCGACGTTGGCCCGGACCCAGCCCGGGCGGTCGACGACCAGGACGGGCGTGTCATGGCCCTCGTCGGTCTCCATACGAGTGAAGCCCCGGACGTGTTCCTCCGAGGCTTTGGCGTGGCGGCGCAACTCCGCGACGACGGCCCGTGCCTCGTCGCGGCTGACGTCGGGGCCCGGCCGTACGAGCCGGGTCGCGGTCGCCACCGCGAGGTTCCAGTCGACCATCCCTGAAGAGGCACCGATGCTCGTCATGTGTCAACCGTACGTTAGCGCTGCCGCTGGGGGCAGGGCGTCGGGGATCGGCAGGGCCGCGGGGAGCTGTCGGGAGCCCGGGGTGCTCGAGGTCGGCAAGGGCTGGGGCGCGATGGGCGCCGGGACTAGCCGCAGCCGCAGCTCGCCAGAGCCGAAGCCGTGCGGTCCAGGGTCTTCTGGGCCTGGTCCGGGTCCGTCGTGTCGGAGGTGAGGAAGGCGAAGGCCAGGAGGCGGCCGTCCCGGTCGACCACGGTGCCCGCCAGGGTGTTGACGCCGGTCAGCGTGCCCGTCTTGGCGCGGACCAGGCCGGCGGCTCCGTCCGTGTAGCGGCCGGCCAGGGTGCCGGTGAAGCCCGCGACGGGGAGACCGGTGAGGACGGGCCGGAGTTCGGGGTGCGAGGGGGACCCTGCCTCGACGAGCAGGGCCGTGAGAAGGTCCGCCGTCAGCCGGTCGTCGCGGTTCAGTCCGCTGCCGTCGTGGAAGACCGCGCCGGTGACCGGCAGGCCGAGCGTGCGCAGCCGGGCGGCGATCGCCGCCGCGCCGCCGTCGAAGGTCGGGCGTTTGCCGGTCGCGAGGGCGGTCTGCCGGGCCAGGGCCTCGGCGATGTCGTTGTCGCTGTTGGTCAGCATGCGCTCGACCAGCGCGGACAGCGGCGGCGAGGAGACGGTGGCCAGGGTGTTCGCGCGACCGGTCGCCTTGGACGGGCCGGGGGACGTCGTCCTGATCCCGGCGTCGGCCAGGAACGCCGCGAACTTGCGGGCCGCGTCGGCCGCCGGGTCGGTCACCCGGGTCACCGGGCCGCGGGCGGAGTCGTCGGTGCGGCCCTCGTCGGCCATCAGGGCGCTGACGGGGGCGAGGTTGTCGTTCACGCCGATGGGGTGCAGTGCGGGGCCCGCGTAGAGGGTGGTGTCGTAGGAGAGGGTGACCTTGCGGACTCCGCGCCTGTCCAGCGCGGCGGCGGTGTTCCGGGCCAGTGTGCGCAGGCTGGCCCAGCCTCCCTCGGCCTCGTCGTGGGCGGTGAGGGTGGGGTCGCCGCCGCCCACCAGGACGAGCTCCCCGGTGTCCGGTTCGAAGGCGGCGCGGGTGGTGAGGCGGTGGTCTGCGCCGAGTGCGGACAGGGCGGCGACGGCGGTGGCGATCTTGGTGGTGGAGGCGGGGGTCATGGCCCTGCCCGCGCCGGCGGCGTACAGGCGCCGGCCGGAGGCCACGTCGACGACGGCCGCGGTGGGGTCCCGGCCGAGGGCCGAGGAGTCCAGCAGGGGCTTCAGGACGCCCGTGAGGGCCTTCCCGGCGGGCGCCGACTTCACGGTGGCAGTGGCGCTCCCGAGGCCCGTCAGGACGGACGCGGCGCTCGGCGCGGGGCGCGGGCCGTCGCCGGTCCGGCCGGAGCCGCCGCCGTGATCTGTGCCACCTGACCGCTCCAGGGCGGCCGCCCGGTGCCGCTCGGCCGTACGCTGACCGTCGGCGTCCCAGGGGCCGGCCGCGGTCACCGCGCCGCAAGCCAGTGCCAGTCCGGCGACGGCGGCGCACACGATGTACTGCAAGGTCGTGACGGGCCGCGGACGAGGGGGTCGTACGAGCGCCGCGAGCCGTGGTCCGACGGCCCGCGTCACCCGCGCGACCCGCGGTTTCGTGGCTGTCGCGGCCTGTGCCAGTAGCGGTCGTACGGCGTTCGCGAACCGCTCCACATGCGGTCTCGCGGCTCGCCAAGGCCTCAGCTCTGGCACTACCACCAGCCCCTTTCGCGATCACACACCTGCGTGAGGGACACTTAACCACCAGAACTATGTGCTGATCATGGAGGAGCCACCGGTGGAGTTCGACGTCACGATCGAGATCCCGAAGGGTTCGCGGAACAAGTACGAGGTGGACCACGAGACCGGTCGGATCCGCCTGGACCGTCGTCTCTTCACCTCGACCGCCTACCCGACCGACTACGGCTTCGTCGAGAACACCCTCGGCGAGGACGGCGACCCGCTGGACGCGCTGGTCATCCTCGACGAGCCGACCTTCCCGGGCTGTCTGATCCGGTGCCGTGCGATCGGCATGTTCCGGATGACGGACGAGGCGGGCGGCGACGACAAGCTGCTGTGCGTGCCGGCCACCGACCCGCGTGTGGAGCACCTGCGTGACATCCACCACGTGTCCGAGTTCGACCGCCTGGAGATCCAGCACTTCTTCGAGGTCTACAAGGACCTGGAGCCCGGCAAGTCGGTCGAGGGTGCCAACTGGGTGGGGCGTACGGACGCCGAGGTGGAGATCGAGCGGTCCTACAAGCGCTTCAAGGAACAGGGCGGCCACTGACCGACCTGACGGTTTGATGATCGCGGGCCGCGGCAACCCGATGGGGTGCCGCGGCCCGCTCGCGTGGTCATGCGCATACTGGCTTACGCAGACGGTCGTCCAGGGAGACAGCAGGAGTGACGGAGGCGGAGGAACGCAAGCCTCGTTCGGACGAGGCGAGGAGCTCGTACGACCCGGAGATGACGTCCGAGTTCGCCATCCCGGCCGGGCTCGCCCTGTCCAGGACGGGTGACGAGTCCGAGACCACCTCCGAGTTCGCCGTGCCGCGGGGGCTGGGCACGCCGCAGCCGCCGGGTCCCGACCCGGAGGGTTCGGCGTTCAGCCCGCCCAGCACCTACAGCGCCCAGACGCCGCCCGCCTTCACCCCGCCGAACGGGATACCGGCGGTCAGCCTGGTCAAGGACGCACCCTGGCAGGACCGGATGCGCACGATGCTGCGCATGCCGGTGGCGGAGCGGCCCGCGCCGGAGCTGGTGCAGAAGGTGGACGAGGGCGGCCCGGCGGTTCCGCGCGTGCTCGACCTGACCCTGCGTATCGGTGAGCTGCTGCTCGCGGGCGGTGAGAACGCCGAGGACGTGGAGGCCGCGATGTTCGCGGTGTGCCGCAGTTACGGGCTGGACCGGTGCGAGCCGAACGTCACGTTCACTCTGCTCTCCATCTCGCACCAGCCGTCCCTGGTGGACGACCCGGTCACCGCGTCCCGGACGGTGCGGCGCCGGGGCACCGACTACACGCGGCTCGCGGCGGTCTTCCGGCTCGTGGACGACCTGACCGACCCCGAGACCAGCATCTCGCTGGAGGAGGCCTACCGGCGTCTCGCCGAGATCCGCCGGAACCGGCACCCGTACCCCGGCTGGGCGCTCACCCTGGCCGCGGGGGGGCTGGCGGGCGCGGCCTCCCTGCTGGTCGGCGGCGACGTGATCGTGTTCGTGCTGGCGGCGCTGGGCGCGATGCTCGGCGACCGGCTGGCGTGGCTGTGCGCGGGACGCGGACTGCCGGAGTTCTACCAGTTCACGGTGGCCGCTATGCCGCCCGCGGCGATCGGCGTGACGCTCACGGCGACCCACGTCGACGTGGTGGCCTCCGCGGTCATCACCGGTGGGCTGTTCGCGCTGCTGCCCGGGCGGGCGCTGGTGGCGGGCGTGCAGGACGGGCTGACCGGGTTCTACATCACGGCCTCCGCACGGCTGCTGGAGGTCATGTACTTCTTCGTGGGCATCGTCACCGGCGTGCTGGTGGTGCTGTACTTCGGAGTGAAGTTCGGCGCCAAGCTCAATCCGGACGCGTCGCCGAGCCTCGCCCAACGCCCGGTGCTGGAGATCGCCGCGTCGATGCTGCTGTCGCTGACCTTCGCCGTGCTGCTCCAGCAGGAACGGTCCACCGTGCTGGCCGTGACCCTCAACGGCGGGATCGCCTGGTCGGTGTACGGGGCGATGCGCTACGCCGGCGACATCTCACCGGTGGCCTCCACGGCCGTGGCGGCGGGCCTGGTCGGCCTGTTCGGGCAGCTGCTGTCCCGGTACCGGTTCGCCTCCGCCCTGCCGTACACGACAGCGGCGATCGGGCCACTGCTGCCGGGTTCGGCCACCTACTTCGGGCTGCTGGCGATGGCCCAGAACCACATGGACAAGGGCCTGGTGTCGCTGGCCAAGGCGGCGTCGCTCGCCATGGCCATCGCGATCGGGGTGAACCTGGGAGCGGAGATCTCCCGCCTGTTCCTGCGGTTCGGCTCCGCGGAGGGGCGGCGCGCGGCCAAGCGGACCAGGGGCTTCTGAGGCCCTACTGGCGGTAGTTGCCCTGGTTGTAGTCCTGCGGGTACTGCTGCTGGTCGTACTGGTGAGGGTACTGCTGCTGGTCGTACTGCTGCTGCTCGTACTGCTGCGGGTGCTGCTGGTCGTACTGCTGCTGCTCGTACTGCTGCGGGTGCTGCTGCTGCCCGTGCCGCTGCTGGTCGTAGTACTGGTCGTCGTAGCCCTGGTTCCAGCCCTGCTGCTCCTGCTGGTAGGGGTCGTACTGCTGGTCCGGCTCGATGCGGCGCAGCCGGGTCGTCGCGTCGTCCATGACGGGGGGCTGCTGCCGGGCCGGCTCGGCGGGCGGGGCGTTCCCGGCCTTGGAGCGGGCCCGGAGGAACTCGATGGCGATCGGGATCACCGAGACGAGCACGATTAGGATGAGGATCAGCTCGATGTGCTTGTTGACGAAGCCGACGTTGCCCAGCCAGGAGCCGAGCAGGGTCACGCCCGCGCCCCACAGGACGCCGCC
>NZ_JBSFIK010000048.1:14899-72295 GCF_053597535.1 Streptomyces sp. NPDC001348 | reverse complement strand
CGAGTACATCCAGTACGCGGGTGATGCTCCGCCTTGCGAGGCACCGCACCGGACGCCGCGAGCTTCCCGGCAAACCTTTCCGGTCGCAGCACTAGGCCGAGCCCCTGGACCCCCGCGGGGCTCCGCCCCCTCACCCCGCCGGGGGCTGCGCCGCTTGACCCCGCTCGGCCCCGAACGGGCCATGTGCTCCTCGGGTCGCGCCCGCGAAGTGCTCCCCCACCAGGGCCCGCACCGTCGCCAGGTCCTCCGCGATCAGCGCGTCCAGCAAGGCCGTGTGCTCGGCCGCGTCCGCGACGAGGTCGGCGGGGCCCTGCCGCACGGGACCGCCGACGAGGGGCCACTGCGCCCGCCGGTGCAGGTCCTCCGCGATCTGCACGAGCTGCTCGTTCCCGGACAGGCCCAGTACCGCCCGGTGGAAGGCCCGGTCGGACTCGGCGTACGTCGCCGGGCACCCCGAGGAGGCCGCGCGGGCCGTCTCCTCGGCCAGCGGCCTGAGCTCGGCCCAGCGTTCGGCGGGCACCGTGCGGGCGAGCCGCATCATCACCGGCACCTCGATCAGTGCCCGTACCTCGGCCAGTTCGGCCAGTTCCCGCGCGCCCCGCACCGCCACCCGGAAACCGCGGTTGGGCACGACCTCCACCGCGCCCTCCAGGGTCAGCTGCTGCATGGCCTCCCGCACGGGCGTCGCGGAGACCCCGAACCGCTCCCCGAGCGCCGGCGCGGAGTACACCTCGCCGGGCTTCAGGTCTCCCGCCACCAGCGCGTGGCGCAGGGCGTCGAGGATCTGGCCGCGCACCGAGGACCGCTGCACCACCGAGCGGGACCGCGGGAGGGACGGTTCACCTTGCGTGTGCCCGCCGCGCGCGACCGGGGGACGCGGGTTCTCGCGCTGCCGGTCCACGTCCCGCGCCCGGGGCTGCCGGGGCACCCGGGCCCCGGACCGAAGGTCGGGCACGCCCGGGTCGCCGGAGCCCTGCGCGCCCTGCTCCACGGGGTCCTCCTCCGGCTTGTCGGCACTTGTGGTCATTACGGCGGGTTGTTACTCGTCCGTCAAGCACCTTAGGCGCACGGAGCGACAGTTCAAACTTCCACACCGACCCGGTGAGGTGAGCCTTCCCTGACGGCGGCGCTGCGACTGCGGTACGTCGCCCACCTGCTCGGCGAGGGAGCGGGCCGTGCGGGAGCCGGAACCGCCGCTGCCCGGCGTCACCGCTCGAGGCACCCTCGGAGCGGGGGCGGCAGCGCTCTGCACTAGGATCACCGCGGTCGGAGCACCCACCGGGATCCGGCGCACGCCCCGCACACGGACAGGTGATTCACACATTCCTCACCCGTCGCGGGAACTTTCCGCGGAACCATCCGTACGGGTACTCTTATTCGAACTCAACTCCCGCCCCTCAAGCGGCAGTTCGAGCAGAACGCCGTCCTGGGCATCCCCTTGCGCTTCCTTGGCGGCCTCTTGCCCCGAAACCCCCTGAGGGCCGGTGGGGTTGGGCCACTATGGCGGGCGTTACGCCCTATCCCAATGCAAGGGACCCCAGATGAGACTGACCGACATATCGCTGAACTGGCTGCTACCCGGCGCCGTACTGCTCCTGGGCATGCTGGCGGCGGTGGCGGTGCTCGCGCGCGGCAAGCGCTCCTCCGGGGAGAACGCGAGCGCGGACGACTCGTGGGAGCGCAGCGAGGAGCGCCGCAGGCGCAAGGAAGCCATATACGGCACGGCTTCCTACGTCCTTCTGTTCTGCTGTGCGGCGGTCGCCGCCGCCCTCTCCTTCCACGGCCTGGTGGGCTTCGGCCAGCAGAACCTCGGCCTGACCGGCGGCTGGGAGTACCTGGTCCCGTTCGGCCTGGACGGCGCGGCGATGTTCTGCTCCGTGCTCGCGGTGCGCGAGGCCAGCCACGGTGACGCGGCACTCGGCTCCCGCATACTCGTATGGACCTTCGCCGGCGCCGCCGCCTGGTTCAACTGGGTGCACGCCCCCAGGGGCGTCGGCCACGCGGGCGCCCCGCAGTTCTTCTCCGGTATGTCGCTGTCGGCGGCGGTGCTCTTCGACCGCGCCCTGAAGCAGACCCGCCGGGCCGCGCTGCGCGAGCAGGGTCTCGTGCCCCGTCCGCTGCCGCAGATCCGTGTCGTCCGCTGGATGCGGGCACCCCGTGAGACCTACAGGGCCTGGTCGCTGATGCTCCTGGAGGGCGTGCGCAGCCTGGACGAGGCGGTCGAGGAGGTGCGCGAGGACAAGCGCCAGAAGGAGGAGACGCGCCGTCGCCGCCGCGACCAGCAGCGGGTCGAGCGCGCCCAGCTCAAGGCGATCAGCCGCGGCCACCGGGGCTTCGCCGGCCGCGGGGGCGGCCGTCAGGTGGAGACCCAGGCCACGCTGGAGCGCACCGACGTCCAGGTCACCGCGGAGCCTGCCATATCCACGCCGGAGCCGCTGCCCGTACGCTCACGGCCGTCCCTCCAGCCGGTCCGCAAAGGGGCTGACGCCCTGACGGTGGACCTGACCGCGGAGGACGACACCATGGCCCTGCCCCGCCTCGACTCCCTGGAGCGCAAGCTCAAGGACCTCGAGCAGCAGTTCGGCTAGCCACCAGGAGCCGGACACCCGGGGCGGGGGCGTGACCTTCAGGGTCACGCCCCCGCCCCGTTCAGGACCCGGTGCCGTTCACGCGGCCTCCGCGTCGAGTTCGAACCACACCGCCTTCCCCACCCCGTGGGCCCGTACGCCCCACGCGTCCGCGAGGGACTGCACCAGGAGCAGGCCCCGGCCATGCGTGCCGTCGTCGGCGTCCGGCATGCACAGGCGGGGCCTGCGGGCGACGAAGTCCCGTACCTCCACACGCAGTCCGTGCGGTCCGACCACGGCCGTCAGCACGGCCTCGTGGTCGGTGTGCACGAGCGCGTTGGTGACGAGTTCGCTGGTGAGCAGTTCGGCCACCTCGGAGCGCCCCGGCTTCCCCCAGTGGGTGAGGAGTTCGCGCAACGCCCTGCGGACCTCGGGCACCGCCCGCAGATCCGCCCGTCCCAGTCTCCGCCTCAGTTGGGGCGGTCGCGTCCGTTCCGTGTCGTCGGCATCTTCCCCCGCCTGCCTCGCCGAGGAGGCCCCGATGGTCACGGGACCGCCCCCTCGTGCCTGACTCTTCATGTCCCCCGCCCGCACGCCGTTGCCGTTGCCCCTCCTGGTCGAACACGTTCACGGGGATCCATGCCCCATGAGCGGATGGGCAGTCATGTCGTGTCCCTGACGACCAGCGGTTCAGCCACGGGTGCACCGCGGCTCAGGCGCGGCTCGAGCACCGGGGCGAACGCGTTCCGGGCGAACGTGCCCCTCCAGTACGTCACGGGCGCCCCGGCACGCCGGAGTCGGGCACCCGCTTCCCGTCCCGGTGACCGCGGCCGGCCCGCCGAATCTGGCCGGAATCCACCGCTCGCCGGGGTGCCCGGTCCGGGACGGCGCCGGTCACGCCTCCCACACCGCGGCCACCGTGCGGTCGTCGGCGTAGCCCTTCACCCGTACCTGGGTGTCCGCGAGGAACGCCGCGAGGCCGGGCGCGGCGTTCCCGGACCAGCGTCGTGCCAGATAGGCGCAGAGGGCGGCCTCGCCGCGCAGTGGGTCGGCGAGGCCCTCGGTGCACATCAGCAGCGCGTCACCCGGCCGGGCGACGGAGGCGCGGAACCGGAAGGGTTCGCGGGGCGGCTGCGGGGCCGGTTCGAAGGGGCTCGGCGGTGTCGGTATGCCGAGGTCCATGGTGAGCCGGTCGCCCTCCGGCGTCTCGGCCGGTGGCGAGCCGAAACCGACGACGGGCTCGCCGGCCTCGGCGGCGGCGGAGACCTGCGGCTCCATGTCCTGCCATTGGCCGTCGCGCAGCCGGAACAGGCCGCCCCCGCCGACGCCGAAGAACACGCGCGTACAGCAGTCGGGATGGGCGGGCAGCAGCAGACAGCGCAGCGTGGCCGCGTACTCCTCCGGGTCGACGCCCTGCTCCGTGGCGCTGGCGCGGAGTCTGCCGAGACTGCGGTCGGTGAGCCGGTGCAGACCGGACTTGAGGTCACCGCGCCGGCCGGCCCGGATGTCCTCGGCCAGCCGTGCGTGACTGCGTCCCACGGCCCGCCCGATCCACCGGCAGACCTCGGCCGCCGCCCGGTGCGCGCCCGGCGTGGCGCGTGCCCCGGTCGCCATCGCCACCAGGACCAGGGCCTGTTCCCCACTGCCGAAGCGCGCGGTCAGCAGCGAGTCGCGGCGCGGCTCGCCCCGGAAGCGCGCGGAGTCCCCGCGCACGGACGCGGCCCGCAGCGTGCAGGCCCCGTGGCGCGCACCGTCCAGCACGGTGTCCGCGACCAGTTCGGCCAGTTCCTCCGGGTCGGCGGCGGGCAGCGCGGTGGGTTCCGGGTCGTAGGTCGGCGGCCCCGAGCCGACGTAGTCGACGCCGGCGGGGGGCGGCGGCTGGGCGGGGAGACCGACGGGGGTCGCGGGGTGAAGGCCCCCGGGGACTTCCACTGTGCCCCCCGGGGCGGAGGGGAGCACGGCGGGCTCCGGTGGCGCCGAGGGCGGTGGCGGCGGTTCGACGGGGGCGCGGGACCCGGTCGCCGCCGGGCCTTCCTCGTGCGGTGCCTCCGTGAACCCGGGAGGCTTCGGGCCGGGCGGCGGACTCGCGGGGGCGGGTGGTGCGGCGGGGGGCGGGTCCCACGAGGGGCGCTGCGGTGGGACCGCGTTCTCGTGGAGTGCCTCCGGTGGCGCGGTCGCCGCCGCGGGCCGGGCACCGGGGTTCTCGTCGAGTCCGCCGGGACCTCCGTCCGTGCGCTCCCCCTGGAGACCGGTTCCGCCCGGCGGGCCGCCGACCGTTCCGGCCGCCGAGGCGAACCGGTCGTCCAGGGAATCGGCCGCGGCCGTGGGACCCGTGTCCGGGGTGGACTCGTCGTACAACTGCCGCCACCAGTCGTCCTCGTGACGGATCGGCCTGCCCCCCTGCTGGTTCATGCCCCCAATTGTCCACCGCCCGGCCCGTATGAAAACGGGGCATCCGGAAAATCCGGTACGGCTTCCAGCCTTGAACGATGCCTCGGGTGAACCATCGAACGGCCGTACGCGGGGCGGGAGTTGATGAAGGGAGGGGCGATGGACCGCCGGCGCCGGAAGCGCCGTGCGACTACGAACGGGACCTGCTCGCGGGCCGTCGCACCAGGCCCGCGAGGTCGACCGTGCCGGCCAGCACCCGTGCGCCCGCGTCGTCGAAGTGGAGGTGGTCCCCGGAGTCGTAGGCGGGCAGGATCCGATGCGGCCGGCCCGGATCGCGGACGGCCGCGTCGAAGTCGGCCACGGCGTCGAAGGCGCCGCTCGTCCGGATGAAGGCGTTGACCTGCTCCCGTACCGCCTCCCGCGCCGCGCTGAAGGCCGGATGACCGCCGTACGGAGTGAGGGTGGCCCCCACCACCCGGATCCCGCGGGCGTGCGCGCGGGCCACGATCGTCCGGTAGGCCTCCTCGAAGGCCCGGACGTCACCGGCGCCGGGGGTGCCTCTGATGATGTCGTTGATGCCCTCCAGCAGGATCAGCGTCCGCGCCCCGGCCCGCGACAGGGCATCGGCGTCCAGCCGGGCCAGGGCGCTCGGCCCCGTGCCGTCGAGCAGCAGCCGGTTGCCGGCGATCCCGGCGTTGAGGACTCCCGGGCGGCGGGACGGGGGCAGCGCGCGGAGGCGCCCGGCGAGCAGGTCGGGCCAGCGGTGGTTGGTGTCGGGGGTGGTGCCGGTGCCGTCGGTGAGGGAGTCGCCGAACGCGACGACGCTGCCGGCGGCCGGGCCGCGGACGTCGACGCCGGTGACGTAGTACCAGTGGCCGGTGGTGACGGTGTACGCGCTGCCGTCCTCGTCGGCGGCCACGCCGTCGTCGTCGCCGTCACCGCCGGGAGCGATGTAGCCGGTCTGCAGGGCGGTGCGGTGGTAGGTGGCGGGGCCCGTGGCGGTGGGGCGGACGGTGACGAGCAGGTCGGCGGCGGCCGGTACGGTCAGCCGTACCGGGTCGGTGACCAGGTCCAGGCCCGGCGGGACGGTGACCGCGCGGGCGCCGTGGAAGGTGGCGGTGCGCATCGAGCCGGGTACGGCGTCCGGGCCCTCCGCCCGCCGCAGGGCGACCGTGACCGCGCCGAGCGTCAGCGCGGCGGTGCCGAGCCGGTTGCTCACCCGGACCCGCAGAACCCGCCCGCCGACGCTGACGTGCACCACGTTGCGGATCGCGGCACCGGGCAGCGCGGCCCCGGTGCCGGTGGGCGCCGCCTCCCAGCTGCCGGTCCAGGCGCGCCGGACGGCGAGGTCCCGGGGAGGGACGGAACCGGTCCCGGCCGCCGCGCTCGCCGTGCCCATCAGCGTGACGACAGCCGCCGCGAGGACCCGCCCGCCCTTGACCATGCCCGCGCCCGCCCTTCCCACCGTTGTGCCGGAGGCGACCGTGCCACACGCGGTACACGTACTGACGGAGCATCACCGCGACCCCACCCGCACGGCCGAGCGCCGAGGGGCACCGCGGTCCTGGGCCGGAGAACCGGTGCGACGGGCCGGCCGGCGTGTTCGGCCGGCGGCATGACCGGATTCAGCGCGGCCGAGCGCGCCTGTCTCCGATCACGGCGGCTGGGGCGGCCGGCCACCGTCGACCCCCACGGTCAACCGCAGGCGAACCCCGTGGGCTTCTTCCCGCAGGACGACGGCACGATCCTGATCGGCGCTCACGCGACGGGCCGCAGCAACACGTGGCGCGACCTGCAGCGGAACCCCGAGGTCGCCCTCGTCGTCGACATCGTCAGCCTCGGCCCCTGGCGGGTCCGCGGCGTCGACATCCGCGGCGAAGCCGAACTCCTCAGCCGCCCCCACGACTTGGGCCCTCGGTTCAGCGAGGAGGTGATCCGCATCCATCCGCTGCGGATCCACGGCCGGGGGCTGGAGGAGCAGACGTGTCGTCCGGTCCCACCGGATGATCCAGATGAACCGGATGAGAACGGCGGTGCCTGTCTAGGGCCCCCGCTCCCCCGCCACGGCCAGGTGCCGGACGGCGTACGACCGCCAGGGCCGCCAGTCGTCGGGGAGGGCGGTGCCGGGCGGGGACACGTCGGGGTCGCCCAGCGCGCGGGCGCGGATGGTGGCGACGACCGCCGGGTCCATGCCGGGCAGGGCGAGCAGCGCTGCCGCGGTGGCCTCCCGGTCGGCGCCCGGGTCCAGCCGCAGGCTGCCGTCGGCGAGCGCGGCGGTCAGCGCGCCCAGGGTGCCGCGCGGCTCGGCCTCGGCGAGTACGCCGGGCTCGGGGAAGAGATGGGTGAGGCTGCCGCAGGGGGCGTCCAGCGCCTTGCCGTACCGCAGGACCAGACGCTCGGCCTCCGCCCGCCCGACCAGCGCCCGCACGGCGAGCTCGGCCGGGTCGGCGGTGCCGGGCGAGCGCAGGCCCGGCCGGGCGGCGACCAGCGGGGCGAGCCCCGGGTCGGCGCCGAGCCGCTCGTCGACCGCGTACGGGTCGGCGTCCAGGTCGAACAGCCGCCGCAGCCGCTGCACGGCGGTCGTCAGGTCCCGCAGGTCGGTGAGGTGCAGCCGGACGTCGAGCCAGCCGCCCGGGTGGGCGGCCGGTGCCGTCCTCGGTGCGCCGGTGCGCTCCTCCACGGCGGCGATGCCGGTGCCGTACGGCAGCCGCAGCGTGCGCCGGTGGGTGCGGCGGCCGGGCGGGCCGCTCACCTCCTCGACACCGGGTACGGCCTCGCTCTGCAGCAGGTCGAAGACGGCACCGGACCGGTACGGCCCCCGGTAGGCGAGCCGCAGCGGGATCCCGGCGCCGGGGGTGGCGGTCCGGCGGCCCCGGGCCGGTCCCCCGGGCGCGGCGGCCCGCAGTTCGCTCGGTGTGGCGGCGTACACCGCGCGGATCGTGTCGTTGAACTGCCGCACACTGGCGAAACCGGCCGCGAACGCGATCTCGGTGACCGGCAGCCCGGTGGTCTGCAGCAGCACGCGCGCGGTGTGCGCCCGTTGGGCGCGGGCCAGGGCGACCGGGCCGGCGCCCAGCTCGGCGGTGAGTTGCCGTTGGACCTGCCGGGCGCTGTACCCCAGCCGCGCGGCGAGCCCTGCGACGCCCTCCCGGTCGACGACTCCGTCACCGATCAGCCGCACCGCCCGGCCCACGACGTCGGCGCGCACGTTCCACTCGGCGGACCCGGGCACGGCGTCCGGCCGACACCGCCGGCAGGCCCGGAACCCGGCTCCCTGCGCGGCGGCGGCCGTGGCGAAGAACCGCACGTTGCGCCGTTTCGGCGTCACCGCCGGGCAGCTGGGACGGCAGTAGATCCCGGTCGTCTCGACGGCGAAGAAGAACTCGCCGTCGAACCGCGCGTCCCGGCTGCGGACGGCTTCGTACCTGGTGTCCTCGTCCCTCATGCCGTTCAGTGTGGGCGAGGTCCGGGGCCGCGGCTGGCGGAAAACGGACATGAGCCTGACGCCCCCGGCCGGACGAGGCTCGGCCCGTCCGGAGATCGAGGGCGAGACCGTTCAGGCCGAAGCGCGGGCCCGGGGGCGGCAGCCCTCAGGCCCGGCGACGACAGCTCCGGCCCCTTACCGCCACCCCCTCCGCTTGGCCTCCATCGCGGCCTTGCCGGCGGCGCCCTTCAGTTTCCAGTCCCGCCGAAGCTCCGCACGGACCCGCGCATCGCTCTTGGCGACGATCCACTGGTTCTCCCGCATCAGCTTGCGGTAGCTCTCCAGCCGACGCACCGGCAGTTCCCCGGAGTCGACGGCGGCCAGCACCGCACACCCCGGTTCGCTCTCGTGCGCGCAGTCCTGGAACCGGCATCCCCCGGCCAGGTCCTGGATCTCGGTGAACACCTGTCCGACGCCCGCCTCGGCGTCGAACAGCCCCACTCCCCGCAGTCCCGGGGTGTCGATCAGCACGCCCCCGCCGGGCAGCGCGAGCAGGTTGCGCGTGGTGGTGGTGTGGCGCCCCTTGCCGTCCACGTCCCGCGCGGCCCGGACGTCCATGACGTCCTCGCCGAGCAGCGCGTTGGCCAGCGTCGACTTGCCGGCGCCGGACTGGCCGAGCAGCACGGACGTACCGCCGCCGACCGTGGCGACGAGTACGTCGAGCCCCTCGCCGTGCAGCGCGCTGACGGTGAGCACCGGTACGCCCGGCGCCGTCGTCTCCACGTCCTGCACGAGATACGACAGCGCCACCGGATCCGGCACCAGATCGGCCTTGGTCAGCACGACCACGGGCTGGGCGCCGGACTCCCAGGCGAGGGCCAGGAACCGCTCGACGCGGCCGAGGTCGAGTTCGACGGCCAGTGAGACGGCGATCACCGCGTGGTCGACGTTGGCGGCGAGGATCTGCCCCTCGGACCGCTTGGAGCTGGTGGAGCGTACGAAGGCGGTGCGGCGCGGCAGATACGTCCGTACGTAACGCGGGTTGCCGCCGGGGTCGACGGCGACCCAGTCGCCGGTGCACACGACCCGCAGCGGGTCGTGCGGGGTGACGAAGGCGGTGTCGGCCCGCACCGGCCCGTCGGCGGTGACGACGTCGCACTGGCCGCGGTCGACCCGGATGACGCGGCCGGGCAGCAGGCCCTCGGACGCGTGGGGCGCGAAATCGTCGGACCAGGCCTCGTCCCAGCCGTAGGGAACGAGGGAGGCGAAAGCTGAGCTGGAGATCAAGGGTGACCCTTCACAAGGGTGGCCCCGGCTTCCGCGTACGCGCGCGGAGAAGAAAGGTGTCGGATCAGCCGTGGACCACGGAGGTGTACTTGACGAACGTCCGGATGCGGGCAGCGCCCATCACAGAGACAGCCATCGGTCACACCTCCTCGACCATGCCGAACACCCGCGACAACTCGACCAGTTGCCGCGCGAACACTGATGACCTTAGACGTGACGGGCAGCCTTCGCCAGCGAATTACTTCCCGAGCGCCGCCTCGCGCGGGGATCGCTCCGCGATCCGGGCAGCCGCTGCCGCGGGCGACGGGCGCACGGGCGTACGGGCGGGCCCACGCCTGACCGGCCCCCACCGGCCTCCGCCGGCCTCCGGCTCACGGTGCCGTGCGGACGGTGCCGGTGCGGACGGTGCCGTACCGGGCACGGAATGGTTGCGGCATGGGCTTCTCGCCGCGACGGCGCCGGGAGCCGGGGCAGCATGGTGGCCCATGAGCAGAGACCGCTACGTCGACTTCCTGCGCGCATGGGCGATCGTGCTGGTGGTGCTCGGCCACTGGATGATCACCGCCCTGGTCCGGGAGCCCGGTGGGCGGATCACCGCTCCGGAGCTGCTGGCGACCGTTCCCTGGACCCAGTGGTTGACCCTCCTCTTCCAGATCATGCCGCTGTTCTTCCTGGCCGGGGGCCATGCCGCGAGCGGTTCCTGGTCGCGTGCCCGGGCTGCGGGGGCCACGGCCTCCGGGTGGCTGGGACGGCGGGCGCTACGGCTGCTGCTTCCGACGGGTGTCTACAGCGGCTCGGTGCTGCTCGCCACCGGTGTGTGTTCGGTGGCCGGCGTCGACGCGGACACGCTTGCGCTGGTGGGGTGGGCGATGGCGATGCAGTTCTGGTTCCTGCCCGTGTATCTGCTGCTCAGCGCCCTGACGCCGGCCCTGCACGCGGCCCACCGACGCCGGGGGCTCCTCGTCCCCGTGACGGTGGGGGGTGTCGCCCTGGCGGTCGACGCACTCGTGGTGACGGTGCACGCGCCGTACGTCGGACTGCTCGACCACGTGCTCGTGTGGGGTGTGGCCTACCAGTTGGGCTTCTGCTGGCGTGACGGACTGCTCACCGGGCGGCGGCTCGTGCCGCTCACCATGGCGGCGGGCGGCGGACTGGCCTTCGCCGCGCTCGTGACCCTCGGGCCGTTCCCGGTCAGCCTGATCCTGGTGACCGGGCAGAACCCCAGCAACACCAACCCGCCGTCGGCGGCGATGCTGGCGTGGGTGGTGGCCCAGGTCGGCCTGTGCCTCCTCGTGGCCCCGCCGGTACGACGGCTGCTCGGCCGGGAGCGGGTGTGGCGGCTGGTGCGCCCCGTGGGGGTGGCCAGCATGACGCTGTACCTGTGGCACATGCTGCCCGTGCCGGCGGTCGCCGCCGCGTTCTACCTGACCGGCCTCGCACCCGAGCCGACGCTCGGTTCCGCGGCCTGGTGGGGGTTGCGGGTGCCGTGGCTGATGGTGCTCGGCGTCGTGCTGGCCGGTGTCGTGTACGCGCTGAGGCCGTTGGAACGCGGGCTGGCCATGCTGTACGAGCGGACCAGCCCGGATGCCGGTCTGCGCCGTGCCTGGCCGCTGTGGCTCGGCCTCGCCATGAACACCGCCGCTCTGGGCCGCTTCGCCGTGCGCGGCTTCGCACCCGACGGCCGGTTCCCCGTACTGCCGGCCACCGGCCTGGCGCTGGGCACGGCACTGGTGATGCTCACCCGGTGGGAGGCGGCACGCCGGCTCGGGCAGCCCGGGGCGGAGCAGGCTCCGAGCCGTGTGTGAGAGCGGCGGCCGGTGCGAACCTCACGATCGTCGAGAGGCCCTGCGGGCCCCGGCAAGAAGGCTGACGAAGGAGGACCGGGGGCCCGGTCACATCGCCTGCGGAATTGCCAAATTTAGCAATTGCATGGATGCTTTGCACGTTGCGTCTGCGGTCGGCCGCGGCCACAGCCTTGCGCGCCCGCCCCGAAGGGGGCTTGCAGAAGAAGTCGAGGGATCGTGTCCGTTCCGCCGTACCAGGCCGTAGGGATCGCCACGTCGGCCCGCGACGGCTGCGCCGCCGTCCACGAACCGGCCGGCGATGTCGCCGACGTCAGCGACGTCACCGACGTCATCGAGGCCGCTCGGCGCATCCCGACCGGGATGCCCGCGGGACGCAGTGAGCCGCCGTCCGAACCACGGGAAGCCGAGGCCGTCACGTGATGACCACACCGTCCAGCCGGGTGTGGGCCCGGATCGCGTCGCTGCTGCCAGGTCGCGCCGACCTGGCCGCGGCCCGGTGCGCCCCGCGCCGGGACCTGCTCGCCGGTCTCACCGTGGCGGTCGTCGCTCTGCCGCTCGCCCTCGGCTTCGGCGTCTCCTCCGGCCTCGGGGCCGAAGCGGGACTGGCGACCGCGGTGGTCGCGGGTGCGCTCGCCGCGGTGTTCGGCGGGTCCGAGCTGCAGGTGTCCGGCCCGACCGGCGCCATGACCGTCGTCCTGGTCCCGATCGTCGGCCGTTACGGGCCCACCGGGGTGCTCACCGTGGGACTGATGGCAGGCGTCATGCTCGTCGGCCTGGCCGCGCTGCGGGCCGGCACGTACGTGCGGTACCTGCCCGCCCCCGTCGTCGAGGGCTTCACCCTCGGCATCGCCTGTGTGATCGGCCTGCAGCAGATCCCGAACGCGCTCGGCGTCCCCAAGCCCGAGGGCGACCGCGTGCTGGTGGTGACCTGGCGTGCCGTCCAGGAGTTCACGAAGCACCCGAACTGGACGGCGGTCGGCTTCGCGGTGGCAGTGGCCGCGGTCATGCTGCTGGGCGCCCGGTGGCGGCCAGCCGTGCCGTCCTCGATCCTCGCCGTGATCGCGGCGACGGTCGTCGCCAGGTCCGCCCACCTGGACGCGGCGAAGCCGATCGGCGACCTGCCGACGGGGCTGCCCGCGCCGTCGCTGTCCTTCCTCGACCCCGGTTCGCTCGACACCCTCCTCGCCCCCGCCGTGGCGGTCGCGGCGCTGGCCGCGCTGGAGTCCCTGCTGTCCGCCTCGGTCGCCGACGGCATGACGGTCGGGCGCAGGCACGACCCCGACCGGGAGCTGTTCGGCCAGGGCCTCGCGAACATCGCCGCCCCGCTGTTCGGAGGGGTGCCGGCCACCGGCGCGATCGCCCGCACCGCGGTCAACGTCCGCACCGGCGCCGGTTCCCGGCTCGCCGCCCTCACCCACTCCGCCGTCCTCGCCGTGATCGTCTTCGCGGCGGCACCCCTCGTCTCGAAGATCCCGCTGGCCGCCCTCGCCGGCGTTCTGCTGGCCACCGCGATCCGCATGGTGGAGGTCGGCTCGCTGAGGGCCATGGCGAAGGCCACCCGTTCCGACACCCTCATACTCGGCCTCACCGCCGCGGCGACGCTGGCCCTGGATCTCGTGTACGCCGTGCTCCTCGGTCTCCTCGTCGCGGGCGCCCTGGCCCTGCGCGCCGTCGCCAAGCAGGCCCGTTTCGACCAGGTCCCCCTCGACGACGGTGACCACAGCGCCGAGGAACACGCACTGCTCGCCGAGCACATCGTCGCCTACCGCATCGACGGACCGGTGTTCTTCGCCGCCGCCCACCGCTTCCTGCTGGAACTGACCGGCGTCGCCGACGTACGCGTCGTCATCCTGCGGATGTCGCGTGTGTCGATGATGGACTCCACCGGCGCGCTCATGCTGAAAGACGCGGTGGAGAAGCTGCGGCGTCGCGGCATCGTCGTCGTCGCCTCCGGGATACGCCCCGACCAGCGCAAGATGCTGGACTCCGTAGGCGCGCTGGACCTGCTGCGCCAGGAAGGCGGGGAGTACGCCACCACCCCGGAGGCGATCCGCGCCGCCCGCGATCATCTGGAGGCGGCCGGCCTCCTGAGCGCCCTTCCCGCGCAGAAACCCCGGAGCTCCAGCGAGGAAGCACTGCGATGAGCGACCCCTCCGCCTCCCCGCCCGTGCCCTGGATCCCCGGCGCGGAAGCCCGGTGGCTGCCGGAAGCCGGCCCGCCCGGCCGGCCGGCGCCGACGCGGCGGGGCCTGGCCCTGCCCCGTCCCGCCCGGCACCTGCGGGAGCAGGTACATGCGGTCGTCGGTTTCCGCGTCGCCGGACGGGAGACGTGATGTCCGCACGGCTCTCGGCCCTGCCCCACCGGCACGTGCTCACCCTGCCCGCCGAACCGGCTGCCGTACGCGTCGCCCGCGAGACGGCCGAGCAGGCCTGGGCCGAGTGGGGCGTCGCTCTGCGTCACCCGGCGGTGGACCCGGCCCTGCTGATCCTCGCCGAACTGATCACCAACAGCGTCCGGCATGCCGCCGTCAGCTCCCCCACGGTGACCGTGATCTACGCGGCCGGCCCGGACTGCCTGGTCCTCGGCGTCCATGACCGCCATCCCTACCAGCCGATGCTGTACGGGGCGGTCACCGGCACCGGGAAAGGCGGCCTGGCCACCGTCATGGAACTCACGCTCGCCCGGGGCGGCACAGCGGTGGTCCGCGGCGACGCCGACGGCGGCGGCAAGGGCATCTGGATCACCCTTCCCCTCTGAAACGGGACGACCGGGGCCGACCCCCGTCCCGCGGGCCGGCCGGCGCGCTCGCCGCCCGGGGTGCGGAGGTGTGGATTCGGCGTGGCCGGTGCGACACGCGAGGATGGGGCACATGTTGTCGATGAGTGGGCGCACGCGAGGGGCACAGGCCCGGCCGGTGGGGCCGTGCTGCTGCGCCGGGGAGGGGACGGCACGGTGAGTACGCCGCTGTACCGGTTGAAGGCCGAGTTCTTCAAGACCCTCGGTCACCCGGCCCGCATCCGCGTCCTGGAGTTGCTGAGCGAGCGCGAGCACGCGGTGGCGGAGATGCTCCCCGAGGTGGGCATCGAGCCGGCGCACCTGTCCCAGCAACTGGCCGTGCTGCGGCGGGCGAACCTGGTGCGGACGCGGAAGGAGGGGTCGAACGTGTACTACTCGCTGGCCAGCCCGGAAGTGGCAGAGCTGCTGCGGGTGGCGCGCTCGATCCTGTCGGGCGTGCTGGCCGGGCAGGCGGAGTTGCTCGCCGACCTGAAGGCGGCCCAGTCGGAGGGGAAGCCGCCGTCGTAGCGACGCCCATCGGGCGGTGATCGCACGCCGGGCGACGGGACACCGCACACTCCCCGCACCGGAACGCATCCGAAAGGTCAAAACAACTGAAATATGTGTCAAAGTGGATGAATGAGACAGGAGAGGGTGCCTGTCATGTCCTCACGTTCCGAAGCCCGCATTTCCGCCACGGCCGACTCCCTCACCATCCACCTGGGGAGCGAGGAGTACGCGGACCTGTTCGACCAGGCCCCGGTGATCTTCGCTGCCCTGCGTGGCCCCGGACACCTGCTGGAGGCGGCGAACCCGGCGTTCTTCGAGACCGTCGGCTGCGACCGCGACCGCGTCGGCGAGCCGATCGCGGAGGTGGCTCCGGAACTCGCCGCGCAGGGCGTCATCGACCGGCTCGACGAGGTCTACCGCAGCGGTGTCGTCCACCGGGCCCGAGACGGGCGGCTGCTGCTGGGCGGACCGGGCAGGCGGCGGGAAGGGTTCTTCGACTGCACCTACGAGCCCCGCCGGGACGCGACGGGCCGCACGGACGGGGTGGTGGTGATCGGGGTCGAGACCACCGCGTACCACCACGCGCGCCTGCTGGCCGCCGAGCAACGTGTACTGCTGGAGCAGATCGCGGGCGACGCCCCGCTGGACGAGACCCTCTCCCGCATGGCCACGGCGATCGAGGCGCTCTCCCCGGACCTGATCGTCTCGGTACTGCTCGTCGACCCGGACGGACAGCGGCTGCGGCACGGCACCGCCCCGCGCCTGCCCGACTTCTACAACGAGGCGATCGACGGGACACCCATCGCCGAAGGCGCCGGCTCGTGCGGCACGGCCGCCCACCGGCGCCGACCGGTGATCGTCACCGACATCGCCACCGATCCGCTGTGGCAGGACTACCGCGAACTGGCGTCGCGGGCCGGGGTCGCGGCGTGCTGGTCCACCCCGATCCAGGGCACGGACGGCCGGCTGCTGGGCACTTTCGCGATGTACCACCGCACTCCCAAGGTGCCCGCGGACAAGGACGTGGCGCTCAGCGCGGCGTTCGCCCGCATCGCCGCGCTGGCCGTCGAACGCCACTCCGCGCTGGAGGCGAGCCGGGCCGCCCAGGAGCGCGAGAGGGAAGCCCGGGAGGATCTGGCCTTCCTGCTGGAAGCCAGCACCGCCATCGCGAGCGAGACGCACTATTCCGACAGTCTGCAGCGCATGGCGCGGCTGACCGTCCCGGCTCTGGCGCCGCTGTGCTGCGTCCATGTGGTCGAACGCGCCCAGCCGCAGCGCATCGCCGTCGCCACGTCGACCCGGGGCGGGGAAGAGCTGCTCACGTCCCCCGCACTGGGTGCCGAGGTGGACGCCGCGGTCGCCCGTGTGCTGGCCTCGGGCGCCACCGAGACCGTGCGCACCGGGGACCGCTGCGCCCAGCTCGGCGTCACGGGTTACGTGTGCGTGCCCCTGGCCACCCGGGGCCGCGCCTTCGGAGTGCTGACTCTCCTGGCCACCGGCCCGCCCCTGGACCGTCGCACGATCGCCCTGGCGCAGGAGCTCGCCCGCCGGACCGCGTCGAGCGCCGACAACGCCCACCAGTTCACCGACCGCGTCCGGCTGGCACGCGATCTGCAGGCGGGCCTGTTGCCTCCCGAGCTGCCCGCGATTCCGGGCGCCGCCCTGGCGGCCTCGTACCATCCGGCGGGTGAAGGGCTCGACGTCGGCGGCGACTTCTACGACGTCTTCCCGCTGCCCGGCGACCGGTGGGCGCTCATGATCGGCGATGTGTCCGGGCGCGGCGCGCTGGCCGCCGCGACCACCGGAATCGTCCGCCACACCGCACGCGCCGCCGCTCGTCTCCTGGACGACCCGGTGGCCGTGGTCGCCGCCATCAACGACGCGTTGGCCCAGACCACCGATGAGGACCAGTTCGTCACACTGGTGTACGGCGAGTTGCGGCGCACCGCCTCCCACCTCGCGCTACGGCTGATCCGCGCGGGTCACGTCCCGCCGCTCGTGCGCCGCGCCGACGGTACGGTCGTGGAGTTCGCCGAACCGGGCCGGCTGCTGGGCATCGGTCCCGACACCGGCTTCCGTCCGTGCGACGTCGAACTGCACCAGGGCGACAGCCTGGTCCTGGTCACCGACGGCCTCACCGAGGCACGCGCGGCCGGTGGCGAGTTCTTCGGCGAGGAGCGTCTGGCCGATGCGCTCGCCGGCGTCCGGGCCGGCAGGCCCACCGCCGCCGACCTCATCGAGTCCGTCACCGCCGCGGTCACCGCTTTCGCGGGCAGTCCCACCGTCGATGACCAGGCCATACTCGTCGTCACCGCGACCTGACGGTCCGGGGCGGTCACCGCGGCCGGGTGGACCCCGTTCCCCGGCCCGTCCGGCGGGGTCCGCCCCAGCAGGTCAGTCCGCGCAACTGCTCCCGTTGAGCGTGAAGTTGTACGGTGCCGCGTTCTTGCCGTGCCAGGAGGCGAGGAAACCGAAGGACAGGCTGCCGTCCGCGGCGACGGACTTGTTGTAGTCGGCGGCCTCGGCGGTGACGCGTGAGCCGTGCTGGCTGAAGCTCGCATCCCACATCTGACCGACCGTCTGGCCGTTGTGGAAGGACCACGCGACGCGCCAGCCGGACAGGGCCTCGCTGGTGGTGATGGTGACGGTGGCCTGGAAACCGTCGGGCCACTGGTTGACGAGGTCGTACTGGACCCGGCAGACGGGCGCGGCGCCGGAGGGGTGCGCGCTGGGAGTGGCGTGGGCGGTGGAGGAGGAGGTGCCCTGCGGTTCCGGGTCGGAGTCGGCGGGGTCGGATTTCGTGGCCGGGCCGCGTGTGGTGGGGGCGGCGGAGTGGGATGCGGAGGCCGAGGGCAACGGGCCGGCGGTCGGCAGGGAGGGGCCGGGGTCGGCGACCGGCTGACGGTCGTCGTGGCCGGCCGCGCTCGTGTCGTCGGAGGAGCCGAACGGCATCATCGACACGCCGAGCGCCAGCAGCGACAGCAGCACCGCGGCGCCGAGCAGGCCGTGGCGCATCACCCGGCTGCGCTCGGTGCCGTCGGCGGGCTCCCTGGCCGCCCGGTCCTGCTTCTTGGGGCGGTCCGCGCCCTGGCGCACCTCCGCCGCGCGACGCCTGCGCTCCAGATAGGCGAGGCCGCCCCAGCCGATCACCCCGCCGGCCAGGGCCGCGGGCGCGCCGCCGCCGTGCAGCCGCAGGCAGGCGGCGGCCTCCGCGCACTGGACGCAGGTGGCGAGGTGCCGGGAGAGGTCGCCCGGCGTCTCGGCGGCGGGTGAACGGGTGACCGCGTCGAGGAGACGCGCGTAGCTGCGGCACTGCGCGTCCATCGGCGAGTCGACGTGGGCGCGGTGGCAGCGGTCCCGGAACAGGCCGCGGACCTGGTCCAGTTCGCGGGCCGCGGCGGCAGGGTCGAGTTCCAGGCGGCGGGCGACGTCGGGCAGCGGCATCGCCTCCACCTCGGCAAGCCACAGCAGCGACGCGTCCGCCTCTTGCATGTCCTTCAGACCGCGCAGGGCGACCGGACGCATCAGGGGCGGTCCGGTGTACCGGGCCGCCTTGTCGGAGTTGAGCCACAGCCTGAGGTCGGGGTCGAGCCGGTGGCCGAGGCCGCCGGCCTCCCAGGCCGCCGCCGTGGTGCGTACGGCGGTGAGCAGCAGGGGGATCATGGGCAGCCGGGCCGTCCTGCGACCGGCGCCCCGCCCGGCCGCGGTCTCGGCGGCCCGGGCCTCCTGTATGCCGAGCGTGAAGGCATCGGTGGCCAGCTGGTTGGCCGAGGTGGCCCCGGAAGTGCACAGATCGGCGTAGGAGAGCACCGCGTCCCAGTACTCGGAGAACAGCGCGGCCTCGGCGGGGTCCTGAGGCTTCGGCAGGTCGGGCATGGGTCTCCTGCATCCACGAGCGAGGTCAACTCACCATGTTTTTAACGGAGTTGGGGGAACCTCACGGCAGGGCCCGAGCTTTTCACGTCCTCGACACAACTGACAAGCGGCATATTCAAATCCGGTTGCAGGTGACTTCGCGACAGGTTTTTCCCCTACGTTCCGTCACCGGCCGTCCTCCGGCCCGTCAGCCGCGGTGACCGGTCGCCGGCACGCTCCACGATCTCCGCCCCCGCGTGTCAGCCGATGATACGGACACCGACGGCCTGTGCGGGCGCGGGGTCGTGGATCGCGGTCCGGTCACCGGAACGCCGCCGAGTCCGCCGTGACCCACATCTCCGGCCTCTTGTACGGACGCGACTGCGTTTCGACTCACCGTCCGACCCGGAAGAGTCAGACGTCCACCGGTTCCTGCGCCGGAAGGCTGTCCATGAAGGAGCTGACGGAGAACACGGCGCGGCCGGGGCCGGGCGGGCCGTAGCCGGGCGGGGAGGACAGGCCGAAGTCGTCCATCGTCTGCCGGTAGGCCTGCAGCAGCCGGATGTGGTATTCCAGCGGGGCGCCCTGCGGGTTGGCCTTGCCGAGCGGGGTGGTGGGCTCCGGGCACCAGGTGGTGAAGCGGGGCGTGATGCCGTGCGACATGAAGAAGCGCAGGCCCTCGGTCGTCGACGCGATCGCCTCGTCGACGGTGGTGAAGCCGAAGGGCTCGGCCATCTCCACGCCCGCGACGAAGTTGGGGATGACGTTGCGCGCGCCGAAGACCTCCGCGGAGTCCAGGATCCGCTTGTGCCACTCGTCGCGGCCGACGTAGCGCTCCTTGCCCGGGCAGTACAGCTCGAACAGACGGCGGTCCCAGACCTCGTAGTTCGGGTGGTAGATCTGCACGCCGTAGTCCTTGAACCGCTGCACGTCGTCGCGCGGCAGCGCCTGGGCCACCACCTTGCCGATCCAGCGGCCCGGGAAGCGCTCCTCGATGGCCTTGGCGTAGTGGCCGTAGAAGTCGGCCTCGTCGCGCCCGGCGACCGTCTTGGTGATGGCGCCGCCGGTGAGGGTGTACGCGGTGGACGCCTTCTGCGTGTCGTAGCGGTCGATGATCTCCAGGGCCTCGAGGACCTCCTCGACGTCCTTGACTCCCGTGTACGGTCGACCGGCCGCCTTGTGCTGGCGCCAGTTGTGGTTGATGTCGCAGTACTGGCACTCCTCCTTGGCGCCGAAGTACTGGCAGACCCGGAAGACGGTGAGGTAGATCAGATAGCCCCACTGGATGGTCGGCGCGACCTCCATCACGGACTTCCCGTTGGACAGGGTGTGCCGGTAGTACTCCGGCATCGGGGGCACGCCGACGTCCGCGATCCGCCGGCCGTCCAGGTACAGCCCGAGCATCCCCTCGTCGTCGGCGGCGACCCGGTAGGGGGAGGCCGGGTTGACGCGTACGGAGACGACGGTGCGGCGCAGGTCGTACGGGCCTCCGGTGAGGATGATCTCCTCGGGGGGCCGCCTGAGCGCGGCCTCGCCGAGCTCGGGCAGGGTGCCGTGGTCGAAGGAGAAGATGAAGTACGACTTCGGCTTGACCTCCCCGCTCTCGTTGTCCGACAGCGCGGAGGCGTCGAAGGCGACCCCGCCCCGGAGCAGGTCCTCCTTGAAGACGGCTTCCCGCGGCACGTGCGGGAACCGCTCCATCAGATCCTCGACCAGCGCGGTGCGGCTGCGCATCCGTATCTCCTCCCGACTCACGCGTTCGACTCCTCACGGTATGCCCCTGCCTGTGCGGCGGCCCGGGCGGGTCCCTCGTGGCGCGCGATGTGTCCCACGACGGAGGGCCGGGGGCGGGCCGGGCGAGGGCGGACCGGCGGGCGGGGCGGACGGGCGGGGTCACCGCCGGCGGGTCGAGTCCCGCAGCACCACGTGCGTGCCCAGCACCAGGTGCTGACCGTCGGGCAGCTCGTCGCGGTGCAGGGCCAGGCGGACCGCGGCGCGGCCCAGCTCCTCCTGGGGGACGTGGACGGTGGTGAGGGCGGGGTACACGTCGCGGGCGACCGGGATGTCGTCGTACCCGGCGACCGCGATGTCCTCGGGGATGCGGCGGCCCGCCTCGCGGAGGGCCTGGATCACCCCGGTGGCGATCATGTCGGTGGCGGCGAAGACCGCGGTGAAGCCGCTGCCGGAGGTGAGGAGTTCCCGGGTCGCCCGGTAGCCGTACGAACGGGAGAAGGCGCCGTCGACGATCAGTGCGGGATCCGGGGCCAGACCGAGGAGTTCGTGGGCACGGGTGAAGCCGCGGATGCGCTGGCCGCTGGTGGACAGGCCGGGGACCCGGCCGAGGTAGGCGATGCGCCGGTGACCGGCCGACAGCAGATGGGTGGTCAGGGCGAAGGCGCCGCCCTCGTTGTCGTAGTCCACGACCGTGGCGGGCACGCCCGGCCCGAGCGGCGGCCGGCCGACCAGGACCAGCCGCGAGCCCACCCGGTCCAGGGCGTGCGCGAAGTGGGTCATGCGGTCCTGGTACGCCTTGTCCTCCCAGGCTCCGCCGACCACGATCACCGCGTCGGCCCGCTGCTCGCGCATGGTCTCGACGACGGCGAGGATACGGCGCGGGTCGCCGTGCGTGGTGCACAGCATGCACAGGCGGCCCTCCTCGGAGGCCTGCTCCTCGACCCCGCGGGCGATGTGGGCGTAGAAGGGGCCGGTGACGTCGTCGACGACGAACGCGACCGTCTTGTTGGTGGCGCCGCCCAGGGCACGGGCGTGCGCGTTGACCACGTAGTCCAGTTCGCGCATGGCCTTGAGGACCCGGGCGCGGGTGGCCTCGGCCACCGGGTAGGTGCCGCCGAGGACGCGGGAGACGGTCGACGCGGAGACCCCGGCGCGCGCGGCGACGTCCCGCACGGTCGAGGCGTCCCCGGCCGCCGTCTGTGTCCGCTTCGCCGTCGTCACGCCGTCCGCTCCAGCACGGTGTGGTCGATCGCGTGGACCAGCTCGTCGCCGTTGACCAGCCGTGCGGCCTCGTCCACGACCGTCTGTCCGAGGCGGGCCACCTCGTTGCCCTGTGAACCGGCGAGATGGGGCGTGACGAAGGCGTTGGGCAGGTCGAACAGCGGTGAGTCGGCGGGCAGCGGCTCGGGGTCGGTGACGTCGAGGACGGCGCTCAGCCGTCCGGCGCGCAGCTCCGTTACCAGGGCGTCGTGGTCGACGAGCGCACCCCGGGCGGTGTTGATCAGAACCGAACCGGTGGGCATCAGGGCGAGCTCGCGGGCGCCGAGGAGATGCCGGGTCTCCGGGGTCTGCGGGGCGTGCACGGTGACGATGTCCGAGGTGTGCAGCAGCTCGTGCAGCGGAACGAGGGGGACGCCGAGCCGCGCGGCCTCCGCCTCGTCGACGTAGGGGTCGCAGAGGCTCACCCTGAGGTCGTGGGGGCGCAGCAGCTCGATCAGCCGGCGGCCGATGCGCGAGGCGCCCACGACGCCGACACGGCGGCCGTAGTTGCCGATGCCGGGGAGGATGTCGCCGTAGGGGAACTCGCGGCGGGTGCGGAGCTGGTCCCGGTAGCCGAAGACGTCCTTCCCGGCGAGGAGGATCATGGCGAGGGTGTACTCGGCGACGGGCAGCGCGTTGGCGGCGGCGGCCGAGGAGACCGCGATGCCCCGCTGCCAGACCTCCGGGGTGGTGAAGCCCTTGACCGAGCCGGCCGCGTGCAGCACCGCGCGGAGCCCCGGAGCCGCGTCCAAGGCGGCCGCGTCCAGCCGGGGGCAGCCCCAGCCGGTGATGAGCACCTCGGTGCGGGCCAGCGTCTCCCGGATCCTCGGATCGGTGAAATCCTGCGCCACCAGAGTGGGATCGATTTCTACGCACTCGCGCAGCCGCGCGAGCACCTCCGGCGGGAAGATGTGCGGCACGTTCTGGTCCGTCATGGCGAACAGTGCCTGTGGGCGCTCGGGCAAGGAAGTGGCCTTCCGGCTCGGTGACGCATGGATAGCAACCGGTCTCTACGGTAGGCGGCGGCGAATGAGAGGGTCAATGGAAACGCACTCACCGGGAGGGGCAGGGATGACTCAGTCGGTCACCAACTGGGCGCGCAACATCACCTACACGGCCAAGGTGTTCCACCGTCCGCACTCGGAGGCCGAGCTCGCGGCCCTGGTCGCGGGCAGCGCGAAGGCGCGGGTGCTGGGCAGCGGGCACTCCTTCAACATGATCGTCGACCCGGGCGCCGACGGGATCCTGCTGTCGATCGCCGGCCTGCCGCCGGTGATCGACGTGGACACCGCGGCCCGTACGGTACGGGTCGCGGGCGGCGTCCGGTACGCGGAGCTGGCCCGCGCCGTCCACGCGCACGGCCTCGCCCTGCCCAACATGGCGTCCCTGCCGCACATCTCGGTGGCCGGTTCGGTGGCGACCGGCACCCATGGCTCCGGCGTCGCGAACGGGCCGCTGGCCTCGGCGGTACGGGAGGTGGAACTGGTCGTCGCGGACGGCTCCACGGTGCGGTTCGCGCGCGGCGAGGACGGCTTCGACGGGGCGGTGACCTCCCTCGGGGCGCTGGGCGTGGTCACCGCGCTGACCCTGGACCTGGAACCCGCCTACGAGGTCGAGCAGCGGGTCTTCACCGAGCTGCCCCTGGAGGGCCTGGACTTCGCGGCGGTGGCGGGGTCCGCGTACAGCGTGAGCCTGTTCACCGACGCGCGGGCGGCGGGCTTCCGGCAGGTCTGGGTGAAGCGGCGTACCGACCAGGCGCCGGTGGACTTCCCGTGGGCCGCGCCGGCCACCGAGGCGCTGCATCCGGTACCGGGGATGCCGGCGGTGAACTGCACCGAACAGTTCGGGGTGCCGGGGCCGTGGCACGAGCGGCTGCCGCACTTCCGCGCGGAGTTCACGCCGAGCAGCGGGGCGGAGCTGCAGTCGGAGTATCTGCTGCCGCGGTCGGCCGCACTCGATGTGCTGTATGCGATCGACGGGATCCGGGAGACCGTGGCGCCCGTACTGCAGACCTGTGAGGTGCGGACGGTCGCCGCCGACCGGCAGTGGCTGAGCCCGGCGCACGGGCGGGACTCGGTGGCCGTGCACTTCACCTGGATCGAGGACGCGGCGGCGGTGCTGCCGGTGGTGCGGCGGGTGGAGGAGGTGCTGGCCGGCTTCGATCCGCGGCCGCACTGGGGGAAGGTGTATGCCATGTCCGCGGACGATCTCCGTCGACGGTACACACGTCTCGGCGACTTCCTGGCGCTCGCGAAGTCCCTCGACCCGAGCGGCAAGTTCACCAACGCCTTCGTCCGGGACGCCCTGGGTGCCTGACCGGCGAGGGGTGACTTTATAAAGCCCCTTTCCTAACCCCTTGTCGAAAGTCCTCGGCAACCCATAGCCTTGCGCCGCGCCGGTGCCGATGCCGCCCGGCACGGCCTGGCAGCGATGGGAGGGGCAGCCTTCGTGAAGCGCACATCTCGGGACATCCGCACCGCGAACCGCTACGAGGTGTTGCGCCAGATCATCGCCGAGTCTCCCACCTCCCGCCAGGAGCTGGCGGCCGCCACCGGACTGAGCCTGGCCACGGTAGCCACCCTCGTCGGCGAGCTGCTCGACCTCAGGATGATCACCGAGGTCGGGTTCGAGGACTCGGCGGGGGGCCGTCCCCGGGGACTCGTGGCCGTCAACGCGTCGGGGGGCGCGTTGATCGGCGTGGACATCGCCGAGACGTACGTCCATGTGGAGCTGTTCGACCTCGCGCTGAACGTGCTGGCCCGCGCCGAGGAGGACATGCGCCCCGGCGAGAGCCGCCCGGAGCAGGTGGTCGGCCATGTCGCCGCCGCGGTCGGCTCGGTGGTCGCGCAGGCCGGGGTGGAGGCGGCCCGCGTGCTCGGGGTCGGGGTGAGCGTGCCGGGGCAGGTGGACCGGGACACCGGCATCGCCGAGTACGCGCCCAACTGGGACTGGCACGACGTACCGCTGCTCGACCTGCTCGCCGAGCACATCGCCTACCCCCTCCACCTGGACAATCCGCTGCGCGCCTGCGCGGTGGCCGAGCTGTGGTTCGGGGCCGCGCGCGGGCGCGGGGACGCCGTGGTGGTGAACCTCGGCACCGGAGTCGGCGCCGGTCTCGCACTCGGCGGCGGACTGCACCGGGGCGTCAGCAACAGCGCCGGCGAATGGGGCCACACCACGCTCGTGCTGGACGGGCGGCTGTGCCACTGCGGCAACCACGGCTGTGTGGAGACGTACGTGGGCGCGCCCGGCATCATGCAGAACCTGCGCGAGCTCAGCCCGCAGAGCACGCTGCTGCACCCCGAGGACCAGACGGCCACCGTCGACGCCCTGGCCCGGGGGGTCGCCGCGCACGACCCGGTGGCCGTCAAGGTCGTCAGGGACACCGCCCGCTATCTCGGTGCCGGCATCGCCGACCTGGTCAACCTGCTCAACCCCGAAGTGGTCGTGCTCAGCAGCTGGGTCGCCGCCCGGCTCGGTGAGCCGCTGCTCGACGAAGTGCGCGAGGCCGTCGCCCGGCACGCGCTCAGGCGGCCGCTGGCCGCCACCGAGATCGTCCTCTCCCCGATCCCCACCGATCCGGTGTGCCTGGGCGCGGCGACGTTCGCGCTGGAGGGCGCCCTGCAGTCCGTCGGGCAGAGGACCAACGCAAAGCGCACCACCCCCGCAAGGAGCCGTACCGCCCCACCTTCATGACGACGGAAGGGATGCACGTGCCTCACCCCCGCACCAAACCCGCCCGCGCGAGGAGACCGCTCCTCCTGACGGCCGCAGCCGCACTCGCCGTCACCGGACCCCTGGTGTCCGCTCCCGCCGCCTCGGCCGCCACCCCCACGGCGGCCGAGGTCTCCCCCCACGCCGCCCAGACCATCGACGACATCGGTGTCTCCGGCGCCTGGTGGGTCAACGACCTGCAGCACTTCTCGCCCAAGGTCCAGGCCCGGGTCGCGAAGCTGCTGTTCTCCGCCAAGGGCCTGGCCCTGAGTTCGTACCGCTACAACATCGGCGGTGGCGGCGTCGCCGTCACCACGCCGGCCCGGGCCGCCGAGGACTTCCTGAGGCCCGACGGCAGCTACGACTGGAGCAGGGACAAGGGCGGCCGGACGTTCCTGCGGTACGCCGCGAAGTACGGCGTCAAGGACCTGATCGGGTTCGTCAACAGCGCGCCCGCCCGGTGGACGACCAACGGGCAGAGCTGCGGCGGCCAGTTGAAGGCGGAGAACGAGCCGGACTTCGCCAAGTACGTAGCCGACGTCACCGACCACTTCGCCCGCACGGGCGTCCGGCTGGACTACATCAGCCCCTTCAACGAGCCGGACAACAGCTTCGCGGACTGCGGCCAGGAGGGCATGCCGGTACCGGTCGACCAGCGTGACGACATCGTGCGCGCGCTGGGTGCCGAGCAGAGGGCACGGCACCAGAAGACCGGCATCATCGCGGACGAGTCCAGCAAGACGACGCAGTTCACCTCCGAACTGCCGCAGTGGATATCGCAGCCGGGCACCGCGCAGTACGTGTCCGCGCTCGCGCACCACACGTACAACAACCCGGACGACGGCCAGCTCGGCAATGTCTACGAGACGGCGAAGACGGTCGGCAGGAAGTCCTGGGCCACCGAGATCTGCTGCTTCGGCAAGGGCTCGACGGGCTGGAACCAGGAGTACGACCCGACCATCGACAACGCCCTGCTGATGTCCCGGATCATCTACAAGGACTTCGCGAGCTCCCACGACTCGGCGTTCCAGTGGTGGGTGGCGCTCGCCAGCGGGTACGGCAGCGACCCGAACACCAGGAACGACGAGGGCTGGAACGACGGCCTGATCTACTACGACCCCGACTACGCGACGAACGGCAACCAGAGCCTGTACTTCACCAAGCGGTACTACGCGCTCGGCCAGTACAGCAGGTTCGTGACACCGGGATCGGTGGCACACAACGTGACCGGGGCGCCGGCCGGGGTCGAGGTGTCCTCGTACGACCGGGACGGCAAGTGGGTGGTGGTGGTCAACAACCACAACACCACGGACACGCCGCTGAGTCTGCACTTCAACAGCAGGACGCCGGTTCGGGCCAGGGAGGCCGTCCGCACGTCGGCCACCGAGAACTGGGCGGACGTCGCCAAGCCGGCCGTCCAGGGCGGCACGGCGTCCACCACGCTCGCCGCACGGTCCGTGACGACGTACGTCTTCGACCAGAAGGGGCACGGCAGCTCCGACGTGACCGGCGCCTGGCAGGGCAAGCAGTCGGGCAAGTGTCTGACGGCGGACGGCTCCGGGGCCACGATCAGCACCTGCGACGGCCAGCCCGGGCAGTCGTGGTCGTACGACGCCAAGGGCGCCCTGAAGGGCCCGAACGGGTATCTCACGGCCGGGGCCTCCGGTCCGGCGACAGCGGCCGCCTACACCGGTGACGCGGACCAGAAATGGCTGCTCAACGCCAACGGGCAGCTCGTCAGCGAGGCGTCCGGCAAGTGCCTGGACGTCAGCGGGCAGTCGACCGCCGACGGCGGCAAGGTGATCCTCTACAGCTGCAACGGTGGCAGCAACGAGGTGTGGACCAGGCAGTAGTCCCCGCCCCTCTCCCATGACCGAGGGCCGCCGGCCAGACCCCTGGTCCGGCGGTCCTCAACCCCTTGGGCTTTTCGTCTTGTTCGTGATTCCGAACCGCACACAACGCTTCGAGCAGACTTCGTCCAACCCCTTGCCGAAGCCTTAGCCGAAGGTTAACGTCCGGCACCGCAGCTACAGCAATTCCAGCCATCCGGCGCTGAAGCAAAGAGCCGCAGCACCACGCGACAAAGACAAGGACGTCAGCATGTCGGCAATGAGCAGCAACAACTGGTCCCGTCGATCGATCTTCCGGGCCGCCGCGGGCATGGCCGCCGCCGGCACGCTGGCCGCCTGCGGGAGCAACAACGGGCGCGGTGGCGGGTCCGGTTCGGGCACACAGCTCACCCAGTACTTCCACGCCTACGGCGAGGCCGGTACGGAGCAGGCCCTCAAGCGGTACGCGGCGGCCTACAAGAAGGCCAACGTGAACACCAACTGGATCACGGGCAACAACTTCGAGTCCGCGCTCTTCGCGGCCCTGCTCACCAAGAAGGCACCCGACGTCTTCGAGTTCCACCCGCAGCTGCAGCTCGTCAAGAGCGGCCAGGTTGCCGACCTGAGCGACATCATCGATCCGGTCAAGGACGACTTCAACCCGAACGACATCAAGTCCCACACGGTCGACGGGAAGGTCTACGGGATACGGATGATCGACGACCCGCAGTTCTTCTACTACCGCAAGTCCATGCTGGAGAAGGCGAAGGTCGACGTCCCGACCACGCTGGACGAGCTGATCGAGGCGGCCGCGAAGCTCACCACCAACAAGGTCAAGGGTATCTTCCTCGGCAACGACTTCAGCGCGATCCAGAACCCCATCATCTGGTCCGCCGGCGCCGACACCATCAACGAGAAGAACGAGATCGCCTACCACACGGACGGCGTGATCGAGGGCCTGAAGAAGCTTCGTACGCTGTTCACCAGCGGCAACGTGCTCCTCGACGCCCCGACGGACTTCTGGGACCCGTCCTCGCTCAACCAGGGCCTGTGCGCCATCCAGTGGGGCGGCATGTGGTCCATGCCGGCCATGCAGAAGGCGCTCGGCGACGACCTCGGCATCTTCCCGTTCCCGAAGATCGGCAGCGCCGGCAAGCCGTCCGTCTACAACGGCGGCTGGTCGATCTTCGTCAACGCCAAGGGCAAGAACGTCGACGCGGCCAAGGAGTACGTGAAGTGGCTGTGGATCGACCAGAAGCAGTACCAGGAGGACTGGGCCACCTCGTACGGCTTCCACATCCCGCCGCGCACCTCGATCGCCCAGAAGGCCACCAAGCTCAAGTCGGGCCTGCCCGCCGAGGGCGTTAAGCTCTTCACCGACTACGGCCACTTCGACAACATCGCCTACGACCAGACCATGCAGACCGCGTTCGCCGACGTGATCGCGTCCTCCGTCCGTAAGAACGGCGACCCGGAGAAGGCGCTCGACACCTGCGACAAGAAGGTCAACGTCGAGCTCAAGAAGCTGTTCGGATAGGCCGCCGGGACAACCACGCCATGTCGACCACCACCACACGCGGGGTCGCCCAGCCCGCCCCGGCCAAGGCCTCCCAGGCCCGGCCGCGGCGGGGCCTGAGGGGCAACCCGACCGTCAACTTCTGGCTCTTCACCGGGCCGTTCCTCATCGGCCTGGTGATCTTCGTCTTCGTGCCGATCGTCTGGAGCGTCTGGCTCAGCTTCTTCGACGCCCGGTACACCGTCACGCCGAGCCATTTCATCGGCTTCGACAACTACAAGCAGATCCTGACCAACAGCGGATTCCCCGACTCGCTGCTGACGTTCACCGTGTTCGCCGCGTTCATCGTGCCGACCACCTGGGCGCTGTCGTTGGGCCTCGCGCTGCTGGTCAACCGGCTGCGGTTCATGCGGGCGTTCTTCCGCTCGGTGTTCTTCCTGCCGACCGCCGTCTCCTACGTGGCCGCGGCCCTGATCTGGAAGATGTCCATCTTCAGCGGCGTCCGCTTCGGACTCGCGAACACGGTCATCGGCTGGTTCGGCGCGGACACCATCGCATGGATGTCCAACCCCACCCCGCCCTGGTACTGGCTGGTCATCGTGACCCTGCGGCTGTGGATCCAGTCCGGTTTCTACATGATCCTCTTCCTGGCGGCGCTGCAGAACATCCCGCAGGAGCTGTACGAGGCCGCAGCCATCGACGGTGCGAAGAAGGGCTGGCAGACCTTCCGGCACATCACGCTGCCCCAGTTGCGCGCCACCTCGACCGCGGTGATCCTGCTGCTGCTCATCGCCGCCTACCAGGCGTTCGACGAGTTCTTCAACATCATCGGGCAGAAGGCGACCTGGGCCCAGACACCGCTCATGGTGCTCTACAAATCGGCCCTCGGCACCAGCCAGGACTACGGCGCCGGCAGCGCGGGCGCGGTCATCCTGTCGCTGCTCATCTGCCTCGTCACCCTGATCCAGGGCAAGTTCATGGGCTTCGGAAGGGGGGATGAGTCCAAGTGACCACCACCGCACCCCAGATCGGCAAGCAGCGCAAGAAGGGCCGGGGCGCCTTCGGCAACACGGGGCTGTACATCGCCGTCGGCGTCGCCGCCCTGCTCTTCCTCATCCCCTTCTATCTGATCGTCCGCAACGCCCTCTCCACGGACCTGGAGATCACGGGCGAGAACTGGAAGCTGTTGCCCTCCTTCCAGTGGGGCAACATCTCCGAGCTGTTCGACGACCCCACGGTCGACTTCGGCCGCTCCATGATCAACTCACTGGTGGTCGCCGTCCTGACCACGTTCGGCACCCTCCTGGTCTGCTCGCTGGCCGGCTACGGCCTGGCCCGCATCCCGTACCGGCACGCCGACAAGGTCTTCTACGCGGTCCTGGCGACCCTGATGGTCCCCACGGCCGTCACCTTCGTACCAAGCTTCGTGCTGGTCTCGTCCCTCGGCTGGGTGGACACCTACCGCGGTCTGATCATCCCCGGCCTGTTCAGCGGTTTCACCTGCTTCCTGTTCCGGCAGTACTTCCTGGGGTTCCCGAAGGAGCTGGAGGAGGCGGCACGCGTGGACGGGCTCGGCTACTGGGGCGCGTACTGGCGAATCGTCGTACCCAACTCGCTGAACTTCTTCGCAGCGATCGCCACGATCACCTTCATCAGCGCCTGGAACTCCTTCCTGTGGCCACTGGTCATCGGTCAGGACCCGAGCTCCTGGACCGTCCAGATCGCACTGTCCTCCTTCATGACCAACCAGACCGTCAACTTCCATCTGATCTTCATGGCCACCGCCATTTCCATCCTCCCCCTGGTGTTCGTCTTCCTCTTCCTCCAGCGCTGGCTGGTCCAGGGGATCGCACAGACCGGTATCAAGGGCTGAGCTAGGAGACCGATGTCTTTCCGTACCGCCACCGACTATGTCGAGGACGTCTCGCCGGGCAGCGGAAGCCTGCCGCCGCGGGCCTGGTACGCGTCCTCGGACGCCGATTCCCTGTCGCTGAACGGCAACTGGCGTTTCAGACTGTCCGCGACGGTCGACGCCGAGGACGACTCCTTCGCGGCACAGGGGTACGACGCCGGTGACTGGGCGGAGGTGTCGGTCCCCGGTCACTGGGTCCTCCAGGGGCACGGCTCACCCATCTACACCAACCACCTCTACCCCTTCCCGGTCGACCCGCCCCGGGTCCCGACCGAGAACCCGACCGGCGACCACCTGCGGTTCTTCGACCTCCCCGAGGGCTGGGACCTCGAGAACGGCGGGGCGGTGCTCCGTTTCGACGGTGTCGAGTCCTGCGCCCGAGTCTGGCTGAACGGCACGGACATCGGCGAGTTCAAGGGCTCGCGGCTGCCGCACGAGTTCGCGGTCGGCCATCTGCTGAAGCCCGCCGGCAACGTGCTGGCCGTCCGCGTCCACCAGTGGTCGGCGGGCTCCTACCTGGAGGACCAGGACCAGTGGTGGCTGCCGGGCATCTTCCGTGACGTGACGCTGCTGCACCGCCCGGCCGGTGCCGTCCTCGACTTCTTCGTGCACGCCTCCTACGACCACGTCACGGGCGAGGGCACCCTGCGCGTCGACTCCGACGTCGACGGGCGGGTGACCGTGCCCGCCCTGGACATCGATGTCGCGACCGGCGAGTCCGTGACGGTGCCGGTCGATGCGTGGACCGCGGAGACGCCGAAGCTGTACGACGGCGTGCTGGCGACCGGGGGCGAGCGGGTGCCCCTGCGCATCGGCTTCCGCACGGTCGCCCTCGAGGACGGCCTCATCAAGGTCAACGGAAAAGCCGTCCTGTTCAAGGGCGTCAACCGTCACGAGTGGCACCCCGAGAAGGGCCGCGCGCTGGACCTGGAGACCATGCGCGAGGACGTGCTGCTGATGAAGCGGCACAACGTCAACGCCGTCCGCACCTCCCACTACCCGCCGCACCCGGCCTTCCTCGACCTGTGCGACGAGTACGGGCTGTGGGTGATCGACGAGTGCGACCTGGAGACCCACGGCTTCACGGAGCAGGCCTGGCGGGACAACCCCGTCGACGACGACCGCTGGACCCCGGCCCTGCTGGACCGCGCCGCCCGCATGGTGGAGCGCGACAAGAACCATCCGTCCGTCGTGGTCTGGTCCCTCGGCAACGAGGCGGGCACCGGCCGTGGCCTGACCGCCATGGCCGAGTGGATCCACGGCCGGGACTCCTCGCGGCTGGTGCACTACGAGGGCGACATCGACTGCCGTGACACGGACATGTACTCACGCATGTACGCGAGCCACACCGAGGTCGAGGCGATCGGCAAGGAGCTGGACGGCGGTACGCACAAGCGCCGTCAACTGCCCTTCATCCTCTGCGAGTACGGGCACGCCATGGGCAACGGCCCCGGTGGCATCGCCGACTACCAGCGGATCTTCGAGTCGTACGACCGGCTCCAGGGCGGCTTCATCTGGGAGTGGATCGACCACGGCATCAAGGACGAGCGATACGGCTTCGCGTACGGCGGTGACTTCGGCGAGGAGCTGCACGACGGCAACTTCGTCTGTGACGGGCTGCTCTTCCCCGACCGGCGGCCCTCCCCCGGTCTGGCCGAGTTCAAGAAGGTGATCGAGCCGGTCCGCATCGAGGGCGACCTCGCCGACGGGATCGTGCGGATCACCAACAGGCACGACTTCGCCGACCTGTCCGCGCTGGCGTTCGAGTGGTCGTACCAGGTGGACGGCGAGACGGTCGAGTCCGGCCCGCTGTCCGTGCCGGTGCTCGCCGCCGGCGAGTCGGCCGACGTGAAGCTGCCTCAGCCGCCCGCGGCGGGGGCCGGTGAGACGCAGTGGACGGTACGGGCGCTGCTCGCCGCCGACACGGCGTGGGGGCCGAAGGGCCATGTGGTCGGGTGGGGGCAGTTCGCCGTCTCCGCACGGCACGTGCCGTCCGTCGCGGCGACCGCCGGGCCCGTGACCGGGGAGGGGCTGATCACCCTGGGCCCGGCCTCCTTCGACGCCCGCACCGGGGCGCTCCGGACGATCGGCTCCGTCGAGGTCACCGGGCTGCGTCTCGACGTGTGGCGGGCGACCACCGACAACGACGACGGCGCGGCCTGGCAGACCGACGTCCGCCACGCCGAGCTGTGGCGCAAGTTCGGCCTGCACCGCATGCGGCACCGCCTCGACGGGGTGGAGGCCGGCGAGGACGCCCTCACCGTGCGGACGCGGGTGGCGCCGGCCGCCTGGGAGGTCGGGCTGTCGACGGTGTACCGGTGGACGTCGGACGGAGATCGTCTACAGCTGACCGTATCCGTGACGCCCGAGGGCGACTGGACCCAGCTGCCGCTGCCCCGGCTCGGCATCCGCTTCGGGCTGTCCGGCGCCGGCACCGACGCGGTGAGCTGGTTCGGCGGCGGTCCCGGCGAGGCGTATCCGGACACCCGGGCGGCGTCGATGGTCGGCCGCTGGCAGTCGACGGTGGACGGTATGCAGACTCCGTACGTCCGTCCGCAGGAGAACGGCGCCCGCGCCGACGTCCGCTGGGCGGAGCTCGGCGGGCTGCGCGTCGAGGGCGACCCGGAGTTCTGGTTCAGCGCCCGGCGCTGGACCACCGAGCAACTGGACGCCGCCGCCCACCGCACCGACCTCACCCCGGGCGAGACGGTCTGGGTCCACCTCGACCACGGCCAGCACGGTATTGGCACCGCCTCCTGCGGCCCCGGCCCGCTGCCGCAGTACCACCTGATCGCCGAGCCCGCCGAGTTCTCGTTCGTCTTCTCGAAGGCCGACGCACCGACGGGTTCCTGAGACACCGGCAGGACCCTCCGGGCCATCGCCCCACGCCCGCGTACGACCACGCGCCCGTAAAACCAGTGGCGCATGTGACGTACGCGGGTGTGGGCTTGTTCCGTCCCCCACCGCTCCCCGCTGCCGAAGGAGACCCGTCTGGCCATGAATGTGACCGGTAACATAGAGGTCCGGGGGCTCTCCCGCACCTTCCACACCACCGTCCGCCGCCCCGGCTTCACGGGTGCGCTCAGGTCCCTGGTCAACCCCGAGCGGGTCGCCAAGCACGCCGTCTCCGACATCTCCTTCGACGTCGCCCCGGGAGAGCTCCTCGCCCTGCTCGGCCCGAACGGCGCGGGCAAGTCCACCACCATCAAGATGCTGACCGGCATCCTCACCCCCACCGCCGGCGAGGCCCGCGTCGCGGGCGTGGTGCCGTACGAGGAACGCGAACGCAACGCCCGCAACATCGGGGCGGTGTTCGGGCAGCGCACCCAGCTGTGGTGGGACCTGCCGGTGCGGGAGTCGTTCGCGATCCTGCGGGACATCTACGAAGTACCCAAGAAGGAACACGCAGCACGGCTCGCGGAGTTCGACGAGCTGCTGGACCTGTCCTCGTTCTGGGACACCCGGGTACGGCACCTCTCCCTGGGCCAGCGGGTGCGCTGCGATCTGGCCGCCGCCCTGCTGCACGACCCACCGGTCGTCTTCCTCGACGAGCCCACCATCGGCATGGACGTGGTGGTCAAGGAACAGGTCCGCGAGTTCCTCCGGTACCAGGTCGCCGAGCGCGGCCGTACCGTGCTGCTGACCACGCACGACATGACCGAGGTGGAACGGCTCGCCGAACGCGTCGTGCTGGTCAACCACGGGCGGCTGGTGCTGGACGGCACACTGGACGAGATCCGCAGGAAGTTCGGTTCGACGTGGCAGGTGCGGGTGACGCTCGCCGATCCGCACGCCGAGATCGTGCCGCTGCCCGGTGTCGCGGTGGTGCGGCGCGAGGGCCCGCAGGTGGTGTTCGGCCCCGAGGGCCCCGACGGCTCCGCCGCGCCGACGGTCCACCAGGCGCTGAAGCTGGTCGTCGAGCGGTACGAGGTGGCGGACATCGCCCTGGACGAGGCCGACCTGGAGGACGTCATGCGGGCCGCCTACGCGCACGCCGAGGCGGTGTGACATGGCCGTCCCCGTCGCCTGGCGCGCCGCGCGCGTCACCCCGCTCGGCGAGCTGTACACCCCGCCCCGCGTCACCGCCGCACTACTCAGGCTCACCGTCCAGGTGGTGCTGGTGGCGTCCCTGTGGCGGGGCCTGTACGCGCACACCGGTACGACGGCCGGGCTCACCCGCGACCAGGCGGTCACCTACGCCGTGCTGGCCGTACTCGCCTCCCGGCTGCGTGAGCTGGACCAGTACTCGGCCCGGGACACGGTGGTCCAGCACCTGCACTACGGCACGATCGTGTACTGGTACATGCGTCCGCTGTCGCCCCAGCGCTACTACGCGCTGCGTGCGCTGGGCGAGCAACTGTACGGCTTCGTCTGGGCCTTTGCCGGATACCTGGTGTGTCTCGCCGTGGGCGTGGTCCAGCCTCCCCCGTCGGCCGCCGTGGCGGGGGTGTTCGCGCTGAGCCTGCTGCTCGGGCAGTGGGTGCTGCACTACATCATGCTGCTCATCGACCAGTTGTGCTTCTGGACGCTGCGCAACGAAGCCGCCATCCTCATCCTGCTCTTCGCGCAGAACCTGCTGTCCGGCGTGTACGCGCCGCTGTGGTTCTTCCCGCACTGGTTCGTGGTGCTGAGCGGTTTCCTGCCGTTCCAGGCCACGCTGAGCGTGCCGCTGTCGCTGTACGTGGGCCGCATCCCGCTGGCGGACGCGGGCGCCCAGCTCGCCGTCCAGGCCGGCTGGGTGGTGGCCCTGCGGTTCCTGACCCGGTTCCTGTGGCGGCGGGCGGCCCGCCGTGTCGTCTCGCAGGGAGGCTGATGCCGGTGAACGCCGTCCGGATCGCCTGGCGCGTCACGCGTCTCAACTTCCGCGCCCAGCTGGAGTACCGCACCGAGTTCCTGATGATGATCGCGATCGGCGCGATCTGGCAGGTGTCGGTGATCGTCTTCGCCACGGTGCTGCTGTCCCGGTTCACCGGCATGGGCGGCTGGGACAGCTCCGACGTCCTGCTCATCCCCGCCACCCGCATGCTGGCGCACGGCCTGTTCGTGCTGTTCCTGGGCCGGGTGCACGGGCTCGGCCGGCACATCCAGGAGGGGAAGATCGACGGGTACCTGCTGCGGCCGATGCCGGTCCACCGCCAGATCCAGCTGCAGTTCTTCCCGACGAACGCCATCGGCGACCTGACGGTCGCCGCGGGCCTGATGGTGGGCGCCCTCGGCCGCAGCCATCTGGACTGGACGGCCGGCCGGACCACCTACCTGATCGCGGCCGTCCTCGGCGGCATGCTCATGGAGGCGGCCCTGTTCACGGTGGTCGCCGCCGCCTCGCTGCGCTTCCCGGCGGCCGGTTACTGGGGCTTCTGGCTGGAGGAACTGCTCGGCACCTTCGGCAGCTACCCGCTGAACGTCCTGCCGCGGGCGGTGGGCGGCTTCCTGACGTACGGACTGCCGCTCGCGTTCGTCGCCTACTTCCCGGCGGCGGTGCTCACGGGCCACGGCCACCAGACCGGGGCCCCGTACTGGCTGGCCGCCGCGTCACCGCTGCTGGGCGCCGTCGCCTACCTGCTGTCCCGGCTGCTGTGGCGGTGGAGCCTCGGCCACTACACGGGGGTGAACGGATGACGCGCTTGCCGCCGCCGTACGCCGACGAGGCCGCCCTGTGGAGCGGACTGGCCGCCCTGCTGCCCGATCCGGTGGATGTGGACCTGGTGCAGGGCTGCTGGGACATCGGTGAGCAGGAGGGCGGGCTCACGGTACTGGTCGGGAAGATCCGCGAACAGGGCCTGGCCGTGGACGAGTCGGCGCGGGCCGAGCTGGCGGTGATGGCCGGGCGGTGGGGAGTGTGGGACCGGCTCGGGCCGGACATCGCCCGGTGCGGACCGGCGGCGGACGCCGCCCGGCTGCGGGTGTTCCCGGACGACGGCGGGCAGCCTTTCCCCGCCGGGTCCGTCCTGGAGAGCCCTCCGGCGCCGGACCTGTTCCTGGTGCCGTGGATCGGCTGCGCCCGCTGCGGCCGGGTCCTGGCCCGGGGCCACCGGCTGGAGGAGTGGGGAGAGTTGTCGCACCTTCCGCTCTGCTACGTCGTGTCGGCGCCCGGCGGCTCCCCCGCACCGACGGTGTACGACCCCGAGGAACGCGGCGCCGCCTGGGCGGCCCTCGCGGCCGTGACGGCGGACTGCCCGGCGGCGGCACCGGGACGTCACGCACAAATGTTGAACAGTTTTCTCAACCAGCCTTCAAAAACCGCGCCGTTGACATGAACATGGGCCTCATGCGACCCATGGGACAACTCCTAGGCACCTTCGCGGCGGGCGCGCTCGCCCTGGCCGGACTCACCGCGTCGGCGGGCACTGCGCACGCGGACACCGCTGCCGCCTCCGGCACCTTCAACGTGCTGACCTACAACGTGGCCGGCCTCCCCGAAGGCCTCAGCTCCAGCCACCCGGCGACCAACACGCCCCTGATCTCGCCCCGGCTGGCGCCCTACGACATCGTGAACGTCCAGGAGGACTTCAACTACCACGCGGCCCTGTACGCGGGCGACAACCACCCCTACCGCACCGCGACCAGTGGCGGCGCGGCCTTCGGCGACGGCCTCAACACCCTGTCCCGCTACCCCCTCGACGACTTCCAGCGCGTCAAGTGGAACGACTGCACGGGCACCAACTGCCTGACCCCGAAGGGCTTCACACTGGCCCGGGTGCGGCTGGCCGAGGGCGTCTACGTCGACCTCTACAACGCCCACCCCAACGCGGACGACACCGACGACGCCCTCGCCGCCCGCCGGGCCAACATCGCGCAGCTGTCCGCCTTCATCCAGGCCAACTCCGCGGGCAACGCCGTCATCGTCATGGGTGACACCAACACCCGCTACACCCGCGCCGGCGACAACATCCGCACGCTGGTGAACGACAACGGGCTCACGGACGCGTGGGTGAAACTGGTCAAGGGCGGTACGGCACCGGCGCAGGGCGCCGACCCGCTGATGTGCCCGACCTCGGCGCCGTCGAACGACTGCGAGGTGGTCGACAAGGTCCTGTACCGCGGCAGCGCCCTCGTCTCCCTCTCCGCCACCCGCTACAACGACGAATGGGCGTCCTTCCTGGACTCCTCGGGCGGCAACCTCTCCGACCACTTCCCGCACACCGTCGGCTTCTCCTACACCCTCGACTCCCGGCTGCGGGCGAGCGACTTCTTCGGCGGCCCGCACGGCACGGCCTTCAACGACGCCGACGACCTGCCCGCCGTGCCCTCCCCGCGTACACTCACCCTGCGCGGCGACGCCCGTCTCGACGCCGTGTCACTGACGCACGACGGCGGTACGGTCCTCTCCCACGGCGGTACGGGCGGCACGGCGACCTCGCTGACCCTCTCCTCCGGGGAGCACCTCACGTCCGTGAAGCTGACGGAGGGCCAGAAGGACGGCCGTACCCGGCTCTTCTCCGCCGCCTTCACGACCGACAAGGGCCGCACGCTGTCGGCCGGTACGGCGACCACGGACACCACCACCTTCACGGCCCCGTCCGGCTGGCAGATCGTGGGCTTCACGGGCCGCGCGGGGGATGAGGTCGACAAGCTGGGCGTGCTGTACGCACCGATCGGCTGAGGCCCGCAGGGAGGGGCGGCCACCAAACCTAGATACCCTAGGATCTAACCTAGGCATCCAAGGAGGTGGTGGCCCATGGTCCGGGCCGGAGTCACCGTCGACCGTCTTGTCGCGGCGGCGGCCGAACTCGCCGACGAGGTCGGCTTCGAGAACGTCACCCTGTCCGCGCTGGCCCGCCGCTTCGGGGTGAAGGACGCGAGCCTGTACTCGCACGTGAAGAACCTGCAGGACCTGCGGACCCGGCTCGCGCTGTACGCGGGCGCCGAGATGGTCGAGCGGATCGCGGCGGCCGTGGCCGGCCGGGCCGGGAAGGACGCGCTGGTCGCCTTCGCGGGGGCGTACCGGGAGTACGCCCTCGAGCGGCCCGGCCGGTACGCGGCCACCCAGATCCGCATCGACCAGGAGCTCATCGCCGGCACCCCGGCCCTGCGCCGCACCGCCGAGGTCACCTACGGCATGCTCCGCGCCTACGGTCTCGACGAGCCGGACCTCACCGACGCCGTACGCCTGTTGCGCAGCACCTTCCACGGCTACTGCGTCCTGGAGTCCACCGGCGGCTTCGGCGCCTCCCGTGACGTGCAGGCCTCCTGGGAGCGGGCTGTCGACGCCCTGCACATCGCCCTCGCGCACTGGCCCCGGGAGAAGGACCGCCATGACTGAGCCGCACTACGACGTCGCCGGCAACGGCCCCGTCCTGCTGGTCGTCCCCGGCGGGGCCGGGCATCCGATGGGACTCGGTCCGGTCACCGAGCGGCTGGCCGAGCGGTTCACGGTGGTGACGTACGACCCGCTCGGTCTGGCCCACGGGCGGCTCGGCCGGCCGGTCGCGGACCAGCGCGTGGCGGACTGGAGCGAGGGGGCGCACGCCGTGCTGGAGGAGGTGCTCGCGGCGAACGAGTCCGCGTACGTCCTCGGGATGAGCTCGGGCGGGATCGCGGTCCTCGACCTGCTCGCCCGGCACCCCGGGCGGCTGCGGCACGTGGTCGCGCACGAACCGCCGTGCGTGACACTGCTGCCGGACGGGACGGAGCAGCGTACCCGGCTGGTCGAGGGGATGCGGGCGGGACAGGCGTCGGCCGAGGGGCCCATGGCCGTGTTCCTCGCCCACGTACTGGAGCCGTTCTCCGCGTACGCGCCGGCCTTCACCGCCTCCCCCGGCCGCCTCACCGTGGCCGCCGGGGCCGGATCCCGGGGCCAGGTCCTGTACGACACCGCCGCGTCGGTGGCCGAGCGCACCCGCGGGACCTTCACCGAGTTCCCCGGCGGGCACCTCGGCGCACTCACCCATCCCGTGGCGTTCGCCGACCGGGTCACCGGGACGCTCGTCCCGTCCTGCTGAGGGCGCGGTCAGCGCGGCCGGCGCCCCAGCGCCTGTACGTCTTCGTACGAGGGTGCCGTGCCGTTCGGTGCCCGGCCGCCGCGGATGTCGGCCATCGCGTCCAGCGCGGCGCCCAGTGCCCGGCGGTAGAGCAGGGAACCGAGGCTGACGCGGCTCACTCCCAGGTCGGCGAGGTGGGCGACGGTGGGCCCGGCCGGGGAGTAGAGGATGTTGAGGGGGACGTCGAGGTGCCGGACCAGCTCGGTGATCGCCCGCGGGTCGGTCAGTCCGGGGACGAACACCCCGTCGGCACCGGCTTGCCGGTAGGCGTCCAGGCGGGGCAGTGTCCCTTCCCCCTCGCCCAGCCAGTACGTGTCCGTGCGCGCGTTCACGAAGAGACCGGGGGCGGCCGACTTCACGGCCGCGATCTTCGCCGCGTGCCGGTCGGACGGACCGTCGCCGTCCTCGAGGTTGATGCCGACGGCGCCCACGGCCCACAGCTCGCGTGCCAGTTCCCCCACCTCGTCGGGGTCGTCGCTGAAACCGCCCTCGGCGTCCACGGACAGCAGGAACGGCTCGGCGCCGAGGGCCAGGGCGAGCCGCAGGGTCTCCTCTCGGGTCGCGGCGGCGCCGTCGGGCAGTCCCGCCGCCGCCGCGACACCGAGGCTGGTGGTGCCGATCGCGGGGAAGCCCCGGGCCGCGAGGGCCACCGCCGAGGCGTGGTCCCAGGCGTTCGGCACAAGCAGGGGTTCGCCCGGGCGGTGGAGTGCGGCGAACGCCGTCACGACAGGTCGCCCACGGCGTCGGCGTAGTACGTGGACCCGGAGAGGTGGCGGGCGAGTTCGCGGAAGCTCCAGCCCTCTCCGGGCGAGGCGTCGAGCTGCTCGACGGTCAGTGCGTCCAGGCGGTGCGCCCAGATCCTGGCGAGGCGGGTGAGGCGGCTGCGGGCCTCGTCGAGGTCCTCGGCCGTGAAGGGCGCGAGGTCGGCCGCGGTGGTGACGGCGGAGGCGTGCCAGTGGTCGGGCTGCGGCTCGGCGCCCGCCAGCCGGGACTCCAGTTCGGCCAGGTGGTCGACCAGGTGGTCGGCCACCCGGCGGATCGCCTTGTGCGGGGTGTAGACGCGGTCGTCGATGTGGGCGAGCGTGCCGTCCCACGCGGTCCAGGTGGCGGCCAGCGCGAGCACGTGGTCGACCATGGCGGTGACGGACCGCGCGGGGGTGTCGGGTGTCGCGTCGGGTGTCGTGTCGGGTGCGGTGTCGGTCATGCCCCGAACGCTAGGCACACATCTCTTCGGTTCCCGCCGAAGTGTGCGCGCCGACGGGGCCTACTGCGCGCGCTCCCCCGCGCTGCGCTCCACGCAGAACTCGTTCCCCTCGGGATCGACCAGGACCGCCCAGCCGCTGCCGTCCGGCTTGCGGTGGTCGTCGACCAGCTTGGCGCCGAGGGCGAGCAGCCGTTCGACCTCCGCGTCACGGGTGCGGTCCTGCGGCTGGACGTCGAGGTGGACCCGGCTCTTGACGTTCTCGGCGTCAGGCACGGTGACGAAGAGCATCCCCGCGCCCTCGATCAATGCCTCCTCGTCACCCGGGTGGTCGTCCTCGTGCAGGGGCAGTTCGAGCACCTGGGACCAGAAGGTGGCGAGCGCGTAGGCGTCGGCGCAGTGGACCGTGATGTGACGGATTCTGGAAGTCATGGGCCCGGATTCTCGCGGAAGTCCGGGAAAAGGCAGAACGATTTTCGCAAGGCCTCCCGGCCCGGCGGCCACCGAAGGCCAAGACATCCGTACACCGCCGGGCTCACCGGGGCGTGACCGACCATGCCGGCCCTGCGGATCGCCCGTCCGGCGCACGGAAGCGGAAGGCCCTGGACGGGCCCGCCGCCCAGTGGACCACCACCCCGTGATCCTGCCGCGTCTCCACGGTCACCAGTTCCGTGAGGGGCCGGGGATCCGGCTCGGCGGTGAGACGGGCGAGGGCGACGAAGAGCGTGGCCCCCTCGCCCGTCACGCCCTCGAGCTCCTCCGACAGCCCGGCGGCGGCGGTGAGTTCGGCCCGTACGCCCTCCGGAGCCGCCCAGCCCGTCATCCGCACCGGCGTGCCGGGAGCCGCCCCCGCCACCAGATGCGCCCGCACCTCGACCGCTCCCTCGGCCACCACCAGACTGGTGACCGTGATCCCGTCCCGGACGGTGTGCCGGGACGCCGCCCAGCCGTCACCGACGCCCAGTGGCACGATGTCCGTACGGCCCGGATCACCGTCGACGATCACGCTGTTGTCGTACGAGGCCGCGGGCGCCGTCGCCGTCGAGTACGCCAGCCGCGTGTAGTACGGGTCGTAACGGACGTCCTCGCTGCCGTGGTTGTGAAGGCGCACCAGACCGTCGGAACGCGTCGACTGGAGCAGCCAGTTGGGGGCGGCGAGCGGGGTCACCTCGTCCGCACGCTCCGCCGGCCCCGGTTCCTCGGCCACCGTCCACACCGGGTGCTCGGGCGGCAGGAGCAGGCCGAGGAAGCCCTTGCTCGCCCAGTAGGGGGAGGCGGGGCCGGAATAGCCCTGCAGCACCGCCTCGTCGGGGCCGTGCCAGCCGAGGGTCAGCAGGCCCCGCTCGTCGACCGCGCCCCGTTCGAGGAAGTACTTCAGCGCGCCCGAGGCCAGCCGTCGCGTCTCCCCCGGCGTCAGCGGCGTACGCCCGGTCAGCGCGCCCAGCCACAGCGGGGCCGTCGTCGCGAAACGGTAGGTCAGGGAGCGGCCCTGGTGCATCGGGGCGCCGTCGGCGCCGAACAGGCGGGCGTAGTCGGCGAGATGGGTCTCGAGCCGGCCGCCGTAGAGGTCGAGCAGGCCGGGGTCGCCGGCGAGCCAGGCGTGCAGCACCGGGTAGAGGTGCATCGCCCAGCCGTTGTAGTAGTCGAACTTGCGGCCGTCGCCGTCGGTGTACCAGCCGTCGCCGACGTACCACTGCTCGATGCGTTCCAGGCCGTGGTCGATCGCCTTGCGCGCGGCGTCGGCCTCGTGGCCGATGTCCGCGAGGAAGCCGCCGACGGTGACCGGGAACAGCTCCCAGTTGCACGGCCAGGGTTCGGCGGTGAGCGCGTCGGCGAGCCAGGCCGCCGCCCGCTGCCGTACGGCGTCGTCCAGCCGGTCCCACAGCAGGGGACGGGTCAGGCGCAGCGCGAGCGCGATCGAGGCGGCCTCGACCAGGGGCTGGCCGCGGTCCTCGATGCGGGGCCAGATGCCCGCGGTGCCCGCGGCGAGCCCGTCGGCGTAGCGGCCGAGCGCGTTCTCGTCGCGGCGGAAGGCCGCCAGCAGGAGGGTGCGGGCGTAGCCCTCCAGACCGTCGGAGAGGCGTCCGGACCAGCTCGCGCGCTCGCCGGGCAGGTGGTACAGCGCGCGGTCGGCGGTGGCGTACGGCTGCACCGCGGCGAGCAGGGCGTCGGCGGCGGCCTCCCAGTGCGCGCGGCCGTAGCCGGTGCGGGGGCTGAGGGAGCGGTCGTCGGCGGGCAGGTGCATCAGGTTCCTTCCAGGGGCCCGAGGGGCTGGGCCTGGGACGCGCCGGTTGCGGTCGGGGCGTCCCAGGGTCACTGTCCCACCCGCACCCTGTCCTTGGGGACCAGGTGCTGGGCGAGGAGTTCGTCGCGGACCAGGCCGGCGTAGAGCGTGGCACCGTGCACGGAGGTGTGCGTGTTGTCCTTCTTCTCGTTGTACAGGTACAGCGCCTTGGAGCCCTCCACGCCCAGTGACTCCACCAGCGCCTTGGTCTTCGCGGTGAGGTCGACCAGCGGGACGTGCTCGGCGGCGGCGACCTGGCGGATCACCTCGGGGTGGTTGACGCCGAGGCCGTTGACGAGGAGCGCGGTGTCGTTGTTCAGGGTGCCGTCGGAGTTGAACCAGCGGCGCACGATCGGGGTGACCAGGACCGGCCGGCCGCCCTTCTCGCGCACGCCCGACACCAGTGTCTCCAGGTTCGCCCGGTAGGTCGCCTCGTCCGTCGTCTTGTCGTTGTGGGCGAGTTGGACCAGGACCAGGTCGCCGGGGCGGATCAGCGGCTGGACCGCGCCCCACAGCCGGGGGTTCTGCAGATAGGTGACCGTGCTTTCCCCGGAGTCGGCGTAATTGGCGACGGACAGGCCCTTGCCGAGGTACTGCGGGAGCTGCTGGCCCCAGCCGGAGTACGGGTCGGCGGGCTGGTCGCAGACGGTGGAGTCGCCGATGAGGAGGATCTGGCGGGGGTGCCTGGCGGGGGTCACCCGGATACCGGCGAGCGCGGGTGCCGAGCCGCCGAACGCGAGGTCGAGGCCGGGGGTGCCGTCGGCGCCGGTCGGCTCGCCCTCCGGGGTGCGGACGTCGACGGTGAAGGCGCGGGTGACGCGTTCCCCGGCGGCGACGGAGGTCTCGGGCAGCAGAGCGCGCCGGGTCTCGCCGCTGATCGCCGTGCTGGAGGCGGTCTCGCCACCGAGGACGACCCTCACGTCGTAGTCGCCGGGCGGGACGTCGAAGTGGCAGGCGGTGGCGGTGCAGTTGGCGATGCCGAGGGGCGGCTGCCGGTCATGGGCGTGGGCGGGCGTGGCCGACAGCACGGCCGTCAGGGTCGTCGCCGCGAGCGCGGCCGTACGCACACCGGTGAAACGTCTCACTCCTGGCTCCTCCGTCACGGCGACTTACCTGGCGGCTGGACCGTACCGCTCCTCGCAAGCGCTTTCTAGACCCCCGGCGATTTTCCCGAGACAGCCGACTGCCTCTCGGTGAAAGCCCTTTCGCGAAATCGATTCAACTGTCACTCTGCCAGACACCCGCACCCCCACACCTGTGAAGGAGGCACCCCCATGTCCGGATCCGTGCACAGACCGGTCGGACGCCGTACCTTCGTACTCGGCACGGCGGTGGCCGCCGGTTCGGCCGCCCTCGCCGGTCCGCTCGCGCCCTCCGCGTCGGCCGCGTCGGCCGCGAGTTTCGGCTACCGCGACGACGGCTCCGACTACGTCGTCGACACCGGCGCCAACCTGGTCTTCAAGGTCAGCAAGACCAACGGCGACCTGACGTCGCTGGTCTACCGCGGCACGGAGTACCAGGGCTACGGCGGCAAGAACTCGCACGTGGAGTCCGGCCTCGGCACCTCCACGGTGACCGTCAGGCAGTCGGCGACGACGATCCTCATCTCGGTCGCCCACGGCACGCTCAAGCACTACTACGCCGCCCGCAGCGGCGAGAACAACATCTACCTGTGGACCAACAAGGCCGACTCCTCGGTCAGCGCCACCCGGTACATCGTGCGCGTCAAGGCCGGCCTGTTCCCCAACGACCAGCCCGACTCGTACACGTACACCACCAGCACCGTCGAAGCCTCGGACGTGTTCGCGAAGTCCGACGGACAGACCCGCTCGAAGCACTACTCGAAGCTGCGGGTGATGGACTACGACTACATCGGCTGGGCCGGCGGCGGCGTCGGCCTGTGGATGGTGCGCAGCAACCACGAGAAGGCTTCCGGCGGCCCGTTCTACCGCTCGCTGCTGCGCCACCAGAGCGCGGACGGAGGCGGCCTGTACGAGATCCTGTACTACGGCGAGAACCAGACGGAGGCCGAGCGCTACGGTCTCCAGGGCCCCTACGTCATCGCCTTCACAGACGGCGGGGCGCCCTCCTCCGCGCTGTTCCCGGGGACTCTGACCACCTCCTGGGCGGACTCGCTGGGCATCTCCGGATACGTGCCGGCGAGCGGCCGGGGCCGGGTGGCCGGTGTCGGCATCTCCGGGCGGAACACGGCGTACCCGTACACCGTGGGGCTCGCGAACTCGGCGGCGCAGTACTGGGGGTCGGCGCGGGCGTCGGACGGCTACTTCTCGGTCGGCGGTGTACTGCCGGGTGTATACACGCTGACTGTCTACAAAGGCGAGCTGGCGGTGTACAGCACATCGGTGACGGTGTCCGCCGGTGCGACGACGACCCTGAACACCATCACCGTCCCGTCGTCCAACGACCCGGGCAACGCGAGCGCGATCTGGCGGATCGGCGACTGGAACGGCACACCGAGCGGCTTCAAGAACGCGGACCTGATGACGTACGCGCATCCGTCCGACGTGCGCGCCGCGCCCTGGACCGGCAACGTGGTGATCGGCAGCGGCACGGAGACCTCGGCGTTCCCCTGCTACCTGTGGAAGGACGTCAACAGCGGCATCATCGTCTACTTCAAGCTGACGGCCGCGCAGGCCGCCGCCGCGCACACCCTGCGCATCGGCGTGACGACGGCCTACGCCAACGGGCGCCCCCAGGTCGTCGTCAACGACACCTGGACGTCGGCCGTCCCCTCGCCGCCCGCCCAGCCGAGCACCCGGTCGCTGACCGTGGGCTCGTACCGGGGCAACAACCACACGTATCTCTACAGCGTCCCGGCATCCGCCTGGCTGACGGACACCGGCGCGTACAACACACTGAAGATCCACGTGGCGAGCGGCTCGGGGTCGACGTCCTACCTCAGCGCGGGCACGTCGATCGACGCGATCGACCTGCTGGCCTGAGCCGCCGGTGTCATGACCCGCGCGTCCACTGCTGGTTGGTGCCGCCGTTGCAGGTGTACGTGATGATCGCGGCGGAGTTGGCGGTGGACGCGCCGGACACGTCCAGGCACGCGCCGGTCGCACGCGACCTGACGTTCACGTAGGAGCCGGAGGTGGTCAGCGACCACTGCTGGCCGGTGGCCGTGCCGCTGCAGTCCTCCTGGGTGACGGCAGCGGCGTTCTCCTGCACACACAGGGAACTGCTCCTGACCACGAGCTGGTAGTAGCCGCTGCCCGACGACTTGAACCAGTACTTCTGGTTGTTGCCGCCGTTGCAGTCGTACTGCTTGATCTGGGCGCCCCGCCACAGCGACTGACCGGTCACGTCGGCGCACCTGCCGCTGTGCCGTGCGATCAGCGTGTTGTAGGTGGCGCTGGTCCCGCCGACCGTACCGGCGGCCGTGTCGACGGTGACCTCCGGGTACCAGGACATGGTCATCGAGGTGGAGGTCGGGAAGGTCAGCGGCAGCCACACGTAGCGGGAGTCGTCGACCGTGCCGCCGAAGGAGTCACCCCAGCGGTCACCCATGTAGAGGTACGACGTGCCGGACGTCCCCTGTACGGGAAGAACGTATGCGGTCTGCGATCCGTAGGCCGTCGAGTCGCCGACGTTCCTCATCGAGGTCCACGGGCCGGCGAGGGAGGTGGCGGTGGCGTACTGCTGCTGGTTGGGACTCCACCCGGTGGCGCCCGAAGTGACCATGAAGTAGACGCCGTCCCGTTTGAACAGGGCGGGTGCCTCGCGGTGTCCGCCCGGCCACGGGTTGGCCACCAGGCTCGCGATGCCGGTGTAGTCGGCGGTCAGTCTGTAGATGTGCAGGTCGTAGTTCTCGTTGGCGGCGGAGACCATGTAGGCCGTGCCGTCCGTGTCGACGAAGGTGGTGATGTCCCGGGACATGTAGGAGCCGAGCGGACGGAAGCTGCCCTTGTAGGTGTACGTCCCGTCGACCGTGTCGGAGACGGCGACGGCCGCGCGGGCCTCGCTGTAGTCGGTGCCGTTCTCCTTGTGCATCCACATCACGAACTTGCCGGTCGACGCGTTGTAGACGACCTTCGGCCGCTCGATGTAGGCGGTGCCCAGCTCCGAGGCGCTGGACCGGCTCAGGACGTGGTTCCTGAACTCCCAGTTCTTCAGGTCGGTGGAGCGGTAGGCGTCCACGTACCTGAAGGTGTTGTCGGAGTTGCGGTCCTCGCCGAACCAGTAGTAGTAGGAGCCGACCTTGATGACTCCGCCGCCGTGGGCGTGCACGGCGTTGCCCGAAGTGTCCGTGAACTGCGTGCCGTTGGTGATCGTCTGGGGCGCGGCCTGGGCGGGCCCGGCGGTCGCCAGTGCCGTGGCGAGGGCGCAGCACAGGACAAGGAGGATCGCGTAAGCGCGTCTCATCTCGGGATCACTCCTTCACGCCGTCGGCGACGGGCACCCCGAAGTCCGGGGTGCCGTCCGGCTTCCAGCCGAACTTCTGGATCCGGGTGTGGCGGTTGGGGTCGTTCAGCGGGTCGCCGGTGATCTCCTTGTACTGGCGGGCGTGGTAGACGAGGACGTCGGTGTGCCCGTCCTCGGCGACCGTGAAGCAGTTGTGGCCGGGGCCGTACTGCTTGGTGGTGTCGTTGCTGGTGAAGACCGGGTGAGGCGACTTGGACCAGCTCGAAGGGTCCATCAGGTCACTGTCGGCGTCTGCGGTGAGCATGCCGACGCAGTAGTGGTAGTCGGTGGCGCTGGCGGAGTAGGTGAGGAACAGGCGGCCGTTGCGCGCCAGGACGTACGGGCCCTCGTTGACCCTGTAGCCGACGCACTCCCAGTCGTACTCCGGGGTGGAGAGCCGGATCTGGGGACCGGTGAGGGTCCAGGGGTCGGACATCTCCGACAGCCACAGCGCGGTGTTGTTGTCCATGCCGGGCTCGTGCTGGGCCCAGGCGAGGTAACGGCTGCCGCGGTGGGTGAAGGTGGTGGCGTCCAGGGAGAAGGTCTCCCATGCCGTCTTGATCTGACCCCTCTCCACCCAGGTGCCCTTGAACGGGTCGCGGTTCGCGTTCTCCAGGACCCAGATGCGGATGGCCCACACGTCCTCGGCGGGCGCGGAGGCGAAGTAGACGTACCACTTGCCGTCGATGCGGTGCAGTTCCGGCGCCCAGATGTGGGCGCTCATCGGGCCGGTGGTGTGTGCCCGCCAGATCACCGACTCGGCGGCGGTGGAGAGGCCGCCCAGGGTGCGCGAGCGACGCAGGACGATGCGGTCGTACTCGGGCACGGTGGCCGTGAAGTAGTAGGAGCCGTCGGTGTGGCGGGTGATGTGCGGGTCCGCGCGCTGCGGGACGAGGGGGTTGACGTACGGGGCCGCCTTGCGGTGGGCGGCAGCGGCGGGCGCGCCGGACGCGGCGGCCAGGAAGGCGCCGGCTGCGGCGCCCTTCAGCACCACCCTGCGGCTGGGCACTCGGGGCAGGTCGTGATCGCGGCTCATGCGGACTGCCTCTCTCGGTGGGGGACGGAGGGGACGGTGACGAACTGTTCGACATGGCGAACGGCATTTGTCATTACGAACGCCGAAAAGGTAAGGGTGAGTCACCGGGAGGTCAACGGGTCCGACGGGACTGGGTGGTAAGCGATTTCTGCGGGTGGTGCGCAGCGAATTTCTGTTATCCCTCCACGGCCATGGGCGTCTCCGCAGCGTGCACAGCCATCTCCACACCACAGCAGCGGCCGCCGGCGCCCTGGCGGCCGTCGTCCTCATGGTCGGCGCTCCCCCGGCCGCGGCCGGCCCCCGGGACGCCACAGCCGACGTCCTCGCGGACCGGGACGTCACGCTCGGCGGCGACACGGTGGTCACCGTGCCCGCCGGGACCACGACGTACCACGGCGTCTTCCGCGGCGAGGGCACCCTCACCGTGCGCGGCAGCGGAACGCTGATCCTCACCAGGGACAGCGACTTCACACTGCCCGGGTCCCGGCAGCGGCAGACCGTGCGCACGCAGGGCGGCAACCACCCGTACGTCACGGTCAGCCGTCCCGACCCGCCGGCGATCACGGTCGAGCGCGGTGCGACCCTGCAGTACGGCGACGGCGGCACGACCGGGCTGATCGGCCACTTTCCCTACAACACCCCGGCGTTCCGCCTCAACCAGGACAACATCCGGGTCGACGGCACCCTGCGGCTGTCCCTCACGAGCGCCTACAACCTGGGCACCATCAGCGGCTCCGGGCTGATCACCCAGCCGAGGTTCCTCTGGGGCACCTGGGACCTCTCCGGCGCCCACCCCTTCTCCGGAGTGATCGACAACGGCACGCAGCTGAACGCCGGACGACCGGAGTACGCGACCTCGCTGCCGAACGTGCGCAAGGTCCTCAACCAGGGCACCTGGACCGTGGACACCCCGCTGGGCCAGACCGTCACCATGGGGATGGACTTCTACCAGCGCGAGTACGGCAGCGACATCAACGTGCAGTCCCGGCCGGGCAGCAAGGTCGTCCTCACCGGCCAGTACAGCTGGTCGGACCGGGGCGGCGACACCGACCCCGCGCTGAGCGACCCGGCCCTGAACTGGACGCCCGCACGGAAGAACGTCAACAAGCGCGGCACCAACATCAAGGGTGCGAACGTCCAGTGGGGCGACGGCACCACGAACAAGATCTTCATGCCGGGCACCGCCGAGACCGTCTACATCAATCTGCTGGCCGCCCGGTCCCGTTCACTGCTGACGTTCGACTACAACGGGCCCGTGACGCTGGGCGCCCCCATCGGCGGGGGCAGGTTCCACGACACGCTGGCCGCCCCCGGCGCCGGCGACATCGTCGTCAAGGGCACGAAGGGCAACGACGTCACCTTCGCAGCCGTCCAGTACTACAACGGTTCGACGACCGTCGAGAAGAACGCCGTGCTGCGACTGGGCAACGGCAGGTCCGGCGGCGACGGTGGACTGTACACGAAGGGCGACCTGTACAAGATCGTCGACAATGGTGCACTGGTACTGAACAACAGGAGCAGGGCTCTGGCGCTGTCCCGGATCAGCGGCAGCGGCTCCCTCACCCAGTCCGGCACCGCGACCACCACGCTCATGGGCCGCGCGGTGACGTACACGGGCCCCACGACCGTCACCAGGGGCACCCTGGCGCTGCGCTCCGGAGCGACCCTCACGCACAGCAGGGCCGTCAAGCTGGCGTCGGGCGCACGGCTGGACCCGGGCGCCCCGGGCCTGCGGGTGGCGACCGCGCTCACCGGCAAGGGCACGGTGAAGGGTTCGGTGACCAACGACGGACTGGTGGTCGGCGGACTGACGGTGACCGGGGACTACACCCAGCATGCGAAGGCCGAACTGGTCGTCCGGGGCGAGCCGTTGAAGGTGGCGGGCAGCCTGCGGCTGGCCGGGGCCCTCGACATGGCAGCTGCCGGAACCTCCCCCGCCCGGAAGATCACCCTGATCGACCACACGGGTCACGCACGGACCAGCGGCACCTTCGACGGGCTGGGTGAAGGGGACCGGCTCAAACTCGCCGACACCGTCTACCGGATCAGCTACCGGGGCGGCGACGGCAACGACGTCGTCCTGACGGCCGCCTCCGCCGGTTCCGGCCCGTCCGTCCGTCCCGAGGCGGCGAAGCCCGCCGGCGGCCCGGCCGCGGTCGGCACCCGCGACACGAGCGCCACCGCCGAGGGTTTCGGCTGGTGGCCGTACGTCCTCGCGCTCGGCCTGCTGGGCGGGCTGGTGTTCCCGGCGGGCCTGCGCGCCCGGCGCGGTGGCCGACGCGGCGGCGGACGGCACGCGGCACACTGAGGCTCGGCGCCGGGCTGTGCGGGCCGCTCCCGCCGGGCTGTGCGGGCCGCTCCCGCCGGGCTATGCGGGCCGCTCCGCCGGCTCGCGGCGGCCGCGCAGCCACACGTACACCGGGATGCCCGCGAAGAGGAACAGCACGCCCTGGTAGACGGCGGCGTAACCGGCACCCGCGATCAGCCAGAAGGAGAAGGCGAAGGACAGGGCGGCGACGATCAGGTCCCGGGTGAGACCGGCCGGACGAACCCGGTCGCGGGTGCCGCGGGCCAGCCAGTACAACTGGGCCGCCGCCGACAGCAGGTACGGCACGCAGCCGGTGAAGGTGGTGATGAGGACGAGGACGCGGAAGGTGGTGTCCGGGCCCGCCGTGTAGTTGAGGGCGATCAGGAGCGTGCCGAGGACCGCGCAGGCCCACACGCCGAAACCGGGCACCCCGCCCCTGCCGATCCTGGCGAAGGAGGCCGGGAAGAGACCGTCGCGGGCGGCGGCGTACGGCATCTGCGCCGCCATCAGGATCCAGCCGTTGAGGCAGCCGGTGATGGAGACGACCGCCACCACGGCGATCGCGGTGCCGCCCCAGTGGCCGCCCGTGATCGCGTTCACGGCGTCGGCGAAGGGCGCTCCCGAGTTCACCAGCCGGTCGTGCGGGACCAGGCCGAAGACGGCGACCGTGCCGAGCAGGTAGACGAGGGCGGAGCCGAGGGTGCCGAGGACGCTCGCGCGGCCGACCGTGCGCTCCGGGTCGTCGACCTCGCCCGCGCTGACCGCGGCCGACTCCACACCGAGGAAGCTGTAGAGCAGCAGCGCGGCGGAGGCGGCGACGGCACCCGGGACGCTGTCACCGGAGGCGTTGAACGGGCCGAAGTTGTCGGTGTCGACGAAGAACAGGCCGACGGTGGCGACCAGCAGCAGGGGTACGAACTTCAGGATGGTGGATACGATCTGCACCGCGCCGACCCAGCGGGTCCCGGCGAAGTTCGCCGCCGCCGGGAGCCAGAGCGCGGCGAGGGCGACGAGGCCCTCCGCCAGGTGGTTGCCGTGCAGGGGTACGAGGACGTCGACATAGCCGACCACGGCGACCGCGAGGGCGGCGATGCTGACCCAGCACATCGTCCAGTACGACCACGCCGACAGGAAGCCCGCGAACGGGCCGAAGGCGTCGCGTGGATACACGTACAGCCCTCCGGTGACCGGGCTGCGCCGGGCCAGCCTGCCGAAGAGCAGGGCGAGCAGCACGGCCGCGACGGACAGGACGAGGAAGGCGAGCAGGCTGACCGTGCCGTACGGGGCGACGGTCGCGGGCAGCGCGAAGATGCCGCCGCCGATGATGTTGCCCATGACGAGGGCGGTGGCGGCGGTCAGGCCGAAGGCGCGACGGCGCGGAGCCGGGGAGAGCTCCGGCCGGGTGGTCCCGGTGGGACTGGGGGAAGTCATGGCGGTTCCGGGGTGGCAGGTGCGGGGAGGTGCGTGATCGTAACCCGGCATCCCACATGGTGGGCCATCTGTTCACGTAGTGGACACACTCGGCTGTGCGGGTCCTGGTGGACTAGCGTCGGGGCATGACCAGCGACACCCCTCCCCCGCTCGCCGAAGGACTCGCCGCCGGCACCGTCGTGCTCGACGGCGGCATGTCCAACCAACTCGAGTCCGCCGGGCACGACCTGAGCGACGAGCTGTGGTCGGCACGGCTGCTCGCCGAACGGCCCGAGGCGGTCACCGAGGCGCACCTCGCCTACTTCGAGGCGGGCGCGAACGTGGCGATCACCGCGAGCTACCAGGCGACCTTCGAGGGCTTCGCGAAGCGCGGGACCGGCCGGGAGGAGGCGGCCCGGCTGCTCGCGCTGAGCGTGGAACTGGCCCGGGAGGCGGCCCGGCGAGCCCACGCCGAGGGAGTCGGGCGCCCGCTGTGGGTGGCGGCTTCCGTCGGCCCGTACGGGGCGATGCTCGCGGACGGCTCCGAGTACCGGGGCCGGTACGGGCTGAGCGTGGCGGAACTGGAGCGCTTCCACCGGCCCCGCCTGGAGGTGCTGGCGGCGGCCGGCCCCGATGTACTGGCCCTGGAGACGGTTCCGGACGCGGACGAGGCGGCGGCGCTGCTGCGGGCGGTACGCGGACTGGATACACCCGCCTGGCTTTCGTACACCGTCGACGGTGGTCGTACCCGAGCCGGACAGCCCCTGGAGGAGGCGTTCGCCCTGGCCGCCGACGCCGACGAGGTGATCGCGGTCGGCGTCAACTGCTGCGCGCCCGAGGATGTGGAGCACGCGATCGAGACCGCCGTCCGGGTGACCGGCAAGCCGGTGGTGGTGTACCCCAACAGCGGCGAGGCCTGGGACGCCGGGGCCCGGGCGTGGAACGGCCGCGCCAGCTTCACCGCCGAGCAGGTCGAAGCGTGGCGGGGGGCGGGCGCGCGGCTGATCGGCGGCTGCTGCCGGGTGGGTCCGCAGGCGATCACGTCGATCGCGCGGGCGGTGCACGCGGCCTGACCGGGCCTGTCGTACGATCCCACGCACCCGCGGGGTGCCGGACCCGGCGTGGAACCGTGGTGGCGAAGCCGGCGGGCGCGGCGGACCGCTGACGGCCCGACCGCGGCGGTCCGCCGGCGGGTCAGTGCAGGCGGGCGCCGATCGACCGGCGCAGTCGGCGCACCGTCGCCGCGAGTTCCGCGCTGCGGGCGGCGTGTGCGCCGTCGACGGGATCCGGTGCGCGGTCGGCGATCGACCAGAGACCGACCTCGGAATCCAGTGGACCGTATGCGGTATACGGTTCGCCGTCGCCGAGGATCCGGACCGGACGGGCGGCGTCCCAGGCCTCCCACCCCGGGTCCCCGTCGGTCACGAACCGCACCCATGCCGCGTGCATCGTGTCGCACAGCTCCTGCGGCGCGCCCTCGCCGGCGAGCCGCGCGGACTCGGGCACGTCCCCGGTGTCGAAGACGAAGCCGAGCTCCAGCCCGTGGCAGGCGCCGAGCCCGGGCAGGTTGGAGGGCCAGGCGAACTCGTAGACGTACGAGGACGCGGGGCGGGCGTCGGCCAGGCGGTGCAACGGGGCACGCAGGAGGTGGTCGGTGACCATCTGGCCGACGAGCTCGGCGGGCGAGGCCTCCGGGTGCAGGGCTCGGTATCCGCGCGGCACCTCGTGGCCGCAGTGGCAGCGGGCCATGGCACCGGCCAGGGCGACCGCGCCCAGCCGGTCGACGTGCTCCACGAGCCCGCCCGGCACCAGCCACAGCCGGTACTCGTCGCGGGTCCAGCCCATGAGGAGGTCGACGCCCCGCGCGGTGTCGCCGTCGACGAGGGCCCGCAGCGGATCGCGGGGAACGAGGTCGCCGTCGACGACGATGCCGAAGGCCGGGCCGCCCAGCACCGGGCTGCTGAGCCGTCCCACCTCGGCCTGGGTGCGCAGCAGCAGCTCCCGGTCGACGGCGGCGAAGGCCTCGGCCGTGGCGGGGATCTTCAGCCGGTTCGCCATCCGGCGCACCATGCGCCGCACCTTGTCGCGTTCGGAGGCCTCCGGGGCCCCGCTCTGCAGCACGGCCCGTCGCACCAGCCCCTGCGCCTGTGGTGCGGCGAGCAGGGCGCCGGCGCTGATGGCCCCGGCCGACTGCCCGGCCAGGGTCACCCGTCCGGGGTCCCCGCCGAAGGCCTCGATCGCGGCGTGCACCCAGCGCAGGGCGGCCAGCTGGTCGCGCAGCCCGGGGTTCGGGGGCGCGTCCGGGAACAGACCGTAGCCCTCCACTCCCAGTCGGTAGTTGACCGAGACGAGGACGACGCCGTCGCGCGCGAAGGCACGCCCGTCGTACACCGGAACGGCCGACGATCCCCTGGTCAGGGCGCCGCCGTGCAGCCACACCAGCACGGGGAGCCGGGCCCCGGGGCCCGGCTCGGGGGTCCACACGTTGAGGTTGAGGCAGTCGTCGCCGGGTACGACCGGGTCGGACAGGTACTTCGCGAACGCTTCCGAGTACGGCGGTTTCGGCGCCGTGGGACCGAACGCGACCGCCTCGCGCACCCCGTCCCAGGAGTCGGGCGGCCGGGGCGGGCGGAACCGGCGGGGGCCGAAGGGCGGGGCGGCGTACGGGATGCCGCGGAAGACGGCGATCCCGTGTTCGTACGTGCCGCGCACCGCTCCGTACGGTGTTGTGACCACGGGGCCCGTCCGGTCAGCCGTCATGTGCCACCAGCCCTTCGCGGCGCTCCTGCACCGGTAACACCACAGCACCACATCAGTGCCGGGTATTCCGCTGCACGAGCCGGTGAGGGGGCTGTTCGGCGTACATCGGCGTGCCGAAGCCGACTGATCGTGAACCCCGCCGGTCGAGTCGCCCGCTGTTCGAAGTTTCGAAAGTTCCGCCCGCTGTGATCCCGTGAATTCCCATGTCTTCCCGCCGTGTTGACACGCACCTAAGGTAGGAAGCGCTTTCTGCCCGGTCGGTGCCCGGGCCTCGGAAGCAGCGTTGGTCGCAACTTTCGATGGCCCTCGGGCGGGCCGGGGAGGCGGGTTCGACGATGGTCCGTACGGGGAGCGCGAGCGTGGCGGCCGGTCCGACGCTGGCCGTGGTGGCCCGCGAGGCGGGAGTGTCGGTGCCGACCGCGTCGAAGGTGGTCAACGGCCGGGAGGACGTGGCGCCGGAGACCCGCCGCCGGGTCACCGAGGCGCTGGACCGGCTCGGCTACGTCCGCAGGCCCCGCTTCGACGCGGCGAAGGTACCCGGCCTGGTCGATCTGGTGGTGCACTCGCTGGACAGTTCCTGGTCGGGCGCGGTGCTGCACGGTGTGGAGGAGGCGGCGCACGAGGTGGGCCTCGAGGTGGTGGTCTCCGCCGGGCTGAACCGGACCCGGGGCGGCCGCCCGGAGCGGGGCTGGCTGGACAAGCTCACCGCACGTGGGTCGTCCGGGGTGCTGTTCAATCTGGCGGAGCTGTCGCCTGCGCAGTACGCCTGGCTCGACCAGCACCGCATTCCGTACGTGATGATCGACCCGGTGCACGAACTCCCGCCGGGTGTGGTCTCGGTGGGGGCGCAGAACTGGCAGGGCGGGGTGACGGCGACCGAGCATCTGCTGGGGCTCGGTCATGAGCGCGTCGCCGTGATCGCGGGGCACCGGCGCACGATGTGCAGCAGCGCGCGGGTGGCCGGGTACCGCTCGGCGCTGGCGTCGGCCGGGGTGCGGCAGCGTGCCGAGTACGTCCGTCACGCGGGCTTCGACGAGAGCACCGCCCGGCTGCACACGCATGAGCTGCTGGATCTGCCCGCACCGCCGACGGCCCTGTTCGTCTGCTCGGACCGGATGGCGCTCGGGGCGTACGCGGCGCTGGCCGAACGGGGTCTGCGGGTGCCGGACGACATCAGCGTGGTCGGCTTCGACGACCTGCCCGAGTCCCGCTGGGTCGCCCCGGCGCTGACCACGGTCCGCCAGCCGCTGTCGGAGATGGCGGCGGCGGCCCTCAGACTGCTGGTGCGGATGATGCACGGCGAACGCCCGGAGGGGACACGCACGGAGCTGTCGACACGGTTGGTGCTGCGGGAGAGCACGGCAGCGCCGTCCGGGGCGTCCTGAGCGCGGAGCGGAGACGGCCGGGCACCTCCCGCACGGGGTGCCCGGCCGTCGTCTGCCGTGGGCCGCTCAGTCGTGGCCGGGGCGGCGGCCGGCGCCGACGATGGCCTCCATGAGGTCGACGGCGCTGCCGTCGTGGTCGCTGCCGGCGGTGCCGCTGCCGGTCGAGACGTTGCCGGTGCGGTCGACCTCCAGGATCGAGTCGGCGTGCGAGTTGTCGATGACGGTGACCAGACCCCCGTTCGCGGCGGCGGACGGGGCGGCGGCCCCGAGGAGGGCCGCCGCGAGTGCCGTCGCCGTGCGGAGGCGGGATGCCGTGCGGCTCACACGCCCACGCCCTCGGGGGCCGGCCGGTGGCGGGCGATGTTCCGTTCCAGCAGGCGGGTGGCTGCCTCGACGCCGACCCCGCCGGCGGTGTCCACCTCGGGCAGCCGGCCGTCGGCCGCCTTCAGGCCGGCGAGTGCGGAGTCCATCGCCGCGTGTGCGGCGAACAGACACGGTGTGCTGTAGATCGCGACGTCGACGCCCAGGTCGGAGAGTTCGCTCAGCGACAGGCGCGGTGACTTGCCGCCGGCGATCTGGTTGAACAGCAGCGGCTTGTCGCCGACGACCTCGCGGATCCTGCGGATCCACGCCACGCTGCGCACCCCGTCGACCAGGACGACGTCGGCGTCGGTGGCGGCCAGCCGCTCGGCCCGGTGCAGGATGTCGTGCTCGTCGGTGGCGTCCGTACGGGCCACCACCACCAGGTCCTGCCGGGTGGCGAGGACCTTCTCCAGCTTCTCCAGGTACTCGTCCAGCGGCAGCACCTGCTTGCCGTCGGCGTGCCCGCAGCGGCGGGGGCGCTTCTGGTCCTCGAGGATGACACCGGAGGCGCCGATCCGTTCCAGGCCCTCGACCACGTGACAGGCCACCTCCGGATCGACGTACCCGTCGTCGATGTCGACCAGCAGGTGGTGGTGCGGGAACGCGCCCCGCAGCCGCTGGACGAACGCGAGCATGTCCGGCCAGGCGATGAACCCGATGTCCG
>NZ_JBSFIK010000048.1:0-14808 GCF_053597535.1 Streptomyces sp. NPDC001348 | reverse complement strand
ACGTACGTCGTCGATGTCGACCAGCAGGTGGTGGTGCGGGAACGCGCCCCGCAGCCGCTGGACGAACGCGAGCATGTCCGGCCAGGCGATGAACCCGATGTCCGGCAGCCCGTAGTACGAGGCCGCGAAACCGAAGCCCGAGACGAACATCCCGTCGTAGTGCTCGGCGGCGATCGACGCCGAGTACATGTCGTACACGCCGATCAGCGGGGTGGTCCCCGGCCCGGCGATCCGCTCGCGCAGCTTCTTCCCGTGAGTCAAGGTCCGGCTCCTAGTGTGGGTGGGTGGCGCGGCCGCCGGATGCGACGCCGCGTCGCGACATCCCTTTGCCAGGACAAGAGCATCCCTTGAAGTTCACGTGGGATTGTCTAGGGACAGGCTTTACTCACTCCGATGGAGCAACGCTTTCACCGCAGAAACGTCACGCGCCCCCGTCGGCGGCCCAGCCGATCCCGGCCGCGAGCTGGTCCCGGAAGGCGGACCGAAGGATCCGCCGGCCCTCGGACAGGGTCCCGCCGTGGCTGCCTTCGACCCCGACACCGACCTCTCCGACGACCTCGCCCTGCGCCTGATGGCGAACACCTTCGACACCCTCTTCCGGCGTCGGCGGCTGCTGGACGAGACCACCGCGTGGCTGCACGACCACGGCTACCGGATCGTCGCCCTGGACGCCGGACGGTGGACCACGGAAGCGGACCTGCACCGGGATGTCGCGGCGGCCCTGGACTTCCCCGACTACTACGGCCGCAACCTCGACGCGCTCGACGACTGCCTGCGCGACGTCGAGGCGTACGAGTACGGGACCACCCGGGAGGCGACCGGCCTCGTCCTCGTGCTCACCCGCTACGACCGCTTCGCGCGGGTTCAGCCGCGAGCGGCGCAGGCGGTCCTGGACATCGTCGCGGACCGCGCCCGCGGTGCCGCGCTCTTCGGGCACCGCATCATGGCCCTCGTCCAGAGCGACGGCCCTGACATCGCCTTCGAGCCGGTGGGCGCCATGGCGGTGATGTGGAACCACGCGGAGGCGCTCGACAGCAGCCGCCGCGGATGAACCGGCTCCGGCGGCCGGCCGTCGGCCCGCGGGTGTCCGATTCCTTCAAGACCGGCCGGGCGGGCGCTGCCTACGGTGATCGCATGACTCCACGTTTCGCAGTGCTCGGCGTGGTGGCCTCCGACCTGGCCGCCTCGCTCGCGTTCTACCGCCGTCTCGGTCTGGTCTTCCCCGACGGCTCCGAGGATCAGCCGCACGTCGAGGCCGAGTTGCCCGGTGGGCTGACCCTCGCCCTGGACACCGAGGACACCGTCCGCTCCTTCCACCCGGGCTGGCGGCCGCCGGCCGGCGGGGGCCGGGTCGCGCTCGCCTTCCGGTGCGCGACGGCGGCCGAGGTCGACGCCGTGTACGAGGACCTGACCGGCGCCGGGTACCACGGCGAGCTCAAGCCGTGGGACGCCTTCTGGGGGCAGCGGTACGCCACCGTGCACGACCCCGACGGCAACGGCGTCGACCTGTTCGCCCCACTACCCGCGGCCCAGTAGCTCTCGGAGCGTCGTCCCCGCCAGGTCCCGCACCTCCCGGGCCAGGTGCGGCTGGTCCGCGTACCCGGCCCGCACCGCCGACTCGGCGAACGGCACCCCGGCGCGGGCGAGGGCGAGCGCGCGCTGCAGCCGCAGCACCCGGGCCAGTGTCTTGGGGCCGTAGCCGAAGGCGCTCAGGCAACGGCGGTGCAACTGGCGGGCGCCGAGGCCGAGTCCGTCGGCCGTGGCGGCGACCGGGCGGCCCGCGGCCAGCGCCGTGACCAGCCGCCCGAGCAGCGGATCGGGCGGACCCGCCTCGAACGCCCGCTCCAGCGCGACGTCCTCCAGGGCCCGCGCGGGATCGGGCGCGGCGTCGACGCGGGCGCTCAGGCTCCGTACCCGGGCGGCGGGCCACAGGTCGGCCAGGTCCACGCGCAGGTCCCGCAGTTCGTACGCCGGTACGCCGAGGAGTGCGGGCGCGGTGCCCGGGGGGAACCGGACGCCCGCCCAGCGCCGCGGCCGCCCGTCCGGGACGTACGCGTGCGTGTCGGGGCCCGCGACCAGCAGGCGTCCCTCGTTCCACAGCAGGTCCATGCAGCCGTCCGGCAGCACGGGCCGCACGGCGGGGGCCTCCAGGGTGCGGCGCCACACCACCGCTCCGGTCAGCCTGGACGCCCGTTCCCGGTACATGTGCGCCAGGCTACGCCGCGGACGCCGCCGAGCCGGGGCGCCCGGGTCACTTCTCGGGCGGGCCGGTCTCCCCGGCCGTCTTGTGGGCGTTGTGCTGGCTCCGCACATGCGCGCGCAACCGAGCCGTCACGTCCTCCGGGGGCAGGAAGCGCGACCAGCGCTCGGGGAACTCGGACGGCATGTCGGGGTCCTCGGGGTCGCTCTCGAGGGCGGCGGCGGCCCGGGCGACGTACTCGGCGACCTGGACCTCGCGCAGCCGCTCCTGGGCGGCGCGGGCGGCGGCCGTGGCGGCGGCCGGCCAGACCCGGTCGATGGCCGCGTTGACGGCGGCGCCGACCAGCACGGCGAACGCTCCCACACCGATCCACAGCAGCACCGCGACGGAGGCGGCGAGGGAGCCGTAGATCGTGGCGCCCTCGATCGTGCTGGTGAGGTAGATGCGCAGCAGGAAGCTGCCCAGCACCCACATGGCCAGCGCGACCAGGGCGCCGGGGACGTCCTCGATCCACGGGGACCGCACGGGCACGGACACGTGGTAGAGCGTGGTGAGGAAGGCGATCGAGAGGACGATCACCACCGGCCAGTACAGGACCTGCACCAGCGTCTCCGACCAGGGCACGATCCCCACCACCGCGTCCGGCCCGGCCACCATCAGCGGCAGCGCCACCGAGCCGATCAGCAGTGCCACGATGAACAACAGGAAGGCCATGATCCGGGTCTTCACGATGCCCCGGACGCCGTCGAGGCCGTACATCACGGTGATGGTGTCGATGAAGACGTTCACCGCCCGGGAACCCGACCACAGGGCGAAGAGGAAGCCGATGGAGATGACGTCCGGGCGGCCGCCCTTCATCACGTCGTGCAGGATCGGCTCGGCGATCTCCTTGACGCCCTTGTCGGACAGCACGGTCCGGGAGGCCTCCAGGAGGTTGTTCTCCAGGGACTGGATGGTGTCGGCGCCGGTCCAGGCGTCCACGTAGCCGAGCAGCCCGATCAGGCTCAGCAGCAGCGGCGGCACGGACAGCAGCGTGAAGAACGCCGCCTCGGCCGCCAGGCCCAGGATGCGGTACTCCATGCACGAGTTGACGGTGTCCTTGAGCAGCAGCCAGGCGGTCCTGCGCTTGGAGACGTTCCGGTAGAGCACTCTGGCCCGGTGGAGCCGTCCGCCGGGCCGCTCGGGGGGTTCACTTGCTGGCTGCACGCCCTAAAGGTATCCGCCGGGGCGGCCCCCTCTCACCTCGCGGGCGGCGCCTCGCGGCAGCGGGAACCCGGGGACGGCCGGACGCCCTTCGTATTCGGGGTTCCCGTGCGCCCGGTGACCGGGCCTGTGTCACTCTGGGGCCATCACCTCCGTCGCCCCGGGTAGGTTCGCTGACATGGCAGGCACCAGCACGCACACCGTGACGAACCAGCCACCACCGCTGGTCGGACATGACCTCTTCACCACCGACCGGGCGCTGAGCGAGGCGGTCGAGCGGCACACCGCCCCGGACCTCGTCGACGAGGTGCGCGACGAGCTGTCCGGGCTCGGCAGGACCTCGGGCTCGGCGCAGGTCCAGGAATGGGCGGTACTGGCCAACGACAACCCGCCCAGACTGCGCACCCACGACCGCTACGGGCACCGTGTGGACGAGGTCGAGTTCCACCCGGCCTGGCACCGGCTGCTCGGCAAGGGCGTCTCGGCGGGACTGACCACCGCCTGGGTACGCCCCGCCGGGCACGTGCGGCGGGCGGCCGGGTTCCTGATCTGGTCCCAGGTCGAGGCGGGCAACGGCTGCCCGCTGTCCATGACCCACGCGGCGGTGCCCGCGCTGCGCACCGATCCCGCACTCGCCGCCGAGTGGGAGCCCCGGCTGACGTCCACGATCTACGACCGGGAGCTCAGACCCGCCCGTCTCAAGTCCGGGGCGGTCTTCGGGATGGGCATGACCGAGAAGCAGGGCGGCAGCGACGTACGGGCGAACACCACCGCCGCGACCCCGCTCGCCGAGGACGGCACGTACTCGCTGACCGGGCACAAGTGGTTCTGCTCCGCGCCGATGTCGGACGGGTTCCTGGTGCTCGCGCAGGCCCCTGGCGGGCTGACCTGTTTCCTCGTGCCCCGGGTCCTCGAGGACGGCACCCGCAACGTCTTCCTCATCCAGCGGCTCAAGGACAAGCTGGGCAACCGGTCGAACGCCTCCAGCGAGGTGGAGTTCGACGGGACCTGGGCGCGCCGCGTCGGCGAGGAGGGGCGGGGGGTGCGGACCATCATCGAGATGGTCGCCGCGACCCGGCTCGACTGTGTGCTCGGTTCGGCGGGACTGATGCGGCAGGCCGTGGCGCAGGCCGTGCACCACTGCACCCACCGGGAGGCCTTCGGCGGCAAGCTGATCGACAAGCCGCTGATGCGCAACGTCCTCGCCGACCTCGCGCTGGAGTCGGAGGCCGCCACCGCACTGGCGATGCGGCTCGCCGCCGCCTACGACGACGGGGGTGAGCGGGAGCGGGCGTTGCTGCGGCTGGCGGTGCCGGCCGCCAAGTACTGGGTGACCAAGCGGGCTGCACCGGTGGCGGTGGAGGCCGCCGAGTGCCTGGGCGGCAACGGCTACGTCGAGGAGTCGGGCATGCCCCGGCTGGTGCGCGAGTCGCCGCTCAACTCCATCTGGGAGGGCGCGGGCAACGTGCAGGCACTGGACGTGCTGCGGGCGCTGCAACGCGAACCCGAGGCGCTGGACGCCTATCTGATCGAGGTGGGCCGGGCGCGCGGTGCCGACCACCGGCTGGACGGGGCGGTGAAGAACCTGTTGGTCGAACTCGGCGAGCTGGAGGGCGTGGAGGGGCGCGCCCGGCGGCTCGTGGAGCGGCTGGCGCTGGTTCTGCAGGGGGCGCTGCTGGTGCGGTTCGCGCCACCGGAGGTCGCCGACGCGTTCTGCGCCTCCCGGCTGGGCGGCGACTGGGGCGCGGCCTTCGGCACGCTGCCGCACGGGCTGAATCCGGCCGCCGTGGTGGAGCGGGCCCGTCCGGTCTCCTGAGGGCGGCTGATGCGGGAGTGGTGCCGCGCCGACACGGCACCACTCCTGCTCACGGCCCGTTGCGGGCCTCGGCGCCATCAGGGCGGCGCTGCTCAAGTTTCGGCCACCGCGGGACCGTTCACCAGGGTTGCAAGGGGTTGCAACTTGTTGGTGTCCGTGCACGGACTGTGTGCCTCCGATGCCTGCCGACGGGCAGTATGAGACGGGTGGTCGGCCGGAAAGCGTCGTACGGGCCGCCTGCCAACCGCTTGCCGCAGCCCGCCGCACAGCTCTCCGGGAGGACTTCCGTGGCCGACTCGTCGATGACCTTGGCGCGACTCGCCGCCATGGACGTGTCGCGAGCGGCGCGGGTGCTGGGCGAGGTGCGGGCGGCCGTGCTCTCCGGGCGGCGCGCACCGCTGGCGCCCCGTCCGGTGATCGAGCAGTCATGGGGTCGCATGCTGCGCGGCGGGCTGGATCCCGACCGCGGTTCCCGCAGCGGACTGCTGACGCCCGAGGAAGTGCTGCGCAGGCGGGAGGAGTCGGCGCTGCGGCATGTGCTGCCGGTGCTGCGGCAGGGGCTGTTGACGGTCGCCGACGTCGCCCGGCACATCATGGTGGTGACCGACGCCGAAGGCCGGGTGCTGTGGCGGGAGGGCAGTCCGGCCGTGCTGCGCAAGGCCGACGGTCTCGGTCTTGCGGAGGGCGCGGACTGGCGGGAGGACGTCGTCGGCACCAACGGCGTGGGCACCACGGTGGTGGTGCGCCGGCCCGTGCAGGTCTTCGCCGGCGAGCACTTCGTGCGCTCGCACACCTCGTGGACCTGCGCCGGCGCCCCGGTCACCGACCCCCGGGACGGCCGGCTGCTGGGCGTGGTGGACATCAGCGGCCCGCTGGAGACGATGCACCCGGCGACGCTGGCCTGGGTGGACTCGGTGGCCAAACTCGCCGAGGCCCGACTGAGGGAGTTGCACGTGACCTCGCTGGAGCGGCTGCGGGCCGAGGCGGCGCCGGTGCTGGCCCGGGTCGGCGGGCGGGCGGTGGTGGTGGACCGGGACGGCTGGACCGCCACGGTCACGGGGTTGCCGTACAGCCCGCGCGTCGGGCTGCCCACGGCGTTGTCGGCGGGCCGGCGGTGGCTGCCCGCGCTCGGCCTGTGCTCCGTGGAGCCGCTGGGCGACGGTTGGCTGGTGCGCGCCGCCGACGAGCCGCCGCCCGGCGCCGCCCGGATCGTGCTGGACCTCACCGGGCCGCGGCGCTGGACGGTGACGGTCTCCGGCCAGGCCGGTTCCTGGTCCCGTGAACTGAGCCCCCGGCACGCCGAGTTGCTGTACGTGCTGGCCCTGCACCGCAGCGGGCGCAGCGCCGCGGGCCTGGCCGCGGACATGTTCGGCGACCCGTCCCGTACGGTGACGGTACGGGCGGAGATGTCACGGGTGCGGCGGTATCTGGGGGCGTTCCTGCAACACCGGCCGTATCGTTTCTGCGAAGAGGCGGAGGTCGAGGTGCTGCTGCCCGAGGATCCGTTCGCGCTGCTGCCCCACTCGACGGCGCCGGCCGTGATCGGGGGCCGGACTTCGCCGCTCACGTCCTGAATGGCGGCGAAGCTTACCGCATTTGGCATATTCGGCATATCCGAGGGTGCATCTTCCGCATATTTGCGAGGTCTTCGACCCGCGCCGCCCCGACTGCCGTAGCATCCCCCTACGGGCCACCCCACCTGCTCCTCGGTCAACGCGATGACCATCAGGCGCAGTTGGCCCGCCTCGGGAGGAGACATGAAGCAACGCGGCAGACACCGTCGGCGCAGACGAGGTGCGGCGCTTCGCGCGGTCCTGGCCGGGACCGCACTCGCGCTCACCGCGGCCGCCACCCTGATCAGCGCCTCGCAGGCGACGGTCGCCGACGATCCCGGCGCCCTGAAGCCGCTGACCTCCTCCGCCGTGACCGGCGCACTGCGGCTCCAGGAGCACCCCGTGGCGGCCCGCTCGCTGGACCGGCTCTCCTCGGCCATGGGCCGGCCGGTCGGTGTCGGCACGGTTCTGCGGAGCGCCGACCGCACCCTGCGCGAGTCGGCCGAGTGCGGCTCCGAGAACCGCGAGTCACTGCCCGTGGCCCCCGCGGCCACGACGGCGTACTGCTGGGACCCGGCCGACACCGCCGCCGACTGGCGGCCTGCTTCGGTGACCACGTCCGGTGACGCGGAGGACGACGGCCCGCGGGGCACCGACCGGGTGGTCCTCGCGGGCTGGACGCACAGCACGACGGCCGGAAGCGCCCACGAGCGGGGCCTCGCCCGGGTCGCCTTCGTCGACGCCGGCGATTCCCGCCGCCCGGTCTACCGCTGGGTGCTGCTGGTCGTCCCGGTGGACGGGGGGCGCGACTACCGCGGCCTGACCTCTCCCGTCTCCGGCATGGTCTGGTACCGGGACAAGCTGCTCGTCACCTCCGGTCCGGAATCCGCCGAGGCGCTCTACGTCTACGACCTGAACCGCATCCAGCGCACCAGCGTCGACGGCCCGGCGGTCGGCCGGGTGCCCGGCGGCTGGTCGGCGGACGGGTACGGCTACGTGATGCCGGCCGTGGGCTCCTACCGCTTCGCGGCCGGCCGCTGCACCGGCACGGAGCACGGCACACCCTGTCCGGGCAGTCTGTCCCTCGACCGGGGCACGGCCTCCGACAGCCTGGTCGTCGGCGAACGGACCCCCGCCGGCAGCGAGCGGCAGTCCCGTCTGTGGCGGTACTCCCTCGGCGCCGCCCCCGGGCACGGCGGGCCGCTCGCCGCGGACGCGGCCGGCCGGGTGGACGCGGTCGACGCGTACCGGACCGGGGCGGCCGGCATCCGGGGCGTGCTGTCGTACCGCCCGGTCGGGGCGGCCCGGCCGACCTGGTACATCGCGCATCCGCCCCGCGACCTGGACGGCCACGGCACCCTCTGGGCGCTGGACGCCGACGGCGCGAAGTCGGCACGCTGCGGCTCCGACGCCACGCGCCACTGCTGGGCCGAGGAGGCCGGGTCCCTGTCCTACCGGCCGGAGACGGGCGAGGTGTGGTCGATGACGGACCGCATGCTGTTCTCCCTGCCCCTGACCGCCATCGACAGTTCGCTGGGGTAGATGATTCCCTGACCTCCATGAGCACCATCACGGTCACCACCTGGTCCCTGGAGCAGACGTCCCCGGCCGACCTCCTCCCGGCCGCCGCCCCCGACGGCGATGTCCGGATCGTCCGCTCCGAGGTCCCCTCCCCCGAGTTCAGCCGTTTCCTGTACGCGTCGGTCGGCGGTGACGTCCGCTGGACCGACCGGCTGGGCTGGAGCTACGACCGGTGGCGGGAGCACCTGGACCGGCCGGGCGTGGAGACGTGGGTCGCCTACGACCGGGGCACCCCGGCCGGGTTCATGGAGCTGGAGCCGCAGGACGAAGGGGTCGTGGAGATCACGTACTTCGGCCTGCTCCCCGCCTTCCGCGGCCGGCGCATCGGCGGCCATCTGCTGGCCCACGGCACGGCCCGGGCATGGGACCTCGCCGAACGGTGGGCCGAGCGGACGCCGACGAAACGGGTGTGGCTGCACACGTGCAGCAAGGACGGCGAGTTCGCGTTGGACAACTACCTGCGGCGCGGCTTCCAGCTGTTCGACACCGAGCTGAAGGAGGAGCCCGAGGTGCCGGCGCCCGGGCCCTGGCCGGGGGCCTGACGGCGAGAACCTACGGCCGCCGTCGGCCGTCGGGGCATGACCCAGATCACAGCGTCCACGATTCGGGACCCGCATGTCCACATTGCGGATGAAGGTGGACTGGCCAGAGATCCCCATGACACGCTTTCGTCATGTCCGGAACTGGAATCGCCTTGGTGAGTCGGCGGCACGTCGACCTCGGCCGCATGTCCAGCGCCATCTGTCCGGCGCGCTGACAGCTCCAGCGACCCGACATTCACGATTTCCCTCTCCTCCTGCGCAATGACGCGCACGTATGCGCATGTGCCCGTACACGCAGGTCCAGAGCCGCTTTCCGCCTGTCCCGAAGGACGTAACCACCATGGCCGCCACCCCCCAGAACCCTGCCGCCTCCGCGCCCCGCCGCAAGGTGAGCCGTCACCGTGGTGAGGGTCAGTGGGCCGTGGGGCACTTCACCCCGCTCAACGGCAACGAGCAGGTCAAGAAGGACGACGACGGTCTCAATGTGCGGACACGCATTGAGACGATTTACTCCAAGCGCGGCTTCGACTCGATCGACCCCAGCGACCTGCGCGGACGTATGCGCTGGTGGGGGCTCTACACCCAGCGCAAGCCCGGGATCGACGGCGGCAAGACCGCGATCCTGGAGCCGGAGGAGCTGGACGACGAGTACTTCATGATGCGCGTCCGCATCGACGGCGGGGCGCTGACCACCCGGCAGCTGCGGGTCATCGGTGAGATCTCCCAGGAGTTCGCGCGCGGCACCGCCGACATCACCGACCGGCAGAACGTCCAGTACCACTGGATCCGCGTCGAGGACGTGCCCGAGATCTGGCAGCGGCTGGAGGCCGTCGGGCTGTCCACGGTGACGGCCTGCGGAGACACGCCCCGAGTGATGATCGGCTCGCCGGTCGCCGGTATCGCCGAGGACGAGATCATCGACGGCACCCCGGCGCTGGAGGAGATGAAGCGCCGTGTCCTGAACAACAAGGCGTACTCGAACCTCCCGCGGAAGTTCAAGACGGCCATCTCGGGCTCCCCGCTGCTGGACGTCGTCCACGAGATCAACGACGTGGCGTTCGTCGGGGTCCGCCACCCCGAGCACGGGCCGGGCTTCGACGTGTGGGTCGGCGGCGGACTGTCGACCAACCCCAAGCTGGGAGTGCGGCTCGGCGCCTGGGTTCCGGTCGACGAGGTGGCGGACGTCTACGAGGGCGTCATCTCGATCTTCCGTGACTACGGCTACCGTCGGCTGCGCAACCGCGCCCGGCTGAAGTTCCTGGTCGCCGACTGGGGTGCGGAGAAGTTCCGGCAGGTGCTGGAGGACGAGTACCTGGGCGGGCGCAAGCTCGTCGACGGCCCGGCCCCCGAGCAGCCGGTCCAGCAGTGGCGCGACCACATCGGAGTGCACCGGCAGAAGGACGGCCGCTTCTACGTCGGCTTCGCCCCGCGGGTCGGCCGCGTCGACGGCACCACACTGACGAAGATCGCCGACCTCGCGGAGGCGCACGGCTCCGGGCGGGTCCGGACGACCGTCGAGCAGAAGATGATCGTCCTCGACGTCGCGGAGGACCAGGTCGACTCGCTGGTCGAGGCCCTGGAAGCGCTGGACCTCAGTGCCAGGCCCTCCCCGTTCCGGCGCGGCACCATGGCCTGCACCGGCATCGAGTACTGCAAGCTCGCCATCGTCGAGACCAAGCAGCGCGGATCGCAGCTGATCGACGAACTGGAGCGCCGGATCCCGGACTTCGACGAGCCGATCACCATCAACCTCAACGGCTGCCCCAACGCCTGCGCCCGCATCCAGGTGGCGGACATCGGTCTCAAGGGACAGCTGGTCCTGGACGAGAACGGCAACCAGGTCGAGGGCTACCAGGTGCACCTCGGCGGCGCCCTGGGCCTCGAGCCCGGCTTCGGCCGCAAGGTGCGCGGTCTGAAGGTCACCGCGGAGGAGCTGCCCGACTACGTCGAGCGCGTCCTGCGGCGGTTCCAGGACGAGCGCAAGGAGGGCGAGCGGTTCGCCGCCTGGGCCGCGCGCGCAACGGAGGAGGCCCTGTCGTGAGCGAGCGCGCCGCACCTTTCTACTGCCCCTACTGCGGCGACGAGGACCTTCGCCCCAGTGAAGCCCCGGAAGGCGGCGGTCACGGCGCCTGGGAATGCGCGGCGTGCAACCGCGCATTCCAGCTGAAGTTCCTCGGGCTGCTGGCCCGGGGACTTCAGCGAGCCGACGATGGAGGGGATGACCGGATATGACGACGGCTCAGGAAGAACGCACCGCCGAAGACCTGAAGGCGCTCGCCGAGCAGGCGGGCCGCGAGCTGGAGGAGGCCTCCGCGCTGGAGATCCTCCAGTGGGCCGTGGACACCTTCGGCAAGGGCTTCTGCGTCACGTCCTCCATGGAGGACGCGGTGGTCGCCCACCTGGCGTCCCGCGTCCTGAAGGGCGTGGACGTCGTGTTCCTCGACACCGGCTACCACTTCCCGGAGACCATCGGCACGCGGGACGCGGTGGAGGCCGTGATGGACGTCAACGTCATCACGCTCACCCCGCGGCAGACGGTCGCCGAGCAGGACGCCGAGTACGGTCCCAGGCTGCACGACCGCGACCCCGACCTGTGCTGCAGGCTCCGCAAGGTGCAGCCCCTGGAGGAGGGCCTCAAGGGCTACCAGGCCTGGGCGACGGGCCTGCGCCGCGACGAGTCCCCGACCCGGGCGAACACCCCGGTCGTCGGCTGGGACGACAGGCGCCAGAAGGTCAAGATCTCGCCGATCGCCCGCTGGACCCAGGACGACGTGGACGCCTACGTCGCCGAACACGGCGTACTGACCAACCCGCTGCTGATGGACGGCTACGCCTCCGTCGGCTGCGCCCCCTGCACCCGCCGGGTCCTCGAGGGCGAGGACGCGCGTGCCGGACGGTGGGCGGGCCGCGGCAAGACCGAGTGCGGGCTGCACGGATGACCGCGACTGCCGTTCAGGCGAACACCGAACTCCAGGAGAACCAAGTGACGACCGGAGCCACCGTCTGGCTCACGGGTCTGCCGAGTGCCGGCAAGACCACCATCGCGTACGAGCTGGCCGGCCGGCTGCGCGAGGAGGGCCACCTCGTCGAGGTGCTCGACGGCGACGAGATCCGCGAGTTCATCTCGGCGGGCCTCGGCTTCAGCCGCGAGGACCGGCACACCAACGTGCAGCGCATCGGCTTCGTCGCCGAGCTGCTGGCCCGCAACGGCGTCAAGGTCCTCGTGCCGGTCATCGCGCCGTACGCGGACAGCCGGGACGCGGTGCGCAAGCGGCACCGGGAGAACGGCACGGCGTACCTGGAGGTGCACGTGGCGACCCCGGTCGAGGTGTGCTCGGTACGCGATGTGAAGGGGCTGTACGCCAAGCAGGCCGCGGGCGAGCTGTCGGGGCTCACGGGCGTCGACGACCCGTACGAGGAGCCCGAGTCGCCCGACCTGCGCATCGAGTCGCAGCACCAGAGCGTGCCGGAGTCCGCGGCCTCCGTGTACGCCCTGCTCAGCGAAAGGGGACTGGCATGACGACCGTCACCACGGTCAAGGGGGGCGGCGAGGGCACGGACAGTCCGTACGCCCTCTCCCACCTGGACGCGCTGGAGTCCGAGGCGGTGCACATCTTCCGTGAGGTGGCGGGCGAGTTCGAGCGGCCGGTGATCCTGTTCTCCGGCGGCAAGGACTCCATCGTCATGCTGCACCTGGCGCTGAAGGCGTTCACCCCGGCGGCGGTGCCCTTCTCGCTGCTGCACGTGGACACCGGGCACAACTTCCCCGAGGTGCTCGAGTACCGCGACCGCACGGTCGAGCGGCACGGGCTGCGCCTGCACGTGGCGTCCGTGCAGGACTACATCGACCGCGGTGTGCTCAAGGAACGCCCCGACGGCACCCGCAACCCGCTGCAGACGGTGCCGCTGACGGAGAGGATCCAGAGCGAGCGCTTCGACGCCGTCTTCGGCGGCGGCCGGCGGGACGAGGAGAAGGCCCGGGCGAAGGAGCGGGTGTTCTCACTGCGCGACGAGTTCTCCCAGTGGGATCCGCGTCGGCAGCGGCCCGAACTGTGGAACCTGTACAACGGCCGCCACGCGCCCGGCGAGCACGTCCGCGTCTTCCCGCTGTCCAACTGGACCGAGCTGGACGTCTGGCAGTACATCGCCCGCGAGGGCATCGAGCTGCCCGAGATCTACTTCGCGCACGAGCGCGAGGTGTTCCAGCGGGCCGGCATGTGGCTGACGGCGGGCGAGTGGGGCGGCCCGAAGGACGGGGAGACGGTCGAGAAGCGCCTGGTGCGCTACCGGACCGTCGGCGACATGTCCTGCACGGGCGCCGTCGACTCCGACGCCACCACGCTGGACGCCGTCATCACCGAGATCGCCGCGTCCCGGCTCACCGAGCGCGGCGCCACCCGCGCCGACGACAAGATGTCCGAGGCCGCGATGGAAGACCGCAAGCGCGAGGGGTACTTCTAAGGATGAGCACCACGACGACCGAGGTACTCTCGGCCACCACCCTGCTGCGGTTCGCCACCGCGGGCTCCGTCGACGACGGCAAGTCCACCCTCGTCGGCCGGCTGCTGCACGACTCCAAGTCGGTCCTCACCGACCAGCTGGAGGCCGTCGAGCACGCCTCCCTGAGCCGCGGCAAGGACGCGCCCGACCTGGCCCTCCTGACCGACGGGCTGCGCGCCGAGCGCGAGCAGGGCATCACGATCGACGTGGCCTACCGCTACTTCGCCACCCCCCGCCGCCGGTTCATCCTCGCCGACACGCCCGGCCATGTGCAGTACACCCGCAACATGGTCACCGGCGCCTCCACCGCCGAGCTGACGGTGATCCTGGTCGACGCCCGCAACGGCGTCGTCGAGCAGACCCGCCGGCACGCCGCCATCGCCGCGCTGCTCCGGGTCCCGCACGCGGTTCTCGCCGTCAACAAGATGGACCTCGTCGACTACCAGGAGTCCGTGTTCGCCGCGATCGCCGAGGAGTTCACGGCGTACGCCACCGAACTGGGCGTCCCCGAGGTCACCGCGATCCCGATCTCGGCGCTCGCCGGCGACAACGTGGTGGAGCCGTCCGCGAACATGGACTGGTACGGCGGCCCGACCGTCCTGGAGCACCTGGAGACCGTCCCGGTCAGCCACGACCTGGCGCACTGCCACGCCCGGCTGCCCGTGCAGTACGTGATCCGGCCGCAGACCGCCGAGCACCCGGACTACCGGGGCTACGCGGGCCAGATCGCGGCCGGTTCGTTCCGGGTGGGCGAGCAGGTGACGGTCCTGCCGTCCGGCCGCACGACGAGGATCTCCGGGATCGACCTGCTGGGCGAGCCGGTCGACGTCGCCTGGACCACCCAGTCGGTGACCGTCCTCCTCGAGGACGACATCGACGTCTCGCGCGGCGACCTGATCGTGCCGACCAAGGACGCCCCGGCGACCACCCAGGACATCGAGGCCACGGTCTGCCACGTCGCGGACGCCCCGCTGACCGTCGGCCACCGGGTGCTGCTCAAGCACGGCACCCGCACGGTCAAGGCGATCGTCAAGGACATCCCGTCCCGGCTCACACTCGCCGACCTGTCCCTGCACCCGCACCCGGGACAGCTCGTCGCCAACGACATCGGCCGGGTGAAGGTCCGCACCGCAGAGCCGCTGCCGGTCGACTCCTACTCCGACTCGCGGCGCACCGGCTCCTTCATCCTGATCGACCCCAGCGACGGCACCACGCTCACCGCGGGCATGGTCGGCGAGTCGTTCGCCGCACCCGAGCCGGTCAAGGACGAGCCCGACGACGACGGCTGGGACTTCTGAGCATGACGACGACCGACGTCTACTCGACGTTCGCGAAGGAGGGCGGCCGCGTCGGCAGCGGCGCCCTCGGCAGCGGGCAGGGCGGAGTGGCGCGATGTGTGCGATGACGTACGCG
>NZ_JBSFIK010000047.1:0-74723 GCF_053597535.1 Streptomyces sp. NPDC001348 | reverse complement strand
GTGCGCGGCAGGCGTACGGCACTGCTGCGGACCCCGCGCGAGGCCAGGCCCAGGATCGACGCGACCGTACGACCGCGGCCGCCGATCGGCCCCTCCGTCATCATCGGGTCGGCCTCGGTGGAGGCGCGGCCGGGCACCAGGGGCGTACGGAACCTGGCGCACGCGAACGCCTCGTCGTTGCTGCCGTCGGCCTGTTCACCGAGCAGGGGTACGGCGCCACGACGGTCGCGCAGATCGCCGAGTGCGCAGGAGTCACCAAGAGCACCTTCTTCCGGCACTTCCCCGACAAACGCGAGCTGCTGGTGGCCGGACAGGAGACCGGTGACGCGCGGCGGGCCGGTTGAGCAGCGGGCAAGCCGGGCGCTGCTCAACCGGGACACGCGCCCGCCTTCGACACGCGAAGCGGTCAGTTGATGCAGAGGCCATTGCAGACGTACTGCCAGAACGCGCCGCACCCCCGGTACATCTGGCATCCGCCTTGTCCGTACTGGCAGTGCGTGGCGTTCGTGCAGAGGTCATCCTCGTCGGTGCAGGTGCAGGCGCCTGCTGCCTCGGCCCGGGCGGCGGAGTTCCTCCCGGCCGGACCGAGAGTGCCGAGCATCGCTGTCATGTCCGGGCGGTCGAACGCCTCGCGGGCGGCGCTGCTCAGCTCCTTGAGTTCGCGCGCGGCGGGAGATTCCCCGGTGGCCGAGAAGTGCGCGGGGACCGAGGCCCAGGCCACCGCGCGCTCGTGCACGGCGGACTGACGAAGCGACATCCGGGGGCTGCTGCTGCGGTAGCGCTTCAGGTGTTCGAGCCACAGACGGCTCCTGGACGCGTCGCTCAGCTCGCCGTAGATGGCGCGCCGGTACACCACCGGGTACCGCGTCAGTTCGTCGTAGGTCGTGGGCAGGTTGGCCTTGTTGCGCCGGGCCCACTCCAGGGCGGTGCGGCAGGAGTTCTCCGCGAACGCCGGTGTTTTGCCGAAGAGTACGATCCCGGCCGCGACCGCGGCGCCGGCGCCGAGGCGCAGGAACTGCGACCGTCCCACGGCCTGGCCGCCCGCGCCGTGCGGGGGCAGGGGGCGGGCGCTTTCCTCCCGCAGCTGTCCCAGCCCACGCAGTACCGCCGCGGTCGACCGCAGACCGAGCCGGCGCGTGAGCGGCAGGACCATCGCGGATCCGGTCCAGGTGCGGACCCGCTCTCCCGTCTGCTGGATGAGCATCGGCTTGCGCAGGGCGGCGGACGGTTGGCGCCATGCCCGGAGGTCGGCATGGTCCAGGGGAAGGATCTCCAGTTCCCGTCCGGCGGCACGCTGCACCGTGTCGGCGATCTGCCGGCAGGTGGCACACGTGGCGTCGAAGGCGAGGATCCAGCGCGTCTGTGGGCGAACAGCAGGCTGCTTCACGTTTTTCCTCCTGGTAGGCCGAACCGACCGGGCCGGCCCCGTGGCCTGTGTCCTGCGGCGGGGCAAGGTCGTCGCAGGTGCTGCCTCCGCGGGCCCGATCCGCATCCAGTCGAGCAGCCCACGACATTGACCGGTAGCGAGGCTCCGAAAAAAACCAAGGGGAAGTGTTGTCCGGTATCGGGGCCGGTCGGCGAACAATGGGAACGGCGAGGTGAGAGCGCTGCGTCCGACCACTGCAGGACTGTGCGGTCGCCGTGCGTACCGGGGCGAGGAGGCACGCGGAGGAGCACCGCATCCCGGGATCACGGAGTTCCGCCCCCGGGAGCCGAGTACCACACGGCCGGGTCGGCGAGTCCGCACTCCGGACCGGTCACTTCCCGCGGCCGGAGCACCCGGTGTGTCAATCAGTGCCGTCGGCGCGGAGGACCAGGTCGAGCAGCCCCGGGAAGCGCGCGTCGAACTCCTCGCGTCGCAGGCGGTTGACCCGCCTGGGTCCCTCGTCGCGCTGTTCGACCAGGCCGGCGCCGCGCAGTACCGAGAAGTGGTGGCTCTTGGCGGCCTTGCCGACGCGCACGTCGAAGCTGCCGCAGCTGCGGGTCCAGTCAGGAGAGCCCGCCAGCTCGCGGATCAGCTGGATGCGGACGGGGTCGGCCAGTGCAGACAGCGCGGTGAGGACGGACACGTCCTCGGGATGGGCGTGGACCGGCGCGGCACGATGGCTTCCGCCCTCGACCTGGTTCGACAAGTCCTCCTCCTCGCCGTGCGCACCTGCCGCGATGCCACGAATGCAAAGCGGGCGTTGCCTGGTGTTCGATGAATATCTTACAGTCACAGTGTTCGCTTTTCATTGAACACTCGTCCGGGCAGTCGTCGAAGGGTGCGTTCCCCTCATGCGTGCAGTCGAGTTCCAGGAGTACGGCGCCCCCGGGGTGCTGAAGATCGTGCAGACCGACATCCCCGAGCCGGGGCCGGGCCAGGTGACCATCGACGCCGCCTACGCGGGCGTGAACTTCGCCGACCTCAAGGCCCGCGCCGAGGGCTACCGCGTGGAGTCACTGCCCTTCCGCCCGGGCCTGGAGGTCTCCGGACGGATCCGGGCCGTCGGCTCGGGCGTCGGCGGGCTTCACACGGGGCAGGAGGTCGCCGCGCTCGTCAGCAGCGGCGCCTACGCGGAGGTCGTCGTCGCCGAGGGCGCCACCGTGTTCCCCCTCCCCCAGGGCGTGGACCTGCGGACCGGGGCCACGCTCCCCACCGTCGTGCCGACCGCCCACGCCCTCCTCCACGAGGTGGGACGACTGCGGGCCGGGGAGAGCGTTCTGGTGCACGGCGCCGCTGGGGGCATCGGCACGGTCGCCGGACAACTGGCCCGGGCGGCGGGCGCCGGCGCCGTGTACGGCGTGGTCTCGTCCGCGGCCAAGGCCGACCACGCCCTCGAGCACGGCTACGACGAGGTGTTCACCAACGACACCTTCCTCGACGCCGTCCGCCGTGCCACCGGGGGCAGGGGCGTCGACCTGGTCCTCGACCCGGTCGGCGGCGGCACTCTCCGCCGCGGCCTGGACGCCCTCGCCGTCTTCGGACGCCTGGTCTCCTTCGGCAACGCCGGCGGAGAGGAGCCGTGGCAGGTCGGGCAGCCCGAGCTCTACGGGCAGGGTCGTTCGGTCGGGGGCTTCTCCATCCTGGCCCTGGCGCAGACGGCGCCCGAGGCGCTGCGGGCACTCGCCGAGCGGTCCTTCCGTACCGTCGTCGACGGCACCGTGAGCCTTCCGGTCACCGCGGAGTTTCCGCTGGCGGAGGCGGCCGCGGCCCACCGGCTCATGGGCGGGCGCAGGTCGACGGGCAAGCTGCTGCTGCGGGTGGCCGACTGAGAGGCCTCCGCGGCACCTGCCCCGATTGCACCGGCTGCGAGACTTGGCGCGCCACGGCTGCGCAACGTCTCCTCCGCAGTACGTCCGGGCGGCCGGTCTGCTCCTGCGCCGGGGCTGTACCCGCAGAAAACCGGGGCCGGGAAGCACGGCGGGCAAGCCCTGGTACCGGGTGTCAGCGTGAGCCGCTTCTACGGAGGACCTGGTCGACGCCGACCGCGACGATGACGAGCGTCCCGGTCGCGACATCCTGGTAGAGACTGTCGATGCCCGCCTGGGTCAGACCGGAGCGGAGCACGTTGACGATGAGGGCTCCGATGAGTGTGCCGATGATGCTGCCCCGGCCACCGAACAGGCTGGTGCCGCCGAGCACGACGGCGGTGATGCTCTCGAGGTTGGCCGTCTGGTAGGCGTTCGGATCGGCGTTGGCGATGCGGCCGAGGGCCTGCCAGGCGGCGATTCCGTAGAGGAACCCCGCGGTGACGTAGACCGAGAGGACGGTGCGCCACACGCTGATGCCGGTCAGGCGGGCGGACTCGGGTGCGTTGCCGACGGCGTAGATGTGACGGCCCCATGCGGTGTCGGCGAGGACGTAGCGGAATAACACGTAGAGGCCGATGAGCAGGAACGTCCCCCAGGTGAGGAGCACCGCCCCGAGCTGGATGCCGTACCCCCAGAACAGGAGCAGATCGGACGTCACCGGATAGCTGCGTGAATGGGAGTAGAGCCTGCTCACCGCGAAAACGACGGTCAGGGCACCCAGTGTCACGATGAAGGGGGGCAGACCCAGCCGGGCGACGAGCAGGCCGTTCACCAGACCCAGGAATGTCGCCACGGCCAGACCGAGAAGCAGGGCCCCGGCGGGGTTGCCGCCCTCGAAGGCGAGTTTGGCCATGATGATCGTGCCGAGGACCGCGATGGCGCCGTTCGAGAGGTCGATGCCGGCGGTGAGGATGATCAGGGACTGGCCCAGAGCCAGCGTGCCGATCACGATGGACTGCTGGAGCACCAGCGAGAGATTCTGCGGCGTAAGAAAGGTCGTCGTGGTGATCGAGAAGACCACTACGGCGATGAGCAGAGCGGTGAGCGGTCCGAGGGCCGGTGTACGCAGGGTGTACCGGAGTGTCTCCCGGAGCCGGGCGTGCGGTTCACTGCCGTCCGGGGGGCTGGTGACAGGTGTTCTCATCGGCCGTCCTGATCCCTTCGACCGCTCGGCGTCGGTACGTCATCCCCAGCAATGCCTCAGCCCCCAGTCCGTATTCTGGGACGCCAGTCCGTCCACCGGTTTGTCGGTGATGAGAACGGTGCCCGTGTCAGTGAACCGGTGCGGCTTCTTCCCGGTCCTGGCGTACTCGACGATCGAGTCGACACCGCGCCTGGCCATCGTGACCGGGAACTGCATGACCGTGGCCGCGTATTTGCCGGACCGGACGTCGCGGACGCCGTCGCACCCGCCGTCGATGGAGCCGATGGTCACCTTGCGGGTGAGGCCTCGGGCCGCGATGGCCGCCGAGGCGCCACCCGCCACGGGCTCGTTGATCGTGTAAATCGTGTTGATGTCACTGGTGCGTTCCAGAAGGTTCTCCGTCGCGGTCTGTGCCGGGTTGCGTTCTCCGTTCGTGTTCGCCTGTCCACGGATCGCCGGGGAGTCGTTCGTGATGCCGAAGCCTTTGAGGAATCCGTCGTGGCGCTGCTGGCTGACGGTGGAGTCGTCCGTTCCGTCGAGCATGAACACCTTGGGCGGCCGGTGGGCGAGAGCGGCCCTGAGATAGGCGCCCTGCAGGCGTCCCGCCTTGACGTTGTCCGTGGCGTAGGTGGCGTCCGTGGCGCTCGGCGGCTCGGTCGTGGAGTCCAGCGCGATCACCACGATGCCCTGCCGACGGGCCTCGGCGATGGTGCTCAGGAGCCCTGTACCGTTCGACGGGGTGATGAGGATGCCCTTCACACCGCGGGACATAAGGCTTTCCATCGCGGCGACCTGGCCCTCGTTGTCCCCGTCGAACCGGCCGGCCAGGGCGATGAGGTCGGCGCCGTTCTTCTTCGCCGCCGCCGTGGCGGCCTTGCGCAGGGTCACGAAGTACGGATTCGTCTCGGTCTTGGTCACCAGCCCGATCGTGACCTTCCGCGACCCGGCGCCGCCGCCATGGTCCTGCCCCCCGCCGCATCCGGCGGCGCCGAGGAGCAGACCGCCCGCCATGAGGAGCGCCGCGCCCCGTCGGAGACGCCGCTGCGGCGCGCGCTGTCGGCTCGAACGGTCGTATGTCATGATCACGCCTCCTCCGGCCGGTCCGACGCCCCGCGAGCCTTACCCCTGCGTCACGTGTCGAGATTATTCCGAAAGGCCCTGAAAGGGGGCTTTGACCTACCGTTGACTACGGATCGGATTTCCGCTCGGTTTTCCGCCGAGGTCTCGCGCTCTCAGCGCCGCCACACCGAGAAGGGAGAGGTACGCGTGACCGGTTCGCCACTGCTCGCGCTGCGTGGCATCTCCAAGCGGTTCGGCGCCGTGCAGGCACTGAACGACGTCGAGCTGGAAGTCCACCCGGGCGAGGTCGTCGCTCTTCTGGGCGACAACGGCGCCGGCAAGTCCACTCTCGTCAAGGTCATCGCGGGCGTCACACCCGCCGACACCGGCGTGATCGAGTGGGAGGGCCGGGCGGTGCAGATCAGGACCCCTCAGGCTGCCCGGCACCTCGGTATCGCGACCGTGTACCAGAGCCTGGCGCTGTGTGACGGCCTCGATGTGGCCGAAAACCTCTTCCTCGGCCGGGAGCGAAGACGCCCCGGTGTCCTCGGCCGCCTCTTCCGGCAGATCGACAAGAACAGCATGCGGGAGGAGGCACGCCGGCAACTGGACGCACTGGGCATTCGCGTCCCCAACGTGCGCGCCTCCGTCGCCACGCTGTCGGCGGGCCAGCGGCAGACGGTCGCGATCTCCCGCGCGCTCCTGGGCAGACCGAAGGCCGTCCTGCTCGACGAGCCCACCGCTGCACTCGGCATCCAGCAGGCCGGCCATGTCCTCGACCTGATCGACGAGCTCCGCGAACAGGGAATCGGGGTCATCCTCATCAGCCACAACATGGGAGACGTCAAGGCCGTGGCCGACCGGGCGTCGGTGCTGCGGCTCGGTTGCAACAACGGCTTCTTCCATGTGCCCACCACACCCCAGGACCGGATCATCTCCTCCATCACGGGCGCCTCGGGCAGCCCCTGACCCGCGGGACCCGACCGGCGGGACTCCGCACGTCGCCCGGGGCGCGGGTGTACGGACCGCGGGGTGACCCGGAAAGGTCAGGAGCATGTCAGGGTGCTAGCTTCCCTTCCCGTGGTGGAGCACCAGGACGAGACCAGGGCGGCCTACGACGGGGTCGTCGAGCTTTACGCGTCATTGTTCGCCAATCGGCTGGAGACGCATCCGTTCTCACGGAACATGATCAGCACCTTCGCCGAGCTGGTGCGCGGGACGGGGATCCTGCGCGCGGCCGACGTCGGGTGCGGGCCTGGGCATCTGACGGCCATGCTGCACGATCTGGGGCTGGACGCCTTCGGGCTCGACCTCTCCCCCGCCATGGTCGACCACGCCCGGAGGGCCCATCCGACGCTGCGGTTCGACGAGGCGCGGATGGAGGCCCTGCCGGTCGAGGACGGTGCGCTCGGTGGCGTTCTGGCCCACTACTCGATGATCCACACCCCGCCCGAGGAACTGCCCGCGCTGCTCGCCGAGCAGGTACGTGTCCTGGCTCCGGGGGGCCTGCTCCTGGTCTCGTTCTTCGCGACCGACGGGCCGGATCCGGTCCGCTTCGACCACAAGGTGACACCCGCCTACAGCTGGCCGGCGGACCGGTTCGCCGAGTTGCTGGCCGGGGCCGGGCTCGACACGTTCGCCCGGCTGCTCCACGACCCGGCGTCCGAGCGTGGCTTCCTCGACGCCCACTTGCTGGCCCGCCTCCACTAGAGCGTTCCGGAACGCCTCCAACCGGCCGCCGTGCGAGCGGAACAGATCACGCGTCACCCAAGGCGCCGACGGTTTCCGCGAGGGCATCCTTGTCCCAGGGCGTGCGGCGCGCCCACGGCTGGGAGGAATGAAGGCCATGGGACTCCTCGACGGAAAGACCGCGCTGATCACCGGTGCGGGCACGGGCATCGGCCGGGAGACGGCGCTGCTGCTCGCCGAGGCGGGTGCGACAGTGGTCCTCGTCGGACGCCGGCCGCACGTCCTCGAGGAGGTGGCCACGGTCGTCGAGGAGGCCGGTGGCACGGCCTTCACCCGCCCCACGCACGTCGAGGACGCCGGGGAGGTCCGGGAACTCGTCGCGTGGACGAGGGAGGTGGCGGGCCCCGTCGACATCCTGGTCAACAACGCGGGCGGCGCGAGCAGGGTGCTGGACGTCCGCTGGCTCAGCGAGGCCGAGTGGAACGCCGTCATGGGCGTCAACCTCAACGCGGTGTACCTGCTCACCCAGGCCGTCCTCCCGGACATGCTGGCGCGCGGCGGCGGCACGGTCATCACCGTTTCCTCGCTGGCCGCGATGCGGCCCACCCTGCTCGGCGGAGCACCGTACGGTGCGGCGAAGGCGGGAGTGCGCAACTTCATGACCTATCTGCGCAACACCTTCCGCAACGATCTGCTCCGCGCCACCTGCATCCTGCCCGGTGAGGTGAACACGCCGATCCTGGATGACCGTCCCGTCCCGCCGGAAGAGGAAGCGCGGGCCTCCATGGTGCAGCCGCAGGACGTGGCCCAAGCCGTCCTGCTGTGCGCCACTCTCCCGCAGCGGACGGTCGTCGAGGAGCTGGTGATCGCACCGACCCTGGTGCGGGACACGTCCGCCGACGTGGAGGCGAGCCGCTGGATCGGGGCCCCGGACGACGCCCGGGAAGAATGACGGTCCGTAGTGACGACCCGGGGCGTCCCGACGACCCGGCCGGGATACGGCCCTCAGGTTCGTCGCCCTGACAAGGTCCCTGTCTCTCCTGGCCGCCGGGTCACCATCGTCCGTTCGAGTCGCCTGCGCGCCGCGCCGTCTGCCGTCCTCCGCCGAACGCCCGATGGGCTGGATCGCGGCCGGTCCCCTCGGCCGGCGCGGGCTCGTCCCGTGCCGGCCGAGGGGGTTCCGGTGAAGGTCAGGAGGTCGGGGCGACGAGCATGTGCTCGGTGCCCAGCCGGTTGGCGAGCGTGTCCGTGTACATGGTGGTCTCACCGTCGGACCAGCGGATGACGAGATCGTCGGTGAGTCCGTTCCCGGTGTAGTCGCCGGTCGTCATCGCCGCGTCGTGGGTCCAGAGTTCGTTGGGGTCCAGGATGCGCTGCTCGGTACCGAGGCCCGACGTGGTGGTACCGACGTAGTTGTCGAGCTCGCCGTCGGTCCAGCGCACCATCAGGTCCCACTTCTGGTTGCCGGAGAACTCACCGCTGGTGAGGAGTGTGGCGTCCCTCCACGTGTCGTTGGGGGACTTGAGCTTGTGCTCCTGGCCGAAGGTGCCAGCACTGACGTTGGTGTAGAGGGACAGTTCGCCGTCGGTCCAGCGCACGATCAGGTCGGTGACGTACTGCGAGGCGTTGAAACGGCCCGCCGCGATCTGGACCGCGTCCTTCCAGAGGTCGTTGGGTTTGATCATCTGGGTGCCTTCCCAGTTCAGCCCCTTGGAGCCCACGTCGCCGTAGAGCGTGACCTCACCGTCCGACCAGCGCACCAGCAGGTCGAACTGCTCGGAGCCGGTGAAGTCGCCGGCGGTGATGGTCGCCGCGTGGGTCCAGGTGGTGTTGGGGGCCAGCAGCTGCCGTTCACTGCCGTAGCCGCCGTTGCCGTTGCCGGGGTAGAGGGTGACCTCTCCGTCGGTCCAGACGACGATCATGTCGCTGTGCCCGGTCTGCCGGAAGTCGCCCGACGCCAGCAGCTTGGCGTGCTGCCAAGTGGGTGCCGAGCCGGGCAGCCAGGGGCTGTCCGTGGCCGGCTGGTACGGCGGCTTGCTGCCCACAGACCGGTGCGCGGCGGCGTCGTTGAACAGGTCCTGGGCGTCCTTGCCGTAAATCGGCGCGTACGTCACCCAGTCGTCGTTGGCGTCATTGCCTCCGCCGTTGTATCCGCCCGTGTTCCCGATGACCTTGCCGGTGCCGGTGGTGCGATCGTAGTCCTCGATCCACGGGCCGCCGGAGACGCCGCCGTAGAAGCCTTTGCAGGTCATGCGCATCTGCCGGAAGCCGGGGAGCCGGGACGTGGTCACGGGGCAGCGAATCGGCTCGTGCTTGGGGTTGACGTCGGCGCTGCTGGGATAGCCGATGACGGTGACCTTGTGGGTGTAACTCGAGGTGGGGGTGAACGTCAGCGCTCCCGTGACGTCCTCGACCTCGCCCCGGCTGTTGGAGCCGACCCATGCGAAGGCCAGATCCAGGTCCGAGGTGGGCGCTTTGGTGTTCGCCGCGTAGCGCGGATCGATGTACATCTGGGTGACCGGAAAGACGCCGTGCGGCTGTTCGGTGGCGGACTTGCCACTGCGGTACTGCGGAACGAAGATGCGGTGCTTGGCTGCGTCCAGGCCACGGCCGCAGTGCCCGGCGGTCAGGACGATGTCCTTGGCGGCCGTGTGCACGACGCTGCCCGTGCAGTACGAGCTCTTGCCCCCCAAGGGGGTGCCGTCGAAGAAGAACGTGCCGACCATCGGGTGGCCGTCGAAGCTCTCGGGGTCCGGTGTGCCCGACGGCGGCGGACGGTGCGCGGCGGCCGCGCCCCGCAGTGCTGCGGGAGCCGGGACCGCGGCGGCGTCCACCGGAACGGCGTCGTCCATGCGGTCGGCGGTCCAGTACTTCTCCTCCTCACCGAGGCTCGGTCCTTGCGACGAGGTCGGTGACGCGGTCGGTGCGGATGGCTCCGTGGTCGTGGCCGACGCCGGCGATACGGGCGAGGCGGTCGGCTCGGCCGTTCCCGCGACCGGCGACGACACCGGGGATGCCGGTGTCTCCGACGGCGGTTCGGACCGCGCGGTGGGAGGAGTCGGTGCGGCGGCGGCCGACGGGAGGGAAGTGCCGGTCGCAGCAGTTGCAGGGCCGGTGCCGAGTATGCCCGCGGACAGGGCGAGCGCGAGGGCCGGAACCCATATGTGTCTGGAACGCAATGGGATGTCTTTCCGTCTTGGTGAGGGCCGAAGTCGAACGGCACCGAAGTTCTCGGAGCCACGCCCAAGTTCGGCATGAAGGTCGGTAGCGTACTACCGAGTAATTCATGACATGAAGTGAAATAGACAGATAGGCAGGCGAAGTGATGGACCGACTCCGCATGGCTGCGAGGGCGGCGGCTCTGCCACTCCTGCTGCCTCTCCTGGCAGCCGGGCCGGCATCAGCCTCGTCGTCGGCGCCACCGCTGGCGCTCCACAGCGTGCGGTCGGTCCACCCGGGCGACACGCTCACGGTCACGGCCAAGAGCGGACAGGCGGCGTACGGCGACACCGTCAACTCGCCGGCGTTCCTTGCTGCCGCGCGGCTGCGCATGATGGCGCCCCTGCTGACGGCCACCGTCACCGTCGCCTGTGACGCCCGGCCCGGCACGTACCCGGTCACGCGGAGCGGGGCCGGCCTCGAGGGCCCGGCCGGTCATCCGGCCCCATGGGCGCGGTTGCGCGTCGAACCGGCCGACGAGGCAGCGCGCCGCGCCTGCCGGGACAAGGTGAGGAAGATGCCCCCACCGAACCGGGAGGAACGCTGGCCGGCCAACGACACCTGGCCCCAGTCGCCTTGGGACGTGCGGACGTTCAAGGCCGGCAGTCGCATCACGATCACCGACAACGACGACGAGGGCAAGGACGGGTACGTCACTCTCACTTCGGGCGCGTTCACCGACCGGCCCACTCTGCGCGGCGCACGGGCTGTCCTGACCGCCACAACGACCCTCAAGTGCGATGCCCGACCGGGCCGTTACATCGTCTACCGGCATGACGTGGACCAGACCGGCCCGGACAAACCGTGGGCCCGGCTGCGCATCGCCCCCGGCACACGGGCGGGCGCCTGTTCCCCACGTGCGGCGCACTCCGCCGGGGCCTCCCGCTCCGTGGTGGCCTGGACAGGGGGCGGCGTGCTTCTCGCGGCAGCAGCAGGTGCGGCACTCGTCCTACGGACCCGGTCCCGCCGTCCGAAGTCCGTATGAACGCCGCGCGGCGACGAGCGGGACATCCTGATCGTGCGCAGCGGACACGTCGCCGCCGGGCTCCACGGCGGGTGATCAGGAGGCTCGACGAACGGGCACGACGAGCAACCCGAAGAGCGTTCCCGGTCGGCGCACTAGCGCGGCCACAGTTCGTCGCTCGAGCAGACCCGGGCGCTCATGTTGCGCTCCATCATGGACAGCGCCGCGTTCGCCAGATCTCGGTGGATGTGCGCCACCGCGTCACGCGGGACCGTCACGTCGAGGTGGCGGATGTGTGCGTCCAGCGCCGAGTAGAGCACACACTGCTCGGTGACCTGGCCGCACAGGACGAGATGGTCGATGCCCTGCTGGGAGAGGAGGTAGCCGAGCGGCGTCTCGTAGAAGATCGAGTGGCGGGCCTTGACGATGAAGAGCGAGGATCCGTCGGGTCGCAGCGGTTCGACGAGAGAGGCGTGCGGTCCGGCGAGCGCCTTCTCCAGCAGTTCGCCGTGGTGCGAGCGCCATTCTCCGAAGTTGTCATTGACGTAGATGACCGGCGCGTCGCTCTCCCGGGCCCGCTCCAGCAGCGAGACGACCCGCGGGACCACCTCGGTCACCGAGGGCAGCAGCAGATCGACATCGGGGTGGTCGTATGTGTTGATCATGTCGATGACGATCAGTGCGGTCTTGTCCATGATCTCCGTAGAACCCTTCCCAACGCGGTCAGCCTATCGCGCACTGCCAGGGCAGGCATGTCCACCGGGGGTGTCCGCGCCCGCGTCGAGCGGGCACCCTCGCGGAAGAGGCCGCTTGGTGGAAGCCGGGCTCGACGCGCCCGGTCCCGGCATCAGTGCGGCCCGTGGACCGGTACACCTCCACGGCGCCGCCGCCCTCCGCTCGGGCCTCAGACGGCATCCGGCTCCCGGGCTCGAGAAGCGGCGTCGTCCAGCATCCTGCGGGTGAGCGCGGCCCGATTCGAGACACCGAGCTTGCGGTAGACCTGTCTCAGATGGGTCTCCACGGTCCGCACGCTGAGGACCAGTGCGGCGGCGATGCCGGCGTTGGTCATGCCGGTGCTGGCGAGGGTGGCGATCTCACGTTCACGCGCGGTCAGCGAGGGCAGTACGCCGGTGGTACCGGTGTGATCGGCGAGCCGGGACCGCAGACGGCTCACGTCACCGATCAGGCGGGCGGAGCGGCACTGGTCGGCCAGTACCGCGGCACCGGCCAGCCAGTCGGCCACGTCCTGCGTTCGTCCCGCGTCCAGGGAGAGCGCGGCCGCCGCGAGGAGTGTGACGCAGGCTTCGATGCGTTCACCGCTGAGGGAGAAGTCGGAGAACGCTTCCACCGCCTTCTCCACCGCCGCCGCGGTCTCCCCACGCGCGGCGTGGGCTCGCATGCGAGCGCGCAGGGCGAAGCCCTTCCGGCCGGGAGAGGGGAGCTGTGCGACGCATCGCTCGGCGAGCTGGGCGTACTGCTCCACCGACGCCCGGGCACCCATGGCGAGTGACGCCTGCGCCAAGGTGTCGCACCAGCGGGGCTTGCGCCAGGCGGTGAGCCTGGACAAGTCGGTGCCGCCGCCGCTCTCCAGCAGGAGCCATCGGGCCCGCTCCGGATCGCCGGTGCGCAGGACGAACTCGGCGTGGAAGCACCGGACGGCGACCGCCCACGGGGTCGGTGTTCCGCCGGAGACAGCGAGGGCATGTGCGGCAGAGGCCTCCGCCCCTTGCCGATCGCCCGGACCGTCGCGCCAGAAGAGGATCTCGGCCCGGACCATGGCGGCCACGGCCTCCTCCGCGGGGCCGACGACCCGTTCACCACGGAGGGTGCTCTCGTCGAGGACGGCCAGTGCGCCGTCCAGGTTTCCCGAGCGCAGCCGGGCGTTGGCGAGCACCGCCAGAATTTGCGGCTCGATGTACGTCTGTCCGGTCCGCCTCGACAGGGTCGCCGCACGCGTCAGGTGCCGGTCCGCGTCCAGCAGCCTTCCCAGCATTCCTTCGGTCAGTCCCACCTGCACCGAGGCGTCCAGGTGGGTGAGCAAAAAGGTGTCGGAGGAGGAGTCGATGAGTCCGGCCGCGGTAGCCGCCCGCGCCTGTGCCGTGGCCACGTCACCCGTGAACAGGTACCCGAGCGCGGCCTGTGCCAGGGCACGCGCCTCACCGACGTGGTCCCGGTGCCGCTGGGCGATCGCCGCGGCCGTGTCGGCGTGCTCGCGGGAGGTCTCGTACTCCTGCAGGTCATAGGCGTGGTCGGACAGTTCGGTGTGCAGGGCGGCGGCGATCGCCGCGTCCTGGTCGGCCAGCACCGCGAGACCGGAACGTGCCAGGGCACCCGCCTCGCTGTATCTGCCGAGGCGTCGTTCGAGCCGGCTCGAGTCGACGAGCGCGGTCACCTCGTCGGGACGGCCGGGCATGGCCGACCGCAGGGCGTCGAGAAGCTGTCTGCCCTCTGAGGCGTCTCCGGTCAGCAGGCGGGCGCGAGCGAGGAGGACCTGCGCCTCGTGCCAGTGCTCCTGGCCCTCGCGGAGCAGCGGCAGCGCCGCTTTCAGATAGCCGGCCGCGGCGGCAGGCGAGCTGTACAGGACGCTGCGCGCCGCGGCGATCAGGATCGTCACATGCTCCGGACGGCTCGGATCGGCGGCACCGGCGACATGACGAACCCGCCTCGAGACAGGAGCGGCCTGCTCGGCCAGCGCGGCGTCGGCCCGGCGATGCAGGTCGGTGCGCCGACTGGGCTCGAGCCGTTGGTAGACGACCTCGCTCACCGCTCGGTGGCGCACCGCCAGATGCGGAGCGGGCTCGGCGGGCCGGACCAGGTCGAGGCGGGTGAGGGTGTCCAGTACGCGCATGGTGACGGCCGCGTCCTGCCCGGCGACCGCGGCCAGCAGTTCCGGGTGAAACGATTCGCCCAGAACGGCCGCGGCCTGCAGCAGAGCCAGGGTTTCGGTATCGAGACCAGCCAGCTCCCCCAGAACTGCCGTGACGGCCTCGGCACCGGTCCGGTCGTGAGCTCCCAGCACCTTCAGGTACTGCGGATTGCCCATGGTCTCCTGGTAGATCTCGGGCATGCCCGGATGGTCTCCAAGCAGCTCCGCGGCCTGCTCGCGGGTCAGCGGCCCCAGTTCCCAGACCTCCAGCAGACCACCGGACGCGGTCCGCGAGAGCATCTCCGCCGCCGCCGCGGACAGTTGACGCTGTCGACAGCCGATGAGGCACAGCACCTGACCGCCCGTGGTCGCCTGGAGCAGTTGCTCCATGTGCGGGAGCTGGTCGGCGGCCAGGAGATGGAAGTCCTCCACCACGGCCAGGAGGGGGCCGCCCCCGGCCGCACGGGCGGCGACGTCGCGAAGGTCCTGCGGGGACGGGGCGGCTGCGTGGGCGGGCGCGGTGACGGCCCGTCCACGAGCTGCGCATACCGGTATTCCGGCGGCTCGCGCCTCGGCCGCGACCGCCCCCATGAGGGCGCTCTTGCCGATGCCCGGGTCCCCGACCAACGCCACCGCCCGCCCCGCCCCCTCCTCCAGGCCGGCCAGGGCTGCCACCAGCTCCTGCAGTTCGGTCTCACGTCCGATCAAGGTACGTGCCCCGCTGGGCCCTCGGCGGGCGGAGGGCGGTATGGGCCCCCGCAAGTCATCGGTCATGAAACGGCAGGTTAATGGCTTCCTCCGGCAGCGGGCCATGGAGGGGCGGAGCGACACGCACCACCTACCTGGCGCGGTCGAGCGGCAACGCGCTCTGCCCGGGCGGGTCGCCGGGCACCGCGTCGCCCCGGGCCGCGCCGTCGACGTGTTGTCAATCCCCCAATTTTCGGGGGATTCACATGATTTCCCGGCCAGGGCATTGTCCAGGGTGTGCTCCGCATCTCGGTGCACGCTCCGCACGGAAGCGCATTGCAGGCAGTGTTCAGGGGGAAATGATGACGAGTTCCTGTTTGCCAGGTCCGCACAGACCAGGCCTCCAGTCATATGTCCTCCGCGCAAAGTGAGCCGAATGGAAGCTTCCGGCCGGACGGAATGTACCGTGCGAACTCCGTGAACACGCACGGCACGTGACAGCAACCGCTCCTCCAGGAAAGGGAGTCGACTCATGACCGCACGACGGACTCTGATGTCGCTCGTCACCGCCGCTCTGACGACGACGGCCATCGCGCTGGCCGGCGCGCCCGCCCACGCCGCGGGAGCCACCAACATACGCGTCTGGAACTCCAGTCACTGCCTCGACAGCGACGTCAACAACGCCGCGCGACTCCAGATGTGGAATTGCGACAGCGGCTCCGACGAGCAGTGGCTCACAGAGTACTGGGGAAACGGCCAGTATCGATTCATCAACCAGCAGACCGGAAGGTGCATCACCGCACCCTCGGGACTCGCGTCGGGGGCGATCACGTTGACGCCCTGCGACCCGGTCGCGAGCACCCGGGCCGTCCAGCTCTGGCACACCTACGCCACGGGGCCCGGGAACCCGCCCGTGGCGGTGTGGCAGAGTGCGGAAAGCAGTCTGTGCCTGACCACTCCGAGCGTGGCCAACCACACGATCCCGCGGACCCTGGAATGCGACACCTCCGACCAGTACGACTGGTGGCAGCAGCAGTAACCTCTGACGGCAACGCCGCGGTACGCGGTCCGCAGAGGCGCTTTCGGCGAGGACGGGAATCGAACCGTCCAATTCCGGTTCTTTTCATGGAGGTTGGATACGCGCCACTCAGCACCGGCTGTCGGCCAACGTGACGAAACCTCGGGCTCGGCAAGGTGCGCCGATCCACACTCCTTCCATGAATCCGGACCTGGAAGTGATCTCCCGTACATTGCCCTCAGCAACAGCGGAGGCGGCCAGCGTTCCCGAACTGGGCATGGTGATTTCACGGCACATCGCGCGCCTCGTGCCGCACGACGGATACATGCTGAGAGGAGTTGACCCGCTCACGGGCGCCGCGTGCTTCCTGGCCAAGGAACACGGTTACGCAGCCGCCTTCTACCGTGCACTGGAAACCGAGGAAATCCTCGGCGACGAGCGGCACACCGTAGCCCGTCTGGTCAGAAGCGCGCGTCCCGTCGCAGTCCTCGAAGCCCACGCACCGGACAGAGGACACAGCGTCCAGCACGAAGACATCATGAACGTGACCGGAGTCGGCAGTGAGATGCGGGTCGCACTGACGCTCGGCGGGATGGCGTGGGGGTTGCTGGTGCTGCTGAGAGAGAAAGGCAGCAAGCCCTTCTCGACGGCCGACGCCGTGAACGCCGGGCGGCTCTCCATCCCCTTGGCCGGCACGCTGAGACAGTACGTCGCCGGCCGGTTCCTGCGTCCCGTCCGCAGCGCACCCGCGCCAGGCGTTGTTTTGATCGACAGCAACGACACCATCAGAGCCGTGACCACAACCGGCCGTGAGTGGGTGCGAAGGCTCGTGCCGGAGAATGTGACGGCCGACGAGGACGAGATATTCGCGCACGTCTGGAATATCGCCCTCGCGGCCCGTCAGCCGGGGCGTCAAGCGCTGAGCCGTATCCCCGGCCCTGACGGGTGGATCGTGCTGCAGGCGCAACCGCTCGACGAACCAGGCCCCGGAGGTGTGGCGGTGACCATCCAATCCGCGTCTTCCGACGTGCTGTTACCCGCCGCAGCCGTCCTGTACGGGATCACCGCGAGGGAGCAGGCGGTTATCAGGCGGGCGCTCGACGGACTGGCCGCCAAGCAGATCGCCCGCAGCCTGAACCTTTCCTTGCACACCGTCAACGATCACTTCAAGGTCATCTACCGAAAGACCGGAGTCAACAGCCGCGAGGAACTCATCGCCAGCCTTGCGCGATGATGCCGGGAAGACCTCACGCACCGGAGCTCACCGGCATGACCGCCAAGTACGACGTCAAGCACCGGCTCACGGGCACGGCGACCCGAACACCAGCGAGGCGTACCGTCACGCGGTCGAGGCACTCTACGCGGTCGCCCATACCGCAACGTTCGCGAGCGAAGGCGACCTCGACAAGGACTTCGTCGTGAGCCCACTCGAGGGACTGTGGTGGGCGGACGACATGGACGACTTCCTGGCCAGGCGCAAGGACAACTGGCGATGGAGACTGCTGGTCAACCCCGACTGGATCGCCGACGCCATGATCGAACATGCCAAGCACATCGCCCTGACGGAGAAGAGGCATCCCGCCATTCCGGACGTCCGGTCAGAGACACTGCACGAGGACACCAGCGCCCAGGTGCTCCACATCGGCCCATACGACGCCGAGACCCCGATCCTCACCGGGCTGCACCACGATTACCTCCCCGCCAACAACTTGCGGGAGTCGGGGCTGCACCATGAGATATACCTCAGCGACCCGCGCAGGACCGCCCCCGCCAAGCTCAGGACGGTTCTGCGGCAGCCCGTGGAAAGGTCCGGAGGGGTGCCGGCTGCGCTGATCGTAATGGGTCACGGCGCTGCGCGTGGTGGCCGTGTGCGCGGGCAGGTCATGACGACGTGCCGGCGGCGGCGCTGTCGCGCAGGAAGCCCGCGAACGCCTGGGCGGCGCGGGTGAGGACGTGGTCGCTCATGCGGACCAGGAGGATGCGGCGCACGGGGGCGGGGGGCTGGAGGGGCAGGACACTGACGCCGGCACGGATGCCTTCCAGGGCGAGGGCGGGGGCGAGGGCCACGCCGATTCCGGCGGCGACCATGGCCTGGGCCTCCTGGTAGTCGTGGGCCTCGTAGGCGATCTGAGGCTCGAAACCGGCCGCGTGACAGCTGCGGGCGAGTGCCTCGGCGACCGGATGGTTGTCGGCGCGGGTGATCCAGGGATCGTTCGCGAAGTCGGCCAGGGCGGCCGAGCGGCGCCCCGAGAGAGGATGAGCCTCACGGACCAGGAGGGCCGGGGGATCGTCGACGAGTGAAGTGACCACGATGTCCTCGCGGTCTATACGGTTCCAGTCATAGTCCCACATCAGGGACATTTCAATTTCACGGTTCTCCAACATGGCCCACAGACCCGCGATACGGGCGCTGCGCACCGTCAGCCGCACGTCGGGGTGGGCTTCCCGGAAGGCGATCACGGCCCGGGGAAGCAGGGAGGCGCCGACGGTGGGGAAGGTGCCGACCCGGAGGGTGCCGGCACGCAGCCCGGCGAAGTCGGCCAACTCGTTCTCAGCGGCCGTCAGTTCGCGCTCGATCCGCTCCCCGCGCTCGGCCAGGGCGCGTCCCGCGTCGGTGACCGTGACACCCCGCGCATGACGTTCCAGCAACGGCTGCCCGGCCTCTGCCTCCAGACGGCTGACCTGCTGGGACACCGCCGATGGCGTGTAGTTGAGGGCTCGCGCGGTGGCGGTGACCGAGCCCCGGCGGGCGACCTCGGTGAAGAGCAGGATGCGCCGGACGTCGAGCACCGCGCCACCTCCAGCGTTAATCAGAGCTTAATACCCCTGCAGATTTCCGAGATTGTACTTCATGCTCCCCGCAGCCAGTGTGGATCGCGTCCCGCGGAAGTGCCGTCGGGGTTTCCATGAGGAGTCTGTTGTGTTGCGTCTGCAGGGCGAGATGATCCGCGGAGGAACCAGCAAGTGCTGGATCTTCGACCACCACGCCGTGGTCGCGACCGGCGTGGACACCGACACCCTGTTGCTCGCCGCCTACAACGCCGCCGACCCCCGTCAGATCGATGGCGTCGGCGGTGCCTCCTCCACCACGTCCAAGGCCGCGATCGTCCGTATGTCGGCGGAGCCGGACATCGACGTCGAGTACGCCTTCGCGCAGGTCGGCATCGGTGACGAGCGCGTGGAGTGGACCAGCAACTGCGGCAACTGCGCCACCGCTGTCGCCCTGTACGCCGTCCACAACGGCCTGGTGCCGATCGCGTCGGACTCCACCACGGTGCGCATGCTCAATGTGAACACCGGGGCCCGCCTCACCGGCACCATCCCCACCCCGGGGCGGACCGCCCCCGACGCCGGAACCGCCCGGGTGCCGGGCACCGCCGCGCTCGGGGTGCCGGTGCTCCTCGGCTTCGAGGACCCCGCGGGTACGTCGACCGGCCGGGCCCTGCCGACCGGCCACCCTCTGGACACGCTGACCGGCCCCACCGGCACCGTCGAGGCGTCCCTGGTCGACGCCGGCGCCCCGGCGGCGCTGTTCGAGGCCAAGGCATTCGGACTCGACGGTACCGAGTCCCTCGCCGGCTTCGCCGAGGCGGTGCCCGCCCTCACCGTGCTGCGCCGACAGGCCGCCCTGGCCATGGGACTGGCCCAGGAGACCGACCCCGTCAGCCACGCCGTCCCGAAGGTCGGAGTGGTCGCCCGTCCTGTCGCGTACCGCACCACTGACGGCACCCCGGTCGGAGACGACGAGTACGACCTGGGCGTCCGCATGGTCTCCATGCACGCACCCCACCCGGCGATCGGCCTCACCTCCGCCGTCGCCCTGGCCACCGCAGCCACCATCCCCGGCACCCTCGCCCACCGCGTCGCCCGGCAGACCGCCGACGGGACGCTGCGCCTGGGCACACCGGCCGGTGTCATCACCGCCCGGACCGTCCCCGCAGCGGAAGGAACCTCACCCACGGTGCTGCTGCACCGCGCCGCCCGCCGCATCGCACGAGCCGAACTCCTCGTTCCCGTCCTGGAAGGACGCCCCGCATGAGCCGCAACGACGCCGCCCCGGGCACCGTCACCACTCCACCCGGCCGCCTGCGCCGACTGCTGTCCCTGCTCTATGTCCAGTGCCTGGTCGGCGTCCTCGCCGGAGCCGCCGTCGGCTGGTTGTGGCCGTCCTTCGGAGCCGATCTCAAACCCCTGGGCGACGGGTTCATCGCACTGGTCCGCATGATGATCGCGCCCGTCATCTTCTGCACCGTCGTGCACGGCATCGCCTCGATGGGCAACGCGCGCGCCGTCGGCCGAGTCAGTCTCAAGGCGCTGGTCTACTTCGAGGTCCTGACGACCGTCGCCATGCTGATCGGACTGGTCGTCGTGAACGTCGTCCAGCCCGGCAGCGGGCTGCACGTCGACCCCTCGACCCTGTCGGCCAAGGGGCTGCCGCCCGAGGCGACCGCGGGCCACGAGAGCGTCTCCGCTTTCCTGCTCGCCATGATCCCGGACACCCTGCTCAGCGCGCTGACCGGGCACGAGATCCTGCCCGTGCTGCTGGTCTCGGTGCTGTTCGGCTTCGGTCTGAACGCCGGCGGCGATGCGGGTGCGGGGATCACCCAGGGCATCGAGAAGCTCTCCGTGATCCTGTTCAAGCTCATCCGCTGGATCATGCGGCTGGCCCCCATCGGTGCCTTCGGTTCGATGGCCTTCACCATCGGCAACTACGGCCTGGACACCCTGCGTCACCTCTTCCTGCTGGTCGGCTCCTTCTGGCTCAGCGCGCTGCTCTTCGTCCTGGTCGTCCTCGGCACGGTCATGCGCGTCAACGGGCTGCGCCTGCTGCCCTTCCTCCGCTACATCAAGGAGGAGCTGCTGATCGTCCTGGGCACCTCGTCCAGCGAGCCGGTACTGCCGCGCATGATGGCCAAACTGCACCACGCGGGCGCCTCCAAGCCCGTCGTCGGCATCACACTGCCCGCCGGATACTCCTTCAACCTCGACGGCACCGCGATCTATCTGACCATGGGCGCGGTCTTCCTCGCCCAGGCCCTCGGTGTCGACCTGAGCCTCACCCAGCAGTTGTCGATGCTCGCCGTCATGCTGCTCACCTCCAAGGGCGCCGCCGGTGTCACCGGCTCCGGCTTCATCGCCCTGGCCGCCACCCTCAGCGCCGTACCACACGTCCCCGTCGCCGCACTGGCCCTCATCTTCGGCATCGACCGCTTCATGTCCGAGGCCCGCGCCCTGACCAGCGTGGTCGGCAACGGCGTCGCCACGCTCGCGGTGGCCAAGTGGGAGGGCCAGCTCGACGAGAAGCGCGCCAGGGCCGTCCTGAACGGCGAGATCCCCTACACTTCCTCCCCCGAGGCCGACCGCGCCCCCGAGCCGCAGGCCGGTCACGCACCGCAGGTCGGCCCCGCACCCGCCGCGAGTCCCGATGAGACCGAGGCGGCGGACGCGAAGGCGAGGGCTGGATCGGACCGCGACCCCGTACCCACCGCGGGCTGACGCCCCGGCCGGTCCGGGGCCTGTGCTCCGGACCGGCCCGGTCGGCTGCGGCATCCCTTTGTCAGAGGGCGTGGCGGACGACGGCAGCCGCGGGCGGCGTCAGTGCTGCGGAGCCGGTGAGTCGGCGAGCGCGTACCGTGTGGCGCTGCGGTAGGCGGAGATGCCAAGGGCGAGCATCCAGTAGCTGAAAACCGCGCCCATCAGGGCGGTGGTACCCCAGCCGTTGGCTGCGTAGAAGTGTGCGGGGGTGTTGCCGAAGAACAGGGACGGCACGAAGACCAGGTTGACCCCCGCCAGGACGAAGGCGGAGCGGCCGGTCCAGCGCGGCAGCAGGTCCGTACGGGAGATTCCATAGCCCACGGCGGTCAGGAACAGCCCGAGCATGAGCCGGTCGATCGACCCGTAGAGGATGTAGGTGCCGCTGACCGTGATGGTCGGGTCGACCGGGTGGTCGGCGGCGATGACCGCACCGGCTTCCAGACCGCTGGAGACCAGGGTGATCGTCGCGTAGACCAGTCCGGTGGCGAAGGCCATCGTGCCCACCCATTCGTAGGCGGGGTTCGCCGCTGTGACCAGTTCGCGGAAGGCCGTCACGAAGACGATCAGGAACGCCAGGGCAAGGATCCCGATCAGCAGCCTGGCGAGGACGTTGAAGTCCGGCGGCGGACCGGAGTAGACGAAGTACAGGGGTACTTCGACGATGAAGGCGACCGCGGTGGCGATGCCGGCGAGGCCTGTCAGACGCCTGGCGACGGTTTCGTTCATGGCTCTCCCCCTGGGGTTCCGTGTGGTGGGTGCCTCGTTGGTTCGGTGATGGTTCGGCGTGGTGAATACTGCCGCGCCCGCGGCTTCTCGTCGCTGGGTCTGGGCACCGGACGGGAGGTGGCCCTGCCGACACCCCTGCCGGGAACGGCTGCCGCTGTGGGCGCCATCGATCTGCGCCGGCCCGTGCGTCGTCTCCATGGTCACCTGACGGTGTCCCAGAACGCGCAGTGGTGGCGCAGCGGCGCCGCGCCGGTGGGGACGATGTGGTCCGGCGCCAGGGACAACACCGTCCGCCGGGACCAGTGCGGCGACGAGGCACCGTTCGGGTCGGCGTCGCGGGCGAAGCGGGTCCAGTACCCGGTCATGCTGTCGGCCAGCCGGTGCTGTGCGGCGGTCAGCTCACGGGGGCGGCCGCCCAGGTCGAACAGGTAGGGCAGTTCACTCGCGTGCGGCGCGCCGAGCGGGAACGGCGGCGTGCCCGAGGTGAGCGGAGGGGCGTGTTCGTCGGCGAACTCGTAGCGCCAGACCGGTACATGGGCGGCGAGCAGGTCGTCGGTGCGCACCGTCGGGCAGGCGAAGTTCGCGTCGCCGATGACCGCGCCGAACACCGGGCCGCCGTCGGTGCGGTGCACCGGGTACTCGCGGACGATCGCCTTCGCCTGCCGCGGGGACGGGAAGAAGGTGGCGACGACGTCGGGCCAGGTGTCGTGGGTGACGGGATGGCCGGCCCGGACAATTCCGGCGGCCCAGCCGTTTCCCTCGTCGTGGTTGTTGCCGATGAGCACGGGGACGCGGTGAAAGCGGCCGGCGGCGATCGCCACCGCGGGGTCGCTGGGGAGCAACGGGGTGGTGTACGCGGGCTGTTGATCGGTGTCCTGGGCCGCGAGCAGACGGGATACGGCTACGCCTCGCAGGCAGGCCGGGACGTCGGGGGCGGAGCCGCAGCCGACCTTTGCCGCGAGGTCCGAGCCGGAGGCGCGCGCGGTGGACACAGGGACGGAGGACGGGGCGAAGGGCCGGTCGGGGCGCCCCGTGCACGGGCCGCTCTCGATGATCGCCCGGTCGAAGAGACCCTTGGCGGTCGGCGAGACGAGCTGGGCGCAGACGCTGTAGCCGCCTGCCGACTCGCCGGCCAGCGTCACGTTGTGCGCGTCGCCGCCGAAGGCGCCGATCTCTGCGCGGACCCAGCGCAGCGCCGCCTGCTGGTCGGCCAGGCCGAAGGTGCCGGAACCGGGCAGCCCGCTGTGCGCGAGGAAACCGAGGGCCCCGAGGCGGTAGTCGACGGTGACGACCACGACGTCACCGCGGGTGGCCATGCGCTGGGCGTCGTAGGAACTGCCCGCTCCGGTGGTGAAGCCACCGCCGTGCAGCCACACGATCACCGGCCGGGGGCGTGCCGGTCCTCTGCCGTCGGGCGTCGTGACGTTCAGGTGGAGACAGTCCTCATCGGTGCTGCCGCCAGGTACCTCGCCGGCCGGCTGCGGGCAGGCGCTCGCGGGCCGGGTGGCGTCCCGTACCCCGGGCCAGGGGGCCGCACGGTGGGGCGGCGCCCAGCGCAGCCTGCCGACCGGTGGCGCCGCGTAGGGGACGCCCTCGAAGGTGCGGTAGCCGTCATGGGCGACGCCTCGCACCAGGCCGTCGTGGGTGCGTACCGTCGTAGTGGCGCCCGGCCGGGCGGGCTCCGTCGGTGGCGCTGCGGACCAGGCCGTCGCGAGGACAGCGGCCAGGGCACAGCCCAGGGTGGTCAGGGCGCGGTGCATGCTCATCATCTCCTCCGGTGACTGCCGCCCACGCCGGCCCGTACGGCGATCACGGAGCAGGTGCATGAGGCCGGGCAGGTCTTGGGACACACCTCGACGCTATGGCCGGTGGCCGCGCGAGGGATCGGCCGCGGGAACGGACCGGCACTGGGAACGCAGGAGGACTGCGGCCCGGTCTCCTCCTTGAGGAGGAGCAGGTGCCGTCAGGGACGGCGCGGCCGCACGAGGCCGTGATCGTAGGCGGCGACGACGGCCTGGACACGGTCGCGCAGGCCGAGTTTGCGCAGCACCGCGGTGACATGGTTCTTGACGGTGGCCTCCGACAGGCGCAGCCGGGCGGCGATCTCCGCGTTGGACAGCGCCTGCCCGATCAGTGTGAGCACCTCCCGCTCGCGGCCGGAGAGGGCCTGCAGGGAGGGCGGCGGCGAATGCTCGGGCGTGCTGCGCAGGAATTGGTCGAGGACGCGGCTCAGCACGGTCGGCGCCAGCAGCGCGTCGCCGTGCGCGGTGAGGCGGATCGCGTCGACGAGTTCCGCGGGGCGCATGTCCTTCAGCAGGAAACCACTCGCCCCGGCCCGCAGGGCGGCGACCACGTGTGCGTCGACGTCCCAGGTGGTCAGTACGAGCACCCGGGCCCGACTGCCGCATTCCACGATCCGCCGGGTCGCCTCGATGCCGTCCACAACAGGCATGCGTACGTCCATCAGCACGACGTCGGGCGCCAGTTCCCGCACCAGCCGCACCGCCTCCCGGCCGTCGGACGCCTCGCCGACCACCTCGAGGTCGTCCCGGGCGTCGATGATCATGCGGAATCCGGTACGGACCAGGGTCTGGTCATCGGCGACCACCACACGCAGCGTCATGACGCGCACTCCACAGGAAGCCGTGCCGCCACCTCGAACCCGCCTCCGGGCAGCGGACCGGCGCGCAGGCCGCCGCCCACGAGCCGGGCCCGCTCCGTCATCCCCACGATGCCGCGCCCCGCACCCGCCGAGGACGAACTGCGCAGCGGCTGGCGCCCGTTGTCCTTGACGGTGACCTGCATCCACTCCCCTTCGCACGTCACACGCACGCTCACCTCGTCGGCGCCGACCGCATGGCGCAGTGTGTTGGTGAGGGCCTCCTGGACGATCCGGTACGCCGCCAGGTCCACCGCCGCCGGCAACCCGTCGGCGGCGCCCTCGCGGTGCACGTGCACGGTCATTCCGGTCGCGCGCACCGTGTCGGCCAACTCGTCCAGGTGCGCCAGCGAGGGTCCCGGCTCCCCCTCCTGCTCATCGGCCCCGCCCTCCCCCGCCTCCAGCCGGAAGGCTCGCAGCAGCAGCCGCAGCTCGCCGAGCGCCGAGCGGGCTCCCGTCTCGATGGCCCGCAGCGCCTGACGGGCCTGTTCTGGCCGTTGGGTGAACACGTCCTCGGCAGCACCCGCCTGAATGACCATCACCGACAAGGTGTGCGCCACGACATCGTGTACCTCGCGCGCGATCCGCGCTCGCTCCTCCATCACGGCCCGGCGCGTCTCCGCCCTCGTCCGTGCCTGCTGGGCCCTGCGCCACTGCCCCGCGGTCCAGGCCAGGACCACCGCCAGCAGATAGACCGTCAGACCCGCGCCGCCACCGACCGCGAACGCCGGCAGCGCCGGCAGACACATCGCCGCGAGCGCGGACACCCCCACCCGCCACGGCCTGGTGGCCGACACCACACACAGTCCGACCTGCGCCGCGAGCAGCGCCCCCGTCAGGGTCACCGCGGGCAGCAGTGCCCACACCACGAGCCCCGTCACCGCGTTCACGATCAGCACGGCAACCGGGGCACGCGTCTGCCACCTCAGGGCGCAGGCCTGCGCGAGGACCAGGGCCACGGCCAGGGGCAGCCGTCGGCCGTGCTGAGTACCCGCGGCGAGCACCGAGGTGCCGAGGACAGCGAGCACCACACCGGCCGACCCCCACCACAGCGCCCGGGTCTCCCTGGGCGACACCACGCCCTGCCCTTCCCCTCCGAACGCGTCTTCCGGCCCCCTGCTGCTTCGGTCCACGCACCGACCCTATCGGCGCGGGCCCGGTCGTTCGGGAGATGGAGACGAACGTCGTGGACGGTGGCGGCCGACGGCAGCGGGACGTCGGATGCGGTGCCAGGACCGGCAACCGGCGGTCACCCTTCGCGACGTCGGCCCGCGGCACGCCCCGGGACGGGTTCTGCCGCCGCTCAGTCGGCGTGGGCGATCACATCGAGCTGCCGGTCCAGCCGCGCCAGGTCCGGGTGCCCCAGGAGTTCGTCGAGGAGGCACTGCCGCATCTCGTGGATGTACGCCTCGGTCAGCTCCTGCGGCGTCACGGCGAGCCCTTCCGCCACACTCGCTGTGGTCGCGTCGTCCAGGCCGCCGGACAAAGCGATGGCTGCCAGAAGGAGGATCCTCGCCTCCATGTCCTGCGTGGCCGGGTCGTACCCGGCGTCCCGGGCACGGTCCAGCAGCCAGCGGGCGAAGCGGCTCTTCGCGATCTCGTCCCGTGACATGGGCGTCTCCCTCCATCGGGCCGGGCAACCCCCCGGCGAAGCATGCGGCGACCAGGGCGCGTGATCCTGAGTGTCGTTCTGTACCTGAGGGGGGCCGGAGGGCGCGGTGAAGTGCCCCCGCGGCACTGGTCAGTGACAGGTCGAACGCGATCGCCGGGCGCCGCGTCCTCCGGCCGCGGCCTGGCTCTCCGGCCTCCCGGCGGCCGGAGTCGAGCCGAAACGCCATCCCGTCGTACGGCTGTCCCGACGATCCCCTCGAAGCACAGCTTGGTCACCTCCAGATACGTGCCGGACTCACCACCCTGCTCAACAGGACGCCGCCCCAATCGATCCAGCCGGTGGACGCACGGCAGCACTCCGAGGTGCACTGGTCCGAATGAGTCGGCCCGACCGTGTCCGCCGTGTACTCCCGCCCCATTGTGCTGCGCCCTGCACCCCCTTACTGTTCGACTTTGCCTGAGTCTGTTTGATGCTGATTGCTCAGGCGGTATGGAGGCCGCAGTGCGGGGTAATCGGATCGGTTCGAAAACTGCGAGACCCGGACGCTGTCGGTGGTGGAGGGCGGCCCTCGCGACGGCCGCGACCATCGCCCTCGCCACGGGTATGACGGCGCCCGCCGTGGCGCACGAGGCCGACGGGAAGGCACCCGCCGCCGCTGCCGCCGGCCCACAGGCGCACACGGTGAGTCTCGACGGCTACTCGTTCCTCGTCGACGGCAAGCGCACCTACCTGTGGTCCGGCGAGTTCCACTACTTCCGGCTCCCGAGTCCGGACCTGTGGCGCGACATCTTCCAGAAGATGAAGGCCGCAGGTTTCAACTCCACGTCGCTGTACTTCGACTGGGGTTACCACTCGCCGAAGCCGGGTGTGTACGACTTCAGCGGGGTGCGCGACGTCGACAAGCTGCTCGACATGGCCCAGGAGGCCGGGCTCTATGTGATCGCGCGCCCGGCACCGTACATCAACGCGGAGGTCGACAGCGGCGGCCTGCCCGGCTGGATGACCACCAAGGCCGGGCACAACCGCAGTGACGACCCGCAGTTCCTGAAGTACGCCGACGAATGGCTGACGCGGATCGACCGGATCATCGCCCGCCACCAACTGACCAACGGCACCGGATCGGTGATCGCCTACCAGGTCGAGAACGAGTACTACAACGGCTCGGACGCCGGGCGCTCCTACATGAAGCACTTGGAGGACAAGGCCCGAGCCGATGGCATCACGGTGCCGCTGACCGGCAACAACAACGGCACCTTCAACTCCGGTGCCGGCGCCCTCGACGTCGACGGACCGGACTCCTACCCACAGGGCTTCAACTGCTCGAACCCCTCGAAGTGGAACGGCGTACCCGACATCGGCTACGACCACCCGGACGGCAGGCCGCTGTACTCGCCGGAGTTCCAGGGCGGCGCCTTCGACCCCTGGGGCGGGCCGGGCTACGACAAGTGCGCCCAGCTGATCAACGACCAGTTCGCCAACGTGTTCTACAAGCAGAACATAGCCGTCGGTGCCACCGCGCAGAGCTTCTACATGACCTACGGCGGCACCAACTGGGGCTGGCTCGGCATGCCGGAGAACTACACCTCCTACGACTACGGGGCCGCGATCCGTGAGAACCGCCAGCTCGATCCGAAGTACTACGAGGACAAGCTGATCGGATACCTCACGCAGTCGGTGGCCCCCCTGACCAAGACCGAGGCGATCAAGGCCACCCCGCCCGACGACTCCGCGATCGTCGACACCGCCCGGATGAACCCGGACACCAAGACGCAGTTCCACGTCCTGCGGCACGGGAACTCCACGTCCACGGCGGTCGACAAGACCCACATCTCGCTGGACTTCAACGCCCAGCCGTCCACGGACACCCACTACACCTGGGACGACCCGGACTCCGCGCTGCAGTACACCGGTTCGTGGTCGCACGTGGCCGACACGAACTACACCGGCGGCGACTACAAGCACACGGAGTCGTTCTCCAACAAGGCCGGTGACTCGGTCACCGTCCCCTTCGACGGCACCGCGATCCGCTGGATCGGCTCGAAGACCGACAACCACGGCAACGCCGACGTCTACCTCGACGGCACCAAGGTGGCGACGGTCGACGACTCCGGGGGCGAGAACCAGGCGGTGATCTTCCAGAAGACCGGCCTGACGCCCGGGGCGCACACACTGCGGATCGTCGTCGACGGCAACCACAGCCCGGGGTCGACGGACGACTACGTGTCCATCGACGCCATCGACGTGCCGACGGCCGCCGCCTCCGAACCGACCTACCCGGTCGTGCCGCAGCAGCCGGGCACCGCGATCACCCTCGACGGACGCGACTCCCACGTGATCGTGGCGAACTACCGGCTCGGGGAAACGCAGTTGCAGTACTCGACGTCGGAGATCATGACCCATGCGGCCATCGGCGACCGGGACGTCGCCGTGCTCTACGGCGACCCGGGCAGCGACGGCGAAACCGTTCTTCGCTACTCCTCCAGGCCCACCGTGACCACCAGCGGCGGCACGGTCACGTCGGCCTGGGACGAGGCCACCGGTGACCTCCGGCTGAACTACACGCACAAGGGCCTCATCCGCATCAACGTCAGCGGCGGCGGATCGCGCCCGCTGCTGCTGCTCGTCGGCGACAAGGCCACGGCGGAGACCTTCTGGCGTCAGGACACGGCGAACGGCCCGGTACTCGTGCGCGGCACCCACCTGCTGCGGACGGCGACCAGTCTGGACGGCGGCCACACGCTGGCGCTCACCGGTGACAACGCCGACGACAAGAACATCGAGGTGTTCACCTCCTCCCGCCATGTCACCTGGAACGGCAGGGCCTTGGACACCCGGGCCGGCGACGCGGGCAGCCACACCGGGAAGATCCCGGTGGCCGCCCCGATACACCTGCCGACGCTGACGAACTGGAAACACGCAGAGGAGTCCCCCGAAGCGGCCCCCGGTTTCGACGACTCGAGCTGGCAAGTGGCCGACAAGGCGACCACGAACAGCGTCTCCGGCGTCAACTCGCTGCCGGTGCTCTATGCGGACGACTACGGTTTCCACACGGGCAACACGTGGTACCGCGGTCGCTTCCGTGCCGACGGCAACGAGAAGGGAATCCACCTGGTATCGGATTCCGGCGGGGACGCCCAGGCCTTCTCCGCTTGGCTCAACGGCACCTTCCTGGGCAGCTCCACCACAGGCAGCGCCGACTTCACCTTCCCGGCCGGTTCGGTGAAGTCCAAGGGGGACAACGTCATCTCGGTGCTCACCGTGAACATGGGGCACGAGGAGGACTACAGCTCGACGAACGGCAACAAGACCGCGCGCGGTCTGACCAGCGCCTCCCTCGTCGGGGCGCCGCTGACCTCCGTCACCTGGCGGCTGCAGGGCGTACGGGGCGGTGAGGAACTGCAGGACACGGTGCGCGGTCCGCTCTCGACGGGCGGCCTGTACGGCGAGCGGGCCGGCTGGTCCCTGCCGGGCTACCCGGACGGCACATGGAAGCGGGTGTCCCTGCCGGCGACCGACACCCGTCCCGGCGTCTCCTGGTACCGCACCGACGTCGGCCTGGACCTTCCGCGCGGCCAGGACACCTCGCTCGGGCTGACGTTCACCGACGATCCGTCACGCAAGTACCGTGCCACGGTCTTCGTGAACGGCTGGCAGGTCGGCAACTACGTCAACTACCTCGGCCCCCAGCACACCTTCCCGGTCCCCAACGGGATTCTGCACCCGAACGGCGGGAACAGCATCGCCATCGCCGTGTGGAACCTGGACGGCAGTACCGGCGGACTGGGCAAGGTCTCGCTCACCGACTACGGCAGCTTCGCCTCGTCCCTGCGTGTCGCCCAGAACGACAGTCCCCGCTACGACCACAAGAAGTATGCGATGCCCAAGCGGCCGGGGACGGATGTCACCCTGGACGTTCCGAACACCGCGCAGTCAGGGCAGCCCTTCACGGCCGCGGCGACGGTGCGGGTGCCCAAGGGCGGACCGTCCGCCTCCCGCCTGACGGCCTCGCTCTCCGCACCCGACGGCTGGAGCGTGAGTGCCACGAGCCCCACGTCGGCCAAGCGACTGCGACCCGGCGAATCGGCCACCTTCACCTGGAAGGTCCAACCGCCGGCCGGGAAGCTGCCGTCAGCCTCGGCGCTCACCGCCACGGTGCACTACCTGCGGCACGGACGGCAGGCAGCCGACGCAGACGAGCGCATCATCGGCGGGATCCCGCCGGCTCCGCCGGCCGGCCGGATCGCCGTGAGCGACCTGCCGTTCCTGTCGTCCACCAACGGGTGGGGCCCGGTCGAGCGTGACAGCAGCGTCGGCGAGCAGGCGTCCGGGGACGGCCGTCCGATCACTGTCGGCGGCGTCGGCTACGCCAAGGGCCTGGGCACCAACGCGGTCAGCGACGTCGAGCTCTACCTCGCCGGAAAGTGCTCTCGCCTGACGGCGGACGTCGGCGTCGACGACGAGACAGGCGGAGCGGGCACGGTGACCTTCTCCGTGATCGCCGACGGCAAGACCCTGGTGACCACGCCGACGATCCGCGGCAAACAGGCCGCGGTGCCGATCGACGTCGACGTCAGCGGCGCACAGGTGGTCGACCTCAAGGTAGGTGACGGCGCCGACGGCAACGGCAGCGACCACGGTGACTGGGCAGTGCCGACGCTGACGTGCGGCTGAAAGGTGGTGCGGAAGGTGCGGCCCCGATGGCCCACGGTGGGGACCTGACTGGGTCGAGGACTCAGTCAGGTCGGCCGCGGGGCGGTGTTCGTGGCGGCGTGGAGGCGGACCTCCACGCCCGGCCACCGCGGGCGTACTCGCCGGCCAGGGCTCGGAACGATTCCTTGGGCTCCCAGTGCCAGGGAGAATCCGGATCCGCCGGACGGTCCCGGATGACTTTGACCAGGCTGTAGCCGGCCATGTCCAGGTCCAGCCGCTGCTCGCGGCGGTGCGGGGCGTCCGGGGTGACGAAGGTGTAGGCCATGGCCGCGTACAGGCCCATCGACTCGAAGACCCGGAACACGTCGGTCAGGTACGCGGCCTGCGTGCGCTCGCTGCGCACCAGGCCCTTCCTGACCTGCGGCGGTGTTGTCCCGTAGTCGACGACATCCCACGCCATGCCGCCCAGGCGCGGCGCACCCTCGAAGGTGCAGCAGCCGAACTCGGTGATCGCGAGCGGCTTGCCGTGACGCTGGTACTCGCGCAGCTCGCGGACGTGCCCGGCGCGGTTCGGGAAGTAGCCGTAGTAGTCGATGCACACCAGGTCGAACAGGTCCCAGTCCACGTCCTCGTCCTGCGCGGCACCGTACGACAACGGCCCGCGGAAGACCGAACGGCCGACGGCAGCGGCCCGCGCCGTGAAGCGGCGCAGCCGCCGGGCCGTCGTGACCGGGTCGTAGTTGCCCCTTTTCAGGTTCTCGATGCGTTCGACCGCGGTCGCTCCGGGCACGATCCCGGGAACGAAGAGCAAGAACTCACAGCCCACGTTCAGATGCGCCCGCACTCCCTGCCGGCGCAGTCGTTCGGCGAACCGACCGGTCTCCGCGAGGTGGTCGAGGATCTCCCGGGCAGGCACATCACCGAGGGTGGGTTCGAGCCACACGTTCAGACCGCTCTCGGCCGCCTCGGCCGCGGTGCGCGTGAGCCGTTCGAGGCCATCGCCAGTGATCTTCACCGTGTCGGCATGGAGATCGCGGCGAATCGTCCGCAGATCGGCCCGGGTACGCGCCGCGCTCCAGGCCGTCGCCGGTGTCTCCCCCTCTCCCACTTCGTAGACGACCCCCCGGTACGTCACCCCGCCGCCCGGCCCCGCGGCTCCTTCCCGGCTCGGACTGGCCAAGACATGCGTACTGTCGTGCCGGCCGGCCGCAGCGGCGTGCCTGGCAGGCAGCGGCGTGCCGAGTGCGACGGCTCCTGCGAGTCCCAAGAACCGAGCCCTGCTGAACCGGGGTGCACCCATCTCGTTCCTCCTGTCTCCTCGGATGGAAGCAGCCTGCGGGGCCACCGCGGTCGAGCGGCATTCGCCGATGGTCTGCGGAGCGAGGGAAGCCTCCGCCGACCGGCCAGGAAACTCTGGCCGATCGGCCGTGGCGCGCGTTCTGCTCGGCCCGCCTACCCTCGTCCCATGACCAACGGCCCCGACCTGCCCCTCCCGGCCGGGCGTACCTTGCGCGACTGGGCGGTGGACTCAGTGCTCTTCTGCGGGACCGTCTTCCTCGGCATGGTGGTCCTCGGAGTGGTGAAGGAGCAGGGTGATCTGCCGGGGTGGGCGACGGAGCTGGACCCGTTGCCAGGGCTCGTGGCCTGCCTCGCCCTGTGGTGGCGGCGCCGCTTCCCCCTTGCCGTGGCCCTGCTCGGGCTGCCCGCGGTGGCACTGGCCGGCAGCGCCCTGCCCGCAGGCGCGGTGATCGTCAGCAACCTGGCCCTCCACGTGCGCTGGCGTCGGGCACTGCCGGTGCTCACGGCGTACGCGGTGTTCATGGTGCCATCCGGTCCACTGCTGTTCGGGACGGGCGACCACCTGTGGTCCGACGCGGCGTTCTCGCTGGCGTACCTCCTGACCGCCTTCGCCTCGGGCAACGCCCTGCGCTCCAGGCGACTCCTCGTCGAGCGGTTGCGTGCGGACGCCGAGCGGGCCCGGGCCGAGCACGAACGCCGGCTCGACGAGGCCCGACTCGGTGAACGCCGGGCCATCGCCCGTGAGATGCACGACGTGCTGGCGCACCGCATCTCACTGCTCTCCGTGCACGCGGGCGCTCTGGCCTACCGCACACGGCAGGCCAAGGCGGGTGAGGGCCCCGCGCTGAGCAGCGCGGAGGTCGCCGAGAGCGCCGAAGTGATCCGGGGGAACGCGCACGAGGCGGTGGAGGAACTGCAGGAGGTGCTGCGCCTGTTGCACACCGAGGGCGGCGAGCAGATCTCGCTGCTGCCGCGCATCGAGGACATCGACGGTCTCGTCACGGACGCCCGTGCCACGGGGCAGCCGGTGGACTTCCGAACCGGGCTGGCCGGCGATGCCGTCCACGAACTGCGGCCGCAACTGCACCGAACCGTCTACCGTGTGGCCCAGGAGGGCCTGACCAACGCCCGTAAACACGCGCCCGGCGCATCCGTCGGCCTGCGCCTGACAGGGGGACCGGGCAGCGGCCTCACGGTGGAGGTCCGCAATGAGCTGACCGGATCGCCGCACACCGGCGACTCGATCCCGGGTACCGGCGCCGGACTCACCGGGCTCGCCGAACGCGTCCGCCTCGAGGGCGGCACACTCGACCACACCGCTGCCGACGGCGCCTTCACACTGCGCGCCCGGCTACCGTGGCCCCCGAGGTGACTCCATGATCCGAGTGCTGCTGGCCGACGACGACCCCCTGGTACGAACCGGTCTGAAGATGATGCTGCGTGGGGCGGACGGAATCGAGGTCGTCGGGGAAGTGGCGGACGGCGCCCAAGTGGCCGCCGCCGTCCGCGAACACCGGCCCGGCGTGGTCCTGATGGACATCCGGATGCCGGTCATGGACGGCCTCGCAGCCACCCGGGCGCTCACCCGTCGCGGTGCCCAGGCCCCACAGGTGATCGTGCTGACCACCTTCGACGAACACGGGCTGGTGCTGGAGGCGATGCGGGCCGGTGCCGCCGGATTCCTCGTCAAGCATGCCGTGCCGGAGGAAATCGTCGAGGCGGTGAGGCGGGCCGCCCGCGGCGAGCCCGCGCTGTCACCGTCCGCCGCACGCGCCCTCATCGAGCATGCGGCGGCCGGACCGGGCCATCGGGCCGAACACGCCCGGCAGCAGCTCATGCGGCTCACCGAGCGGGAGCGCGAGGTAGCGGCCGCCGTGGCCAAGGGGCTGTCCAACACCGAAATCGGCGCCCGCCTGCACCTCTCCGTCGGCACGGTCAAGGCCCATCTCTCCAGTGCCCTGGCCAAATTGGAGCTGGACAACCGCGTCCAGCTCGCCCTCCTCACCCACGACGCCGGCCCGCCGTCCTGACCGGCCGGCAGCATCCGGGCGACGACGTCTTCGTCGGGGTCAGGCGGCCAGAGTCTGGATCGCCCGAGTGGTCGTACGCCGGTCCGCCCGCATCCGTTCCAGCAGGGCGTCGGCCGCGACGAGGGCCTGGTCCACCGACCGGGAGCCGGTCATGGCGCACAGCGTGTGGGAGGTGTCCTCCAGCTCACGGCTCGAGTGGCCGGTGGGTTGCAGGTCATGCCGGAAACGGGCATGGGCGAAGCGGGCCAGCACCGCACGCAATTCTTTCTCCGCAGGCAGCAGCACAGCGACAATCCCTCTCGAGCTGCGAACCCTTTGCCGGGCTCGCGTCACGGTCGCGAACGAACAGATACTTCAACCGGGAAAATCGTGTGCCCCCAGTAGATCACTGTATGCACCGTCGTCACGACGCCGAGCGGGCGGCCTCGGTGCGTACATCACCTCCGCGGGCCCTGAGGCGTACGCCCCCTTCGGTGAGCACTCGGTGGACGAAGCCGTAGGACCGTCCATGGGCCTCGGCTATGGCCCGGATCGACCGGCCCTCGCCGTACTCCCGAGCGAAGGTCTCCGCCAACTGCTCGCGGGCACCGCCTGTGATCCACTTCCCCTTCTGCACGAGGTCTCCTCTCACAAGGTCGCTATGTGATCACCGGTTGCCCACATCACCGCGAGTCATGTGACGATCAGGTGGTTGCCCGTCTCTCATTCACCTCTCCTGCCCGCGGCGGTCGCCCTGACGCTCCCGGCCCTCGTCCCGTGCCTGCTGGAAGGCATCGGAGATCGTCTGGGCGGCGCCGGACAGGGCTCCCTTGGTCTTCCCGCGGGCACCGGACTCCGTGAGCTGTCCCGTGAGCTCCGTGAGCCCGGCCGGTTTGCGCGGCCCCGCTTCCAGGTCGAGGCGGTTGCACGCCTCGGCGAAGCGAAGGTAGGTGTCGACGCTGGCGACCACGATCCGTATGTCGATCTTGAGTATCTCGATGCCGACGAGGGAGACGCGCACGAACGCGTCGATCACCAGCCCGCGGTCGAGAATGAGCTCCAGAACATCGTAGAGGCCACTGGAACCGCCCCCGCCACCCTGCTGTGTCGCCACGGTCATCGCGACCACCCCTTGTCGTCCGTCTCTGCACGGTCCCGTCGGCGGAGACCGCCGGCACCGCACCGGCCTGGCCGTCCCTCGCTGCGACGCAAGCTTCCACGTGCGAGTAGCCCCGACCGACGGCGGCCAAACACCAGTACGATGCCGACGGAGTGGACCGGCACGCCGGGGCAGTCATCGTGCGGACGGCTGCCGGCGGGTCCCGTGGGCGCCGAGCGTCCGCGTCCGGTGGGCGGTGGAACGGCCACGGGAGCGATAGACGACATAGGGCCTGGCGACGTAGCCGAGCGGCAGCGTGAACGCATGGACCAGGCGGCTGAACGGCGACAGGGCGAAGAGGGCCAGCGCCAGGAGCGCGTGCACCTGGTACGCGAGCGGTGCGTGTGCCATGGCGGTGATGTCCGGATCCAGGGTGAACAGGCTGCGGAACCACACGGCGACACCGAGCCGGTAGTCGTAGGGGCGGGCCACCGACGATGCGGTGGCGGTGAGGCCGGCCAGCACGACGAGAGCCAGCAGCGGGTAGGTCGCGCGGTCGCTGCGGCTGGTCGCCTTGCGCACCGCGGGCACACGCAGCCGGCGGTACAGCAGAAGGGCGAGGTCGCAGCCGGTAGCGATGCCCGCCGTGCCTCCCATGACCAGGGCGACGGCATGGTACTGCTCCTAGCTGATCATCAGGCGCCGGGTGAGGGCTTCGGGGACGAGCAGGCCCATGACGTGCCCGCCGATGACGAGGAACAGCGCGTAGTGGAAGAGGGGTCCGCCGATGCCCAGCAGCCGGGACTCGTGGAGCTGGCTGGAGCGGGTGGTGAAGCCGAAGCGGTCGTAGCGGTAGCGCCAGGCGGTCCCGGTGACCAGCGTGGCCAGGGCGAGGTAGAGCAGTACACCCCACAGCGCGATACGCAGGTGCGTCATCCGAGGCGTACTCCTTCGTCGAGGGTGGTCCGGACGGCTCGGATCACGTCGAGATAGGGGCTCCCCTGGGCGGCGAGGCCGGCGGCGAGCAGTGCGAGGGCACCGCGGTGCTCGTGCAGCACGGCACGGCCGACGGCCGGACAGCGTGCCGCGAACTCCAGGACGGCAGGGAGGTGATCGGGCAGTTCACCGTCGGTCGGCTCCCAGCCGCACTGCCGGTAACGGGCTTTGAGAGCGGCGAGGGATGCGCCGCGACGGCGGGTGTCTCCGTCCGTGTAGTGGGTCAGGTGGAGAGTGCGGCGCCGACTGCGGTCGAAGGTGGTGACGTAGTGGGCCGCGAGGTCGAGCAGGGGGATGTCAGCGGTGCGGCGGCAGAACCGCAGCAGCGGTTCCGTCGCCGGGCCGGGAAACCCGCCGAGCGATTCGATCACGAGGGCACGCTGGGCCTCCCAGCGCTGGTCGGGGTACTGAAGGAGCAGGGAGGCGGCCTGGTGCACCGCACGGTGCTGGTTCATCGCGGCTCGGCCTTTCGGTCGGGGAAGAGCCCACGTGGTCGGCCGCGGCCGTTCCAGTTGAGGAGGTTCGTCCGGCCACGCAGCCCGCCGGCCGCCCCGGTGCCCGCTTCCGTCGGAACGGGCGGGGCGTGGAAGGCTTCCATGGCGTCCGTGCCGTACATACCGGGGCCGCCGTCGTGCCCCAGGCTGCACCCCGAGCCGTCCGCCCCTCCCCCGCCGGGTTCCGCGACGTAGGTCGTGGGGATGACGTACCGCTCGTCGTACTTGGCGAGCGCCAGCAGTCGGTACATGGCCTCGATGGACCGTTCGTCCATGCCCACACTGCGGGCGATGGCCGGATCGAGCTCCTCACCGAGGTTGATGCGGCGCATGTGGGCGCGCATCGCGGCCAGGCGGCACAGCACGGCTTCCACGGGCGCGGTGTCGCCCGCGGTGAACAGGCCGGCAAGATATCCGAGGGGGATGCGCAGCGAGTCGATCGCGCCGAAGAGGGCCGATGGGTCCTCCCCGTCGTGGCCGCTGCGGGTGAGCGCCTCGACCACGGGAGAGAGCGGCGGGACGTACCAGACCATGGTCATCGTCCGGTCCTCGGGGTGCAGGGGCAGTGCGATCCGGTAGGTCGTGATGAGATCGCGGACCGGGGAGCGACGGGCCGCCGTGATCCAGTCGTGCGGAATGCCCGACTGCTCGGCGGCGCGGACCACCTCGGGGTCGTGCGGGTCGAGGAAACACCCCAACTGGGCTTGATACAGGTCGCGTTCGTCTTCGGCTGCGGCGGCCTCCCCCACCTTGTCGGCGCCGTAGAGCATGACGCCGAGGTAGCGCGGCCGACCCACGCAGGTCTCCGAGCAGACGGTCGGCTCGCCCGCCTCCACGCGCGGGTAGCACAGGGTGCACTTCTCGGCCTTGCCGGTGGCGTGGTTGAAGTAGACCTTCTTGTAGGGGCATCCGCTCACGCACATCCGCCAGCCCCGGCAGCGGTCCTGGTCGACCAGGACGATGCCGTCCTCGATCCGCTTGGAGAGCGCCCCGGAAGGGCAGACCGCCACGCAGGAGGGGTTCAGGCAGTGCTCGCAGATGCGTGGCAGGTAGAACATGAAGGCCTGCTCGTACTCCAGGCGGACCCGCTCGTTCATCTGCCTCAGCACCGGGTCGCCCGCCAGGTGACCGGGCCCGCCGCCCAGGTCGTCGTCCCAGTTGGGTCCCCAGGTCACCGTGGTGGGGAGGCCGTCGATCAGGGAGCGGGGCCGGGCAGTGGGCAGGTCGTCGCCGAGCGGTGCGGAGACAAGGGTGTCGTAGTCGTAGGTCCAGGGTTCGTAGTAGTCCTGGAGGGAGGGCAGTTCGGGGTTGGCGAAGAGCCGGGCCAGACGGCGGGCGCGTCCTCCGGTGCGGGGGACGAGCCGGCCACGGGCGTCCCGGCGCCAGCCGCCCTTCCACTCCTCCTGGTCCTCGTGGCCCCTGGGGTAGCCCTGTCCGGGGCGGGTCTCGACGTTGTTGAACCAGGCGTACTCGGTGCCCTTGCGGTTGGTCCAGGTCTGTTTGCAGGTGACCGAGCAGGTGTGGCAGCCGATGCACTTGTCGAGGTTCATGACCATGGCGATCCGGACCATACAGCGCATGTCAGTACTGCACCTCCTGCGCGCGGCGGCGGATCACGGTGCGGGCGTCGCGCTGGTTTCCGGTGGGTCCGTAGTAGTTGGGGGCGAACGACAACTGGGCGTATCCGCCGATGAGATGGGTGGGTTTGAGCATGATTCGGGTGAGGGCGTCGTGGACGCCGCCGCGCCGGCCGGTGCTTTCGGTGCGGGGCACGTTCACCAGGCGTTCCTGCACGTGGTACATGAACACCGTGCCGGTCGGCATGCGGTGGGAGACGACGGCGCGGGCGACCACGACGCCGTTGGGGTTGACCGCCTCCACCCAGTCGTTGTCGTACGCGCCGATGGCCTCGGCGTCGGCCACGCTCATCCAGATGACGGGGCCGCCGCGGGCCAGGGTCTGCATCAGCAGGTTCTCCTGGTACTCGGAGTGGATCGACCACTTCGAGTGCGGGGTGAGGTAGCGGACATCGACCTCCCGCTCCGCGGAGCGGGTCGGCGTGGCGAGGTCCAAGGGTGGCCGGTACACCGGTAGTTGCTCGCCGAGTTCGGCCATCCAGTCGTGGTCGAGACAGAAGTGCTGGCGGCCCGTCAGGGTGTGCCAGGGCTTGTGGTGCTCGGTGTTGACCGTGAACGGCGCATAGCGCCGGTCCGGGGCCTCTTTGCCGGGATCGCCGGTGACCTCGGCCCATGCCGCCACGGGGTCGCCGAGCCGCGCGCGGGCCTCGCGGTACATCTCCAGGAGGACGCCTCGCACGTGCGGGTGGCGCACGCGCGTGGGCGAGTACGTGTACCAGGAGAAGGACGCGCCGCGCGGGCAGCCGCGCGGCTCGTACTCGGGCCGGTCCGGGCCCGTCGAGGGGTAGTCGGTCTCCTGGGTCTCCCAGGTGATCAGGCCGTCCTTGACGTAGACCTTCCACGAGCACGAACCGGTGCAGTTCACGCCGTGAGTGGAGCGGACGACCTTGTCGTGCGCCCAGCGCTCCCGGTAGGGAGTGTCGTTGACGTCCTGATCCGTACGGAACGCCGCGCGCAGATCAGGTGTGGTCGCGGTTCGTCGCAGCATCCCACCCACGCGCAGGAGTTGATCGGCAGCCAGCGCCGCCAATCGTTCCGCTTCCCGTCGGGCACCGCGCCGTCCCACTGTGCTCACTCCCTCCGCAGTCGGCGAAGCACGCGGGCCTCGACGGCCGAGACCGTCGAGGCCCGCGTTCCGCTTCCGTCAGCGTCGACCACGGTGACCCAATGCGCTCACATGACTACGGAGAGTTGATGATGTCTATACAGAGCTTTCCTTGCTCTTTGCAATAGTTGTGCACCACATGGGGATTCGGGGCGGGACCGTTCACTCAGGTGGTGGCAGTGACGGGGACACGGCGGGTGCGCAGCCTGAGGACACGTTCGGCGTGGTGTTCCTCGTGATGGTCGACGCGCCGGGCGGTCAGCAGATCACGGAGGCTGATGATGCCCTCGACACGGGGACGCGGCCCCCGGGTCACGATGAGCAGTCGGGTCACCTCGTGCTGCGCCATCCGGTTGGCCAGAGCTCGCCGAGTCTCGTCGGCGTGCGCGACGACGGGGCCGGCGGCGAGGTCGGCGAGCGGGGTGCGGTCGGCGGCATCGGCGTGGACCATCGCATGGCGGGTGACGACGCCGCTCACGGTGCCGTCCTCGTCGAGCACGGGGTAGAGGCGCTGGGCGAGCAGTCGCTCGGGGTCGCCGGCGTCGTGGGCGGCCCGCAGCAACGCGGTGATCTCCCCCGCCGGCCGGTCGCCGCGGAAGGTGACGGTGGCCGGTGTCTCCAGTTGGCGCACGAGATGCACCTCGAGCGGATCGATGGAGTACTCGCGGGTCAGGTGCAGACCGCGCCTGGCGAGCTTCTCGGTCAGCACCGAGCGCTTGAGACGGCACCTTCAAGCCGCCCCTCACGAAGTAGTCGGCACGCAGACGCCCGGAGCCGTCGCGGATGTGCCGGATCTCGTACGCACCCTCGCAGCCGTGCCCGCAGCGCAGGCATACGAAGGAATAGGCTTCGTGTATCGGTTCGGTTCTCATGGTCATCACCCTCGGCACGGTGCCGTCGCGTCCGCTCGGCCCGTGCTGCCGGAAGCTTATCATTGCAGTCTGCAATGGTCGCCCCGAGTGATGACTCGAGGGGCGCCGTTCGGGCACAGCAATCACGCAGAGAGGGTTCCATGGCTCAGCAGGGCGACCGTCAGGAGCAGCCACCTCAGGGTCGTCCCACCGCGGACGACGTACTGGACCGCGAGGCGGAGGAGGTGACCCTGGCGGTGATGGCCGCTTCCCGTCTGGTCGTCGCACTCTCCGCCCGTGCGCTGGCCTCCGTCGAGGTGCCGCTGACCCTGCCCCAGCTGCGTTCCATGGTCGCCCTGCACAGCTGCGGCCCCATCAAGCTCGCCGCCATGGCCGCCACCCTGGGGGTCACCCCGTCCACCGCCCTGCGCATGGCCGAGCGACTCGAGTCCCTGGACCTCATCGACCGGCGCGTCAACCCGGACAACCGACGGGAGGTCGTACTGCGGCTGACGCCTGCGGGGCAGGAGCTTGTCGAGAGCGTGCTCAGCCATCGGCGGGCGGAGATCCGCGCACTGGTCGAGCGTCTGCCCGCGCAGGAGCGCGGCGGTCTGGTCCCGGCGCTCAGGGCCCTGACGGCAGCCGCCGCCGACCTCGAACTCGGTCTGGACCCCGACGGCGAGGCCGGTCGCCTCGCCGGAGTCGTCGACGATCCGCTCAACCCCACGCCGTAGGACCGTCCGGCGGCCCGAGGCCCGGCCCGCACGCGGGGGGGGCGCGTCCACCAGGTTTGCCCCGGTCGACCATGTCGGCGGCGGTGGGCTTCCGGCACGGGGCCGGCCGGCGGCGTGGCCGTTCGCCGGGCTCCGGCCTCGCGACGCCGACGCGGTCACGCCGGGAGGCGGCTACGGGTCGTGCGCCGCCTCCCGGTGTCTCAGGCCTGCACCAGCACGGTGCACCAGACCTCGTTGCCGTCGCCGATGCCGCAGTCGGCGATCTCTCCGCTGCGGATCTTCGTCCAGACACCCTTCTGCCGCCAGTGCCAGGTACCCACCCGCGAGAACCGCTCGTGGTACCCGTTGGCGGCGAATGTGAAGGCGTCGACGTCGTTGCCGGTGCCGTTGCCGCCCCGCGTTCCGTTGCCGAACGACTCCTGCTCGCACTTGGCGTGCTTGAACTCGCTTCCGGTACCGCCGCCCCAGTTCCACACGTCACAGAAGTGGGGGCCCTCGCCCAGACTCATCGTGTAGCTCATCGTGCGGCCGGTCCTGTTCTTGACCGCGCCGCACAGGGGACCGACGCAGCCGTCCGCGGATGCCGTCGTCGCCCCGGCGACGACGGCTGCGGACGCCATCAGGGCGGTGGCAACGATCCCGACGGCCGTCCGGTTCGCTCCGGACATCAACTTGCGCATGCAGTTCCAATCTCTTGTCACGTCGGCTCGGCCACGCCTCGTCCGACTGTCGGCAGGGCGGGTGACAACGTCACTCGTGCGAGCCCTGCGCGGGCCGGCGTCGGTCCGTTCCGCGGCACGCAGTGCCTGCCGCGGGTCCGCCTGACGGCCCGTGGGACGAGGATCTACGGGGAACCTTGCGAAAACCTTGTGACGGCCGCTCCGTGGCACCCCGGAGCGACGACGGACGACTGGACGACGGACGACTGGGACGATTCGGGGCTCTGCGCCGTCCGGACCTGCCGGACCGCGGCAGCGACCGGCCCTGGCCCGCATCGAACGGACCGATGGGGTGTATCGCCCCCGACATGCTTGCGGGCCCCGGGGTGTCCCCGGGGCCCGCGGTCGCGGCGTGCACCGTTTGCGTTACCAGCGATACCAGCGGCCCTTACGGCCGCCGCTGTCCGCCGTCCTGACCACGAAGCCCAGCAGCCAGACCGCCAGCACGATCACGGCGATCCACCACAGTGCCTTCAGCGCGAAGCCCGCGCCGAAGAGGATCAGAGCCAGCAGCAGAACGAGAAGCAGGGGAACCATAGTTATCAACCTCCGACGCTCCGGATGCCCGGCCAACCGAAGAACACACGGTCGATTTCCCTGGTTTCTCCACCGCTCTCACGGATACTCGGCACACTTTCACCACCGCACACACTCTCAGCGTCCGCGCACGGACGACGGTGCAGTACGGCCGGGCGGGGTACCGACGGAGCGTCGTGGCCGCGGAGCCGGGGAGTCATCAGCGGGGGCGGCGAGGGTAGGCGGTAGTGACCCCAACCGTTCGCAGGAAAGTGGTGCTCTCCCCATGGCCAGGACACAGGACGTCGTCGAGCTCATCCTTCAGGACCACCGGCGCATGGAGGACCTGTTCCGCCTGATGCGCAGCGTCGAAGCAGACCGGGCCGCCGCGCTCCGGGATTTCGCGGACCTGCTGATCGCCCACGCCCTGGCCGAGGAGGCCAAGGTCTATCCCGCCCTGAAGCGGTACAAGGACATCGACGACGAAGAGCTCGAGCACGGGGAGCACGAGCACGACGAGGGCAACAAGGCGCTCCTGGCCCTCCTGGAGGTCGAGGATGTCGGCTCCGAGGAGTGGGACGCGAAGCTGGAGGAACTGGTGGAGGCGGTCACCCACCACGCCGACGAGGAGGAGCGCACCATCCTCAACGGTGCCCGCGAGAACGTGGCGATGGAGCGACGCGAGGAACTCGGGGTGGCTTTCGAGGAGGAGCGCGCACGTCGGCTGAAGGACGGCTGCGGCTCGGTCGACAACGTACGCCGCATCGTGAACTCCTGAACGCGTCGACGCGCGTCCGGGGCCGGGGTCAGGGCCCCGGCCCCGGGTCCGGCCGCACGGCCCGGCCCAGCCCGGCCCGCGCCGCCTCCAGCTGCGCGGCGAACGCGATGCCGAGGAACAGCGCCATCCCCGTCAGGTTGGCCCACAGCAGCAGGGCCACGAACGCGGTGAGGGGCCCGTACACGGCACCGAAGGAGCCGCTGCGGGAGACGTAGAGCGTCAACAACCAGGTCGCGCTCACCCACAGCACCAGGTGAACGGCGGAGCCGAACGCCAGCCAGGTGTACCCGGGCTGGTCCCGCCGCGGTGACCAGCGGAAGATGACGGCCGAGGCGATCCAGGCGAGGGCCGTCCCCACGGGCACCTCGAGGGCGCCCCACCACCCGGGCGGCCTGGACCGGTTCAGCGCCTCGGCCGTCGCGGAGGTCACGGCCTCGCCGGCCACCAGCACGAGGAAGCCCAGGACCATCGGGACACCGGCGGCGAAGGCGAGGAGCACGGCCCTGCCGTACTTCCGCAGCAAGGGCCGGTCCCGTTCGATGCCGTAGATGCGATTGGCACCCCGTTCCACCTGGCCCATGGCCGAGGCGAGGTTGAGGACGGAGAAGACCAGCCCCAGGAAGAGCGCGACCCTGCTCCAGGTGCCGGAGCCGGCGGTGCGGCGGGTACCGCGCAGCGCGTCCCGGACCACGTCCCCGCTGGCTCCCGGCACGATCCTGCCCAGGGTCAGCTCGATGATCCGGCCCACGCTCTCCGTGTGCGCGGCCGTGGCCAGCCCGACGAGCGCGATGGTGAACGGCACCATGCCCAGCACGATCTGGAAAGCGAGGGCACGCGCGTTGGTGAAGCCGTCGGCGTAGCGGAACCTGGAGAGCGCGTCGAGCAGCAGTCGCATGCCCCCGTAGCGTCGCAGCGCGGTGAACGCCTCGTCGCCGGAGAGTTCGTCTCCGACCATGTCCCGTGTCTGCGGGACCTGCACCACCGTTCCCATCGTCTGTGGCTCCCCTCACCTGTGGTTGCGGCCGGCCGTCACCTCGGGTCCGGATGGTTCCCGGGTCCGCCGCCCGGGCCGGCCAGCGGCGTCGGCGACAGGGCCGTGGGTTCCTCGCCCGGCTCCAGCAGGGTGTCCGCCGCGCCGACGACGAGCGGATCGGGCGTGGCCACCGCCGCGTGGTCCTTGGCCGGGTAGTCGAAACGGTCCAGGAGGCTGCGCATCGTCTCCAACCGGCCCCGCCGCTTGTCGTTGTTCTTCACGACCGTCCACGGTGCGTGCACGGTGTCGGTGGCCCGGAACATGTCGACCTTGGCCGCGGTGTAGTCGTCCCAGCGGTCGAGCGAGGCCAGATCGGTGGGGGACAGCTTCCAGCGGCGCACCGGGTCGATCTGCCGGATGGCGAACCGGGTGCGCTGTTCGGCACGCGACACCGAGAACCAGAACTTCACCAGCAGGATGCCGTCGTCGGTGAGCAGCTGCTCGAACAGCGGTGCCTGCCGCAGGAACTGCCGGTACTCGGCGTCCGTGCAGAACCCCATGACCCGTTCGACGCCCGCCCGGTTGTACCAGGACCGGTCGAAGAAGACGATCTCACCGCGGGCCGGCAGGTGGGTCACATACCGCTGGAAGTACCACTGCCCCGCCTCCCGTTCGGTCGGTTTGTCCAGTGCCACCACGCGGGCGCCACGGGGGTTCAGCCGCTCGGTGAACCGCTTGATGGTGCCGCCCTTGCCGGCCGCGTCCCGTCCCTCGCAGACCACGACGATCCGTTGCCCCGTCTCCTTCACCCAGCGTTGCAGTTTGAGCAGCTCTATCTGCAGGATCCGCTTGGTCCGCTCGTACTCGCGCCGACCGATGCGATGGTCGTACGGGTGGTTCTCCCGCCAGGTCTCGATCGGCCGGCCGTCGCCGCCGAGAAGCACCGGCCGCTCCGGCTGCCGGTCGTCCACCGCAAGCCCTTGCAACAGGTCGTCCTCACGCCCTGTGCCCCGGCTCCCCCGTGCCTGCGTCCCCTGCTCCTGCTCGGCCACGCCACCGCCCTTGTTCGCCCTACCGCCCACCCCCTCCGCGTGCCCGCGCAGACCGGCCCCAGACGCACGACTGTGCGGCCCTGTACCGTCGCTACGGTCGTTCCTTTCCGTACGGCAAGAGACAGGAGGGCGATCGCTGTGGCTGAACTACGCCTGGGACCGCTGCTGAGGTACACCGACGGCTCGTGCGCGACCGTGTGGGTCGAAACCAGCGAGCCCTGCACGGCACAGGTGCGTTGTTCGGACGGCGCGGGCGGCACGGCCCCCACCTTCCAGGTGGCCGGGCACCACTACGCGCTGATCACGGTGACCGGCCTGCGCCCCGGCACGTCCCCCTCCTACGAAGTGGTCCTGGACGACACCCTGGTGTGGCCGTTGTCGGACTCCTCTTTCCCGCCCTCCGTCATCCGTTCGCCGGGCACCGGCGACGCCGTCCGGGTCACGTTCGGCTCGTGCCGCTGGGCCGCGCCCCCGGCCGACGGCAAGGATCCCGTCGGCCCGGACGCCCTCGACACCCTCGCGACCCGGCTGGCTGCCGATCCCGAGGCCGTACGCCCCGACGTCCTGCTCCTGCTCGGCGACCAGATCTACGCGGACGAGACCTCGGAGCAGACCCGGCGCTGGCTCGCCGGCCGCCGCGACCTCGACAAGCCGCCCGGCGGCCAGGTCACCGACTACGAGGAGTACTGCCACCTCTACTACGAATCCTGGCTCGACCCCGAGGTCCGCTGGCTGCTGTCCACCGTGCCCAGCTTCATGATCTTCGACGATCACGACATCGTGGACGACTGGAACACCTCCGCCGCCTGGCTCGCCGACATGCGCACCACCGACTGGTGGCAGGAGCGGCTGCTCAGCGGCCTGATGTCCTACTGGGTCCACCAGCACCTGGGCAACCTCTCCCCCACCGAACTGGCCGAGGACCCCACCTGGGCCGCCGTACACGCCACGCCGGACGGCACCTCCGCACTGCGCGCTCTGGCAGAGCAGGCCGACGCCGATTCCGCCTCGGTACGCTTCAGTTACCGGCGCGACTTCGGCCGGGTCCGCGTCGTGATGGTGGACTCCCGGGCCGCGCGGGTCCTCGCCGAGGACCGCCGTGCCATGCTCGACCCGGGCGAGGCGGCCTGGTTGCGCGAGCAGGTGCTGGCCGACGAGGGTTCCTACGACCACCTTCTGATCGGCACCTCCCTGCCCTGGCTGCTGCCGCACCTGGTGCACGACACCGAGGCCTGGAACGCGGCTCTGTGTGCCGGAGAACGCGGGAAGCGCTGGGCCCGCTTCGGCGAGTGGCTGCGCCGCGGGGCCGATCTGGAGCACTGGGCGGCCTTCCCCCGCTCCTTCGCCGACCTCGCCGATCTCCTCGCCGAGGCCGGGGCCGCCCCGACCGCCCCCGCAACCGTGTGCGTACTGTCCGGTGACGTCCACCACGGTTACCTCGCCGAGGCCTCCTGGCCGTCCGGCGGCCCCAGCCTCCCCGTCGTCCAGCTCACCTGTTCACCCGTGCACAACTCCGTACCCTTGACGATGCGGATCGGTTTCCGCTTCGGCTGGAGCACACCCGCCCGCCTGCTGGGACGCCTCCTCGCCCGGCACGGCCGCTGCCCCCGTCCGCCGGTCGGCTGGCGGAAGCAGGGCGGCCCCTGGTTCGGCAACCAGTTGATGACCCTGACCTTGCGCGGCCGTTCGGCCCACCTCCGCCTGGAACGCACGATGCCGAACGCGACCCTGCGCACCGTTCACGAGTCCGTTCTCACCGACGACCGGTCGTAGACGTGGCCGTGACCTCACCTCAAGCCCGGGGGGGCGCGAACGCGCTGGGAGCGCGGATCACTCGCAGAAGATCTGCATCTTGGAGTCGGGGTCGTCGAGGTCGACGGTGACGTCGTCGAGCTGGTCGATGAGCTCCTCGAGGTGCTGCGGCTTGAGCTCGCCGAGGTCGATCGGCAGCCCCTGCTTGTTCAGCTGCGCGTTGACCTTGGTCACCGCCTGCGGAGGGATCAGGCTGGTGAGCCGGACCCCGGCGCGCAGCAGCTGCAGCGGCACCCGGATGTTGATCCGCGTCGCCCCGCCCTCGGAGTCGTCCTCCATCACCACACGCAGGTACTTGGGCCGGCCCTCGAAGCGGGTGCCGGGCCATGCCCACACCAGTCGGCCGACACCGCGCAGCGCGCCGGTCGGCCTCACCCCGGGGGGATCATCGGGACCTCTCCAGCTCGGCCAGCGCCTCCTCGGCGCTGATCTCCCCCCGCCGCAGGCGGTCGAGGACATCCGCGCCGCTGGGCGCCGGGTCGGTGTCGACGAACTCGAGCTGCCCCGCGATCCGGTTCAGCCGGGACTTGACCGTCGGGTAGCTCACCCCGAAGGTCCGCTCCATCTCCTTGATCGACCCGTGCGACCGTACGAACGCGGCGACGAGCACCTGGTCGTCGATGCTGAGCAGAGCCAGTTGCGGCGGCTCGAACTGCCCCTCGACGGCGACACCGCTGTCGGTGAGGCGGACCCGTTCGACCACGAACGGCCGCCCCTGCGTCAGGTCCGTCAGTTCCTGCCCGTGCGCTCCCCGCGCGCGGCCGCAGGCCCGTGTCGTGATCGTCGAGGAGAATTTTTCTCGGCAGCGTGTCGATCGACGGGTCTTCCGATCGACGCTCAGGTGGAGGCGCGACCCGCGACTCTGTGATCAACAGGCACCGAACGCCACAGGGAGAAGAACATGCGGATCCGAGCCCGTATGAGCATGAGTGCTGACGGCTACGTGACCACTCCGAGCGGATGGCCGGCACTGACTGCCGACCCTGCGTTCGTCTCGGGCGAAAGCCACGGCATCCGGGAGTTCCTCCAGGACTGCGAGGCGGCCCTGATGGGCCGCACCACTTTCGAGCCCGCGCTCACCAACACCCGCTGGCCATGGCCGGACCTCGATGTGTTCGTGCTCGGCTCACACCGTCCGGACGGCACCCCCGATCACGTCACCACCGACAGTGACCCGGTGCGGCTGCTGGAGAAGGTCCGCGCGGCGAACCGGGGTGGCGACGTGCATCTCATCGGGGGACCGCGCACGATCGGCGCCTTCCACTCCCTCGGCGCACTCGACACCCTCGAACTGGTCGTACTGCCGCTGATGTTCGGCGCTGGGATGCGCCTGACACCCGCGCTGAGCGCCGACACCGGGCTGACGTTCCAGCGGGAGCGCCCCCTCCCCGGCGGCTCGGTGGAGATCGTCTACTCCTGCCGGGGCAGTCGCACAGAACTTCCGGGCAAACCTGCCAGCCAGCGGTGAGCTCGTGGTCCGTCACGAGCCCCGGAGCCGTGCGGTCACAGCACCCGGCCGGATCGTTTCAGGCAGTCGACGCACGCGGCTCAGGCTCGTCCGCATGCAAGAAGTAGTCCGCGCTCGAGATCGGTGGTCCGGCGGCGACTGCTGCCTGGTAGGCCCGTTCGGCAAGACCGGCGAACCGGTGTAACCGCGGGTTCTCGCCGGCGGCCGCGTGCTGCAGGTAGAAGTCACGGGAGTTGCGCCAGTGGTCGCGCGCCGTCTGCCCGCGGAAGTGCAGGGCGAATGTCCTGGTCAACTGGTCATCGTTGATCAGGCCGAACTGGTAGCTCTTCTCCCAGTCCTGAACAATCAGATGGGCATAGACGATGCGGCGCCACTCCTCCAGGGTGACCGCGATGGAGGGCGGTTCCCAGCAAGTCAGGAACTCGGTGTCGGCAAGCGACAGCAGTAACAGCTCACGGTGGGCTGTCCAGGTTGTCTCCTCTGTTGCTATACGGGTCTGTCTTGCCTGGTAGGCCAGTGACGCCGCCACGCCGGCGAGGGCCCCTGCCGACAAAATCACCGACAGGGCTCCGTAGGCCTGGCTGATCTGGCTGAGCTTTTCCCAGTCGGCGTTCCGCGGGCCGAGCGCCATGAGCATGAAGGGAGTCGCCAGAACCAGCCCGAGAGCGAAAGCTCCCGTCAGAACTGCCCAGACGAGCTTCCGTGCCGACTTCCTCGTTCGCATCGACTCAAGCCCCTAGCACGAGAGCGAACGACACCCCCCCGGCGTCTCGGACTTGCCTACCCATGTCTGCGAGCGAAGTCACCTGACGGAGTGCGCAGCGTCGACGCGGCGGTGTGTGAACGGAGGTTGATCGACTGAGACGCATGACGTCATCCTCGTTCGAGAACGCCAAACCCGACCCCGTCACCTACCTCGACCGGCTCGCCACCAGCGATCTCGGCCGCGCCTACAAACAGCGCATGCTCGACGAACTCGACCTGCGTGCCGGGCACAGGGTGCTCGACCTCGGCTGCGGTCCCGGTAACGACCTCGGGGCACTTGCCCGGGCGGTCACCCCGGAAGGCGCTGTCATCGGCATCGACCACGACCGGAAGATGGTGGACACCGCCCGGGCACGCACCGTCGGACAGGCCGTTGTGGACGTACGGCACGCGGACGTTCACGACCTGCCACTGCCCGACCACACCGCCGACCGTGCCCGCACCGATCGGGTACTGCAGCATGTCGCCGATCCCCTGGCAGCGCTGAGTGAGATCCGCCGGGTCCTGCGGCCGGGCGGACGGCTCGTCATGGGCGAACCCGACTGGGAGACCCTGACCGTCGACCATCCCGACAGCGACCTGACGCGTGCTTACACCCGCCACGTGGCCGAACGGGTGGTCCGCAACGCAGGCATCGGCAGGCAGCTCGCACGCCTGGCGGCCGGGAGCGGTTTCACCGTGCCCACGGTCGTCCCGGTCACCCCGGTCTTCCGCGACGTCCACGTCGCGGACGAGATCCTCGGCCTGGAACGCACCACTGGTCGAGCCGTCGAGGCAGGCTACTTCACCGACCGGGCTGCAGAGGACTGGCTGAGTCATCTCACGCATGGCCCCTTCTTCGCCGCGGTGACGTTCTACATCGTCGTCGCCGAGACCAAGCCCTGACGGGGTTCGCGCCTGTCTTTGAACTGCCCGGCCGGTCGCTGCGTACCAGTCACCGTGGGGCGGTACGGTGCCGCCCCTCGTGCCGCCAGGAAAGCGGTCAGGCCGTTTGTGCCTGTCGCAGGTTGCGTCCTGCGGCGACCGGCGACGCGTCGGTCGCGTGCGGCACAGCCGGTGCCCAGAGAAAGGGTCGAGCGATTTCAGTGGATTCGAGCCGTCCGGTCGGCAGCGCTCTCGACTTGGCCGCTCCGACGCGGCAGGAGGAGAGGACCGGCGCGGCCCAGGTCCGTCGGCAAGTGCCCGGTCTGGATGGCCTGCGCGGCCTGGCGGCACTGTATGTGGTCCTGTTCCACTGCTGGTTGTACACCTTCCCTGGTTACCCCCGCAGTTCGGCCCCCGCGTGGCTGGACGGGCTGATGTTCGGGCGCATCGCTGTCGTCTTCTTTCTGGTGCTGTCCGGCTTCTCGCTGACGATCTCACCTGCGCGTCACGGGTGGCGGTCGGACGGCGTCGGCCGGTTCCTGCGGCGACGCGCCTGGCGCATCCTGCCTCCGTACTGGGCAGCACTGGCCATGAGCCTGGTCGTTGCCCGGTTCGTGGTCCCGGCTTCGCACTACGGACTGCCTACCGGCGCGACCATCCTGGTGTACGGCTTCATCGCCCAGGACGTGTTCACCGCTCCGACGCCGAACGGCGCCTTCTGGTCGATCGGCGTGGAGGCCGAACTCTATCTTCTGTTCCCCCTTCTTCTTCTGGTGAGACGGCGGTTGGGGGCGGCGGTCCTGGGCGTGTGCGCGACACTTCCGGTGATCGCCGGTGGGCTGATGGCGGCTGGCGCGTCCCCTGTGGAGGGTGACAACTGGCTCGCTCCCCATCTCGCTCCGGTGTTCGTCGCAGGCATGGTGGGAGCAGGAGTCGTCGTCGCGTCGGACAGGGTGCGGAGACTGCCCTGGGGATGGCTGGCCGTACTGGCCGGCATGCCTGTCCTGGCTGTCGGCGTCATCAAGGGGTCTGTCTGGACGGTGAACCACTACTTCTGGGTGGACCTCGCCATCGCTCCCGCCATGACGATGCTGCTTGCCGCGGTCGCCACCGGCAGACCCGCCGTTCTCATCCGGCTCCTGACCGCACGCCCCATACAGACGCTCGGCAACTTCTCCTACAGTCTCTACCTGATCCACCTGCCGATCGTCATGGTCGTGATCCGCCGTGTGGCCCCGCATTGCGTCTCCCCCGGCCTGCCCACTTTCGGGTTCACGCTTGTCCTGGCGCTACCGGTGTCAGCACTCGGGGCATGGATGTTCTCCCAGATCTTCGAGATGCCCTTCAAGCGCCACAGATCCTGGAAATCCCTTGTCGCGCTGCGCCGTTCCGCACCGTGATCCCCGGGCCGCCCCGCCGAGCGGCCACGGCGATGGTCAAGACTGCGTCATGAGAAACCAGCGGGTGAGAGGGCGGGAGCCGCCCGACGTACTAAGGGAGCAAGCAGATACGACTCCCGACGAAGGGCAACTCCTTGAACCCGCGACGTATCGTCCTCAGCCTCGTCGTAGGGCTCGCCTCCACGCTCCTGCTGGGGGCGTGCGGCTCCTCGAACGACACCAGCACCGGCGCCACCGCCCCGGCCGTCCCAGCCGCGTCGGCTCCCGCGACCTCCGCACCGGCCACCTCGGCGCCAGTTGCCTCGGCACCGGCCGACAGCGGCAACTCCGGAGACGGGCACATGGCCATCACCACCATGGTGATGGCCAAGGCGATCGACGGCATCGGCAACGTGGTCACCGATGACAAGGGGATGACCCTCTACCGCTACGACAAGGACCAGCCGAACCCCTCCAAGTGGACGTGCACCGGTACGTGTACCAAGACGTGGATGCCTGTCATCGTGCGGGACTCCGTACAGACCGCGGGGGTTGAGAAGAGCCTTCTCGGCACGGTCCACCGAAAGGGCATGAAGCAGCTCACCCTCGCCGGCTGGCCCGTGTACCGGTACATGGGCGACACGACGGCCGGACAGGCGAACGGCGAGGCGAAGGACGAGCAGTGGTACGCCATCACCCCGTCCGGACAGAAGTCCGTCAAGACGGGCTGATGCCCACAGCCGGCCACTGCGGGAACCGGCCGTGCGTCGGGGGGCGCCGCCTCTCCTCAGTCGGCGGTGGCCGGCGGTTCCGCGGTGCCGACGAAGTGCTCGCCCCTGTTTCGGATACGGACCGACCACCCCAGGGCGGTGAGGTCGGCCGTGAGTGCCTGCGCATCGTGGAACACCTTCACAATGCGGTACTGGCTGCCGTCGCCGAGCCGGCGCAGTGCCGCCGGGGTCGGCCGGCCCGCGAGAACCTCCTCGTGCACGGCTGCGGCGGGGCCGTCGTCGATGAAGATCGCTTTGCCACCCGGTACGAGAGCGGTGGCGACCGTCTTCCAGATCCGGGAGGCTTCGGCGATCCGAACGAGTTCGCCGTCGGTCAACGCCCGTCGGGGCAGGTCGGACCGGCGAGGACAGCGAAGATCACGTAAGATCCCGGCTCTAATCGATCAACTGTGCGCAGCCACCCGCCCCGTGGGGGTCTCCTCCACAGCTCAGACCAGGGTGACCGTGCAGGGGGAAGGAAGAAAGCCGATGAAGTCGATCAATCTGAGGCGTCGTCTGGCCGGGGCCGCCGTCACGGCCCTTGTGGCCGGTGTGGGCTGTCTGGCAGCCGCGCCTTCGGCAGCGGCCAAGGGCAACGGGATCACCATCGACACGGTGTCGCTCCACAAGTCGGATGTGCAGGTGCGGGTCACCTACTCCTGCGACCCTGCCCTCGGGCAGGAGCTCCTGGCCAACGCGACGGCGCTCGGCTCGGACAGCCCCAGCGCCGGCATCGCCGCGGGCATCGTCAAGAAGGACAACGTCATCTGCGACTACGCGAACCACACTGCCACGGTGACCTTGCATACGGCCGCCGGTACCCACTTCGCCAAGGGAGACAAGGTCAAGGTCGCCGTCTTCGTCGGCAGCGACGAGTCGGTCTCGGCGGACCAGACGGTCGTCACCGTTCTGTGAGCCGGTCCGCGCCCGAGGAGAACACCGTGGACGGGACGCACACGGCGCGGCACGCCCCGTGTGCGTCCCCGGTCCGGGGCTACCCGGACCGCCGTGGGCGCAGGTCACCCGGGCGGACGGTCACCGCACGGCGTGACTGCCGGGCGCGTGCCCGATCGCTGTGGCGACGCGAGCCGCCGCACCGGTACCGGGGGCGGTGCAGGGCTTGCTGTTGAGGGTGAAGTTCTTGGGCACGGCGTTGGTGCCCGTGTAGGAGCCGTTGAAGCCGATGCCGACCGAGGCGTCGGTGGCCACGGCGGCGTTCCAGCCGGCATCCTTGACGGTCACCGCGGTGCCGCTCTGCTTCCAGGTGCCGTTCCAGCCCTGCGTGACCTTCTGACTGCCGGGGAAGGTGAAACCGAGCTGCCAGCCGTTGAGGGGTGCGCCCTTGTTGGTGACCGTGACGGTGGCCGTGAAACCGCTCCCCCAGTCGTTGGTCACCCGGTAGTCGACCGTGCAGACGGAGGCCGTCGCGGCCGTGGTGGTCACCTGCAGAGGTGACGACGGCGAGGAGCTGCGGCCGGCGGTGTCCCTGGCCACGATCCGGAAGGTGTAGGCGGTGGACGGAGACAGGCCGGTGACGGTGGCGGTGGTGGCCGGTGCGTCGACCGTGGCGACGGGTGCGGTGCTGGCCGGGTCGCCGGAGTACACCTGGTAGCTCGACACCGGGGAGGAACCGGCGTTGGAGGCCGTCCAGCCCAACGTCACCCGGTCCGAGCCGACGGACGTCGCGGTCGGCCTACCGGGGGCGGAGGGCGGGGTCGCCGTGGAGGACCCGGCGGGCAGCACGTACTCGGTGATGGAGTAGGCGGGGTAGGTGGCGGTGAAGGAACCGCCGGACACGGGCTGGTCCGCCAGGTGTTTGATCGCGGTGGTGTCGTCCTGCCCGTAGCGGTAGACCTGCGCGGCCGGGGGCAGCGCGGTGTTGGTGGTCAGCGACACCGGTGCGGTGAGGTCGCCGGTGGTCTTGTTCACGACCATCACGGTGAGCGCGTGGTCGGCGCTGCGTTCGGCCGCGTAGACGGCGAGCTTGCCCTGGTCGGCGCTGGCCGCGTGCACGGAGGTGTCGCCGAAGGAGCCGCCGTTGCCGTCGTAGTTGCGGTACATCCGGAAGGCGAAGGCTCCGGGGTCGTTGGACTTGGGCGGATCCCAGAGGGTGGCCAGGTCCAGGCCCTCCCGCCCGAAGATACCGAGGACGTCGGCCTGGGCGAGCCCGCCGTCGATCTTGTCCAGGGCGCCCCAGTTGTACTCGGTGATGGCCAGCTTGGTTCCCGGGTAGTTGGCGTCGACGAGGGAGCGCATCCGGGGAATGAACTGCACGGGCTGGTTGATCCAGCTCTCGTCCACGTAGGTCGGATCCCAGAGCTGGCGGGTGGAACGCAGCCGCAGTTCCTGGGTCGCGGCATCGTCGTTGCCGCCGAACACCCCGGACTGCTGCGGGTAGATGTGCTCGTCGAAGTAGTCGAGGACACGGCGGCCGTGCGCCTGCTCGTAGGCCTTCATCTGCTGCAGGTACCAGGGAGCGAACTGGACACCGCCGTGGGCGGCCCGGTCCGGCGGGTTGGACCAGCAGTCGCCGCCCTGCTCGCCGCAGGTCTTCTGGTCGAGACCGGAGTAGATCAGGGAGTTGAAGCCCCAGCCGACGGGCCCGAGGGTCTGCGCCGCCGGGTCGGCGTCCTTGATGGCGGCGGCGGTGGCATACGTGCTGTCGCGGATCTCGTCGTAGCCCGGCCCGGTCGGGTGCACGTCCCGGTGGGTGCTCCACCACAGGTCGGGCTCGTTGTCGAGGTTGTAGAACCGTACCCCGCCGTCGTTCGCGGTGCCGTACGTCTTGTCGAGGTACTGCACCCAGCCCTTGGTGAAGTCGGCACCGACGGCTTTGCTGGTGTCGGCAGGGTCGTTGCCGGTCACCTTCGTGCCGTCGGACTTCACACCGTTTCCGCAGTCGGGCCGCCACTGGGCGTCGCTGCCCTGCTGGGCCCCGTACTTGGCGATGCTGAAGCCGCAGGCGCTGTTGCGGGCGGCGGTCGTCCAGCCGCTCATCGGCACGGTCATCACGGTGTCGGTGCCGGTGCGACGGTTCTGGTCTACGAACTTGTCGGCCTCCGAGCCGTCCGGCAGCTTCGAGGTGTCGTTGTTGTAGTACAGGTTCTCGAAATACCAGTCCGCGCCCGCGTTGTAGGCGTCGAGCTTGTAGTTGTAGCGGGTCGTGGCGTTGCCGCCCCACCGGCGCACCGGCAGCCGCAGTTCGGCGGCCAGGGACTCGTCGGCGAAGTTCATGCCATAGATGTGCGGGTCGATGGGGCGGCGGCCGGTCGTGGCGTCGACGCTGAGCGCTGGGCCGTCACCGGCCACGACACCCCGCGGCGCCGCGGCCGGTGACGCTGTCGCCACGGCGGGCGTCACCGCCGGGCCGGCTCCTGCCATCAGCAGGACGACGGCCGCGAGTGCGGCTCTCGGAGACATGCGCATGATCACCTTCCCTGCGGCCGCGCGGCAGGCCCGGACGCCCGAGCGCCGGCCCGGGCGACGCAGCGGCAGACCGCCTGGGCACGAGCGGGCGGGGCGCCGGGCGCGTGGCGCCGCACGATCTGGACGTGGGGGACGACGAGGCAGAACGGAGCAGGCGTGCGCGTGCGGTGTGGAACCGGTACACGGAAAATGCCGCTGTGGGAGCGCTCCCAACGGCTTCACGGCTTCACATGTTCAGCGACCTCCGAGACAGTGTCAACCTCCCGGACACAAACGCCGATGGGCGGCTGGCAGGTCATCGTCGCCCACCGGTGTGCCGGACCGGTGGCGGCCCGAGTGGCGCGAGTGCCGTCGGCGGTGGCGCCGTCACCGGTCACTCGGCGGCCCTGGTCAACCGCGTGACAGGCCGAACAGGTCCGCCGCGTTGTCGTGGCACACGGCCCGCAGCCATTCCCGGCCGAGGTCCAGCCGTTCCAGTGCCTGGAGTTGGTGCAGGCAGGGATAAGGGATGCTGGGGAAGTCGGAGCCAAGCAGGATGCGGTCGCCCAGTGCGGCGAGCCGGGACAGGGCCCGGCGGGGGAACGGCATGAGTTGTTCGGCGAAATCGGTGAACGCCATCGTCGTGTCGAATTCACCGGTCTCACCATCGGCCAGGCGCAGGCGTACGGGGCCTGGGGGCACGGAGCCGAGGACGCGGCGGAGTTCCTGCCGGGAACGGGCCCCGGCCGCCACCTGATGGGACAGGTGGACGCGAGGACACGGGACCGCGCCCGCCGCACCCTGACGGGCCATCTGCGCGGCCACCAGGCGGATGACGGAACCGTCCGGCTGCGCAGCACGGCGTGGCTGGTCACGGCGGAGCTCCGGCGGACATGAAAGGGCTTGGTCGGTCCACGTAGACTCCCGGCGTGGCATTCATGAGCACCCCGCACTGCTGCTTCCTGTGATCGGAAGGCGTTGAGGGCGATGCCGCACGGCGTCGCCCTCCTCGGTGTGCCCGCTCTGCGAACCACCCTCCCGGCGCTGCCCGTTCCTTCCTGAGGCAGTGGCCCTCCGTACGCGCGGGCACGGTCCCTTCCCTTCAGCCTCGCCAGGAGTGCCTCGTGCCCGTGTTGCTTCCCCCTGCCCTCGGACCGTTCCTCGACCTGCTGCGCTGCCCGACGTGCCGCACACGCCGCCTGCATCCCGGCCGGGGCGCGCTGCGGTGTCCGGCGGGTCATTCCTTCGACATCGCCCGCTGCGGCTACGCCGGCCTCCTGACGGGCAGCCGGGCCACCAGCGGCGACGACGCGGCCATGGTCCAGGCTCGGGACCGCTTCCTGGCCACCGGCGGGTACGCGCCCATTCGCCGGGCCGTGACCCGTCTGGCGGCCGCCTCAGCCCCCGAGCGGGCCACGGTCGTGGACGTCGGGTGCGGCACGGGCTACTACCTGGCCGGCGTTCTCGACCAGCTGCCCGGCGCCCGAGGTCTGGGCCTGGACACGTCGGCGCGAGCGCTGCGCTCGGCAGTGCGAGCCCACGAACGAGGGGCCGCCGCGACCTGGGACGTCTTCCGTCCCTTCCCGCTGGCCGACGATGTGGCCGACGTGGTGCTGGACGTGTTCGCCCCGCGCAACCCGGCCGAGTTCCGCCGGGTACTCCGCCCGGCCGGCCGGCTGATCGTGGTCCGTCCTACCGGGCGGCACCTCACCGAGCTGCGCGGCCGGCTTCCCGCGATGGTCTCCATCGACCCGGCCAAGGAACAACGCCTGCACCGGGCGCTGGATCCCTGCTTCGAGGCGGTCGTCACCGAACGCGTCGAGTACTCCATGACCCTGGCCGTGACGGAAGCCCTGGATCTGGTGGGGATGACGCCGAGCGCACGGCACTTGAGCCGCACGGAGCCGGACGACGGCGGCCTCCTGCCCGACCGGATCACGGTCTCCGTGCTGGCCACCGCCTACCGGCCTCGGTGACACGAGCGGGCGACCGGCAACGATGGCACGAGACACGGTGCGGGCCCTCGTCCTGCGGATCGCTGCCTCGGCGTGCGATACGTTGCCCGCCATGACCGAGTGGGGACCCGTCGCCTGGCCACCTGCCCTGATACGGACCGAACGGCTCGCGCTCCACGAGTCCGAGGCCCGGGACCGTGCGGCGTTCATCGAGCTGTTCGCATCGCCGGACCTGGTCCTCCCGGTCGGCTCCGTCGTCGTCCGCCCGTACCCGCTGTCCTCTCCGGCCGTGAACACCTGAATCGGCGTGGCTACGCCGGTGGGCGGCCATGTCACGCCCACCGGACGTCGGCCGACCGCGACGCACGGCCGGCCCGGCGGCCTGCCGTCGGGCCGGAGACGCCATGTGTCGCCGTGCCGACGGCCGTCTCACGTCCGTCCGCGAGCGTCACCGGCGCGGCGCGTCACAGTGTCGCGGTCGTCTGCTCCCCGGACGCGCTGCCCGCGAGCCACTGGTCCCATCCCAGGTTGAAGTCGGCGTAGCCGTTGTCGGCCGAGGCCTTGGCACGGGGCGAGCCGGTGATGGTGATGGGGTCGCCCTGCTTGACCTGGCCGTAGAACCACTTGGCGTCCGACATGGACAGGTGGACGCAGCCGTGCGAGCCGCGGGCGCTGCCGCTGCCCGGATTGGGGTCGCCGGTCGAGTAGTGCACGTACGTGCCGGACTGGGTGAGGTGGACGTCCCAGGGCAGTGTCAGGTCGTAGTAGTTCGGGCTGCCCTTGTCGCAGCTGATGCCGACGCTGCAGGAGGTCATGTGGACCTTCTCCTGCTTGTCGATGACGGCCATCGTGCCGTTCCACGTCGGGTACTGGGCGCTGCCCGCATTGATCGACAGGGTGCGTACGAGCTTGCCGTTCCGGGTCACCTTCATGGTGTGGCCGGTCACCGAGACATCGGCGCGCACGTCGTCGCCGACGGTGAAGGTGTGGGTGTAGCTGTGCACGCCGTAGCGTCCGTTGCCGTTGCTGACGCCCTTCATGTCAGCGTCGATCTTCACCTTCGTGCCGGAGGGCCAGTACGTCTTCGGCCGCCAGTCGGCGCGCTTGTCGCCCATCCAGTGCCAGGCGCCGGCCACCGGCTGGGAGGCGCTCACCTTCATGTGCTTCTCCACCGTGGCCCGCGCCTTCGCCGCCACCGGGTTCGTGAAGATCACCGAGATCGGCATGGCGACGCCGACCGTGTTTCCCGTCTGGGGGGTGATCGTTTCCAGCAGCATGGGCGGGCCCTTGGGCTTCGCCGGTGACGGCGATGCGCTCGTCTTCGCCTTGCCCGGCGCCTTCGCGTCGTCCCCACTCGCCTTGTCACTGCTGCCGCCGCCGCAGGCACTCGCACCCACCAGCGTCGCGACCGTGACGAGTGCGATCCCTATCCCGCCCCTGCGCCGTCCCACGACCTGCCCCGCTCTCTCGTTACCTGGCCCTGCCGGGCCCCACGCTCTGTCAGACAGCCACGGCACGAGCTGCAGTTGCGTGCGGCACGTAAAGCGTGTCCCAAGAAGCGGCGCACCACCGGCTTCCTTCTGCAGCCTCCGCCTCGGTGAGGCCTGTCCAGTAGTCGTGTACCGCAACCTGCCGCCACCGAATCACGGCTTCCTGGAATCGATGTGGAGGTCGTGCAACGACCGCGAGCCGGGACGGTCCGCACCGTGCCCGGCGTGGTGGGCCGGCTGCTGGTCCGGCAGGCGGTATGAACGGATCCTGCCAGGGGCCTGCCGAGTCGCGGCGGGCGCCAGGGCCGAAACGGATCCGGCGCTGGGCTCCCTGGGTTTACGGGCCCTTCCTCGCCCTGAGCACCGGGCTGCTGGTGTATCGCGTGGTCACCCGGGCGGGCACGGTCAGGATTGCCGGCGCGGCGCTTCAGACGCTCATGTGGACCGTGTTGTTGCTGAGCAACCGGCGATGGCGACGACAAGGTCGTCGGTGATCGTCAACCCCCGGGAACGCACACGGGGCCGACCCTGGTCTCTCGTCAGTCGGCGCCCACGACGACCACCTCGTCCTCGGCCGTCCAGAGATGTCGCTCGGCCTTGGACGGGTTGATCCGCATGCCGTGACCAGGAGGCGTCGACGAGTCGGCGTGGCTCCGGTAACCGATGGCGCACTCGCCGCGCTGACGTGCCGCGGCCACGACTGTGGCGAAGGACGTCTCGCGTCCCGGCAGCACGTAGTCGGTGGCCGGCCGCAGACGAACCCCGGCGCCGTCGGCGGAGAACAGTTCCTCGAACACCGCTGCCAGGTGCCGGTTCTGGGAGATCTGTGCCATGAGCAGCCCGATGAGTTTGCCGCTGATGATCACGTCGGCTCCGGGGCCGACGGGGGCCAGCGCCCGGTTGCGGTCGTCGATCAGTTCGGTGACGACCGGCAGTTCCTGCCCGGTGGCCTCCTCCAGTTGACGCAGAAGCAGGAGGGTGACGAGCGTGCGGTCGTCGGGGGCGTCCGGCGGCTGTCCGGGTGCGGGGTCCTGGCCGAGCACGATGACGCTGTCGTAGGAATGCACGTCCAGACGTCGCAAGGTCTCGGGACGGGTGACGTCACCGCGGTGCAGCGTCAGGGCCAGCTCGGCTCCGCTGTACGCGTCGCTCTCGATCACCTGTCGGACCGTCATCTCGTCACCGTCGGTCACCACTTCGACGGCTGATCCGGGCCGGGCGCGGCGGCGCAACTGCTCGACTATGAGCGGGGCTCGGCGATTCCAGCCCAGCAGGAGGACGCGCTCCGGCCGCTCGGGGGTCGGAGGGCCGGACACCACGGCCGCTTCGTCGACCAAGTCGGTGCAGTCGCCCGGCCAGGCGGTGTCGTCGTCGCGGGAGATGACGATGAGCAGGTCGCCCGGGGCCATGGGCGTTCGTGGTGGCGGGTTGAGCAGCGGGGTGTCTCCCCGCATGATCCCGACGACGCTCGACGTCGGGTAGGAGAGCAGCGCGTCACCGAACGGCCGGCCGGTCAGGGCCGACGCGGTGATCAGGTAGAACTCGTCGCCGGCGAAGTCGAGCAGTTCCTGATGGACGAGGGAGAGACCGGGGCGGCGGGCGGCCTGGACGATCAGCCGGGCCGTGACCGTGTCGCTCTCCAGGACGACTCCGCCGGCTCCGGCGGCCAGACAGGCGGCCAGCCGGTAGCGGTCGTCCCGGACGGCGGCGACGACGGGCGGACGCTTTCCCTCCCCGGTCAGGGCCGTCCTGAGCGCCAACAGCGTCTTGACCGACTCCGCGTCGGCGTCGGGCTCGTCATGGGGCAGGACCAGCACGACACCGGCCGTGGCCGGGCTGGTCAGGGTGAGTACGGCCGGGTCGGTGGTGGGTCCGCTGCGGCAGATCAACCGTGTGCGGCCGAGGGAGCCCACCTTGGTGCTCAGGGCCTCCTCCATGGCCGTCTTGTCCCGGTCGGCCAGCACGGCCACCACCGCCCGGCGCTGGTTGGCGTTGGCGGCCACCAGCTCACTCACCACGGTGAAGACCTGCTCCGACCACCCCAGGACCACAGCGTGACCTTGTTCGAGGACGGTGGATCGGCCCCGTCGCAGCGCGGTGAGCCGCTCCGTGAGCGCCGTCGTGATCAAGCCGACGAGCGTCGATACGTACAGCAGGGCGACCAGTGCGAGCACGACCGACATCACCACGCGCAGCGGTGTCCCCGTGGTACCGCCCAGCCGCAGTGTCTCCCCGGTGAGGCGCCACACCTCCGCCAGCCGGTCGGCCAGGGTCGCCGGCGCGTGGGGGTCGGTCCACACCAGCACGGCGCTGGCCGGGACGACGACGGCCAGACACACCAGTGCCATCCAGCCCACGAGCGCGGAGGCACCGCGGGCCAGTGTGCTGTCGAACCAGTAACGGGCCCTGTCACCGAACGGAGTGCGCCGCTGCCCCACCCTTCCCCCCTCCGTGGATGTGGATACGCATGGGGCAGCGTGAGGGATCGATCGCGGCGGCATACGGAGTTCGCCCGGCATTCATCCCTTCGGGTTTCCGGGCCGTCCCACTCGGCGGACGTGCTGTGACGTCAGGGTTCGTCTGCGTCTTAGCTCCTTCGAGTCAACGCCGGAGCGAAGGCCGGACGCCCGGGCGCCGCCACCAGTACAAAAGCCGGCATGACTGAAGATCACTCGGTGGTGCGTCCAGACGGCGGTTTCTCCCGCAGGAGCTTCGCGGCGGCGGTCGGCACGACCACGGTGGCAACGGCCCTGACCGGCGGTGTCGCCGCGGCCCTGCCCGCTCCGGGCGCCCCGAGCGACAGCCGTGGCACCGACTTCGACCGGTGCCTCGCCGTGGCTCGGGCGCTCCTCGTACTGGACTCCGACGACCGCCCTCTCGTCCCGCGCTACCAACGCGTCCTCCACGAGGGACTACCGGCCCGGCGACGCACACGCCCCAAGAACGTTCTGGTCGTCGGGGCCGGTCCGGCCGGGCTGGTGACCGCCTGGCTGCTCAAGAGGGCGGGTCACCGGGTGACCGTGCTCGAGGCCAACGGCAACCGCGTGGGCGGACGCATCAAGACCTTCCGGAGCGGCGGCCACGAACACGCCCAGCAGCCCTTCGCCGACCCACGCCAGTACGCCGAGGCGGGCGCGATGCGTCTTCCCGGCAGCCATCCCCTGGTGATGGAGCTGATCGACCAGTTCGGCCTGAAGAAGCGGCCCTTCCACTACGTCGACGTCGACAACGAAGGGCGTCCCGCCAGCCGCACCTGGATCCACGTCAACGGCATCCGCATGCGGCGCGCCGAATACGCCCGCGCACCCCGGCGGATCAACCGGTCCTTCGGCGTCCCCCGGGCCCACTGGGACACCCCCGCCGCCGCCATCCTGCGCTCCGCGTTGGACCCGGTGCGCGACGAGTTCAGTCACGTCGGCAGCGACGGCAAGCGGGTCGACAAGCCGCTCCCCGAACGGCTGCGGGGCTGGGCCCGCGTCGTACAGCGGTTCGGTGACTGGTCGATGTTCCGCTTCCTCACCGAGCACGCCGGCCTCGACGAGCGGACCATCGACCTGATCGGCACCCTTGAGAACCTCACCTCACGCCTGCCCCTGTCCTTCATCCACAGCTTCATCGGCTCCTCCCTCATCAGCCCCGACACGCCCTTCTACGAGCTGGAGGGCGGCACGGCGGTACTGCCGGACGCCCTGCTGGAGCGCGTACGCAAGGAGGTACGGTTCGACCGCCGTGTCACGCGCATCGAATACCACCACCCCGACCGCCCCTCGGCGGACACGGGGCACGTCCGGGCGAAGGGCCCGCACGTGTGGGTGGACACCGTGTCCGAGGGCCGCGACGGTCCCGTCGTACGCGAGCAGTTCACCGCGGACGTCGCCGTGATCACCGTGCCGTTCTCCGGGCTGCGCCACGTACAGATCGATCCGCCCATGTCGTACGGCAAGCGCCGCGCGGTCTGCGAACTGCACTACGACAGCGCGACCAAGGTGCTGCTGGAGTTCAGCCGCCGCTGGTGGGAGTTCGACGAGGCGGACTGGAAGCGCGAGCTGCACGCCGTCGCCCCCGGTCTGTACGACACCTACCGCACCGGCCGCGCCCCCGCGGACGGCAGCCTGCTCGGCGCCCATCCCTCCGTGCCGTCGGGACACATCACAGCGGGTCAGCGCACCCACTACGCCGCCAACCGCGCGGTCGCGCGTGACCAGCCGGAGGCGGTCGACGTCGTGGGCGGCGGATCGGTGTCGGACAACGCCAACCGGTTCATGTTCCATCCCTCGCATCCGGTTCCGGGCAGTGCCGGGGGCGTGGTCCTGGCTTCCTACAGCTGGGCGGACGACGCGATGCGCTGGGACTCCCTGGACGACGAGGCACGGTACCCCCACGCTCTGTGCGGCCTCCAGCAGGTCTACGGCCAGCGCATCGAGGTCTTCTACACGGGCGCCGGACGCACCCAGAGCTGGCTCCGCGACCCCTACGCATACGGGGAGGCGTCCGTGCTCCTGCCCGGGCAGCACACGGAGCTGCTGCCCGTCATCCCCGTCGCAGAAGGACCGTTGCACTTCGCCGGGGACCACACGTCCGTCAAGCCGGCGTGGATCGAGGGAGCCGTGGAGTCCGCGGTACGCGCCGCCTTGGAGATCCACACCGCATGAGCCGGGTGGTCCGCTGAGCCATGGGGTGGGCGCGGGCCCCGGCGCACCGTCGCCGGGGCCCGCGCCGAGCGGCTCATGGAGGTACCGAGCGCCTGGCAGACGGCGGCGCGACCGGACGGGCGGAATGCCACGGACGCGCGGCTTCCGTCCGAGGTCGGCGCGGGTACGGGCGGCGAGAGTCCTCTGCGGACAGCGCCGTTCCGCTCCGGTTCGCGGTCGGCGCCGAAGAGCAGCCGGCCTCGGGTGAGGCCGGCTGCTCATGCGGATCGGGTGGCCAGCGCCTTGCGCTTGTCCGCCAGGTAACGGGCTACGGTTCTTCTGTCGCTCGGCGTCAGCAGGCGCTTCTCCGCGGCCCGTTGCACGTCCTGGACCACTTGGGACAGGCCGGTCTCGATCTGGCAGCCGGCGTCGGCGCCCGCCAGCCTGATCTCGTCGCGGCCCAGCGCACGCAGGGCCTCCGCGTCCGCCGCGGCCTTCTGCAGCCGGGAGTCGATGGCCCTGCGCGGTGCCTGGAGGTCCGTCACCGGGTGCCCCGACTTCGTCATGCACGAGGACCAGTGCCGGACAGCGGCACGGTAGCCGGGGTCCGCCTCGACGGAGCCGATCACACGGTTCGCCAGTCCCATGGCGACCGGAGCCACGGTGTTCCAGTCCGCCCCGTACAGCTCGGCGCGCGCCCGGGCGACACAGCCGTCGGTGGAGTACTCGAGGCTGACGCCGTCGGGCAGCCGCAGACGCACCCGGTGGGCGGCTGTACCGGTCAGAGCGTGCTTCCAGGCCGCCTTGCGGGGTTCTTCGGGCGGCGGAGGAGCGGACTGGCGGTACAGGTACTCACCGACGATCCCGTACCCGTCCTGGGCCGCCCTCTCCGGGGTGAGCAGCCCGTAGGGGTTGGTCTCCTCACCGCGGGCGGAGGCGGTCCGGGGCTGTGCCGTGTAGCTCTGGCCGCGCGAGGTCATGCAGGCGGCGACGGCACGTTCCTCACGGTCGTGCAGGCGTACGGCCTGGGCGTAGGTGAACGCGGTGGCCCCGGACAGGGGGCGGACGTCGAGTGCCACGGGCCCGCGGCCGGGCTCCCCGCCGAGGGAGCAGCCGGCCGCGGTCAGCGCAAGGAGCACCGTGGGAAGTGTCCGCCGCGCCGTGGATGCGCTCATACGCACCAGTCGTTCGAGGCGACGTTGTGCCACCACACGGTGTTCGCCAGGGAGCCGTTGTAGTAGCCCCGGGCGAGCACATAGCTGGCGCCGGTGTAGTTCAGCCCCGAGTACAGGCGGACGTTGCAGTTGTTGCCGTGGTTGTACAGGGACTCGGCGTTGTTGAACTTGTTGTACTGCAGAAGGTTCGCGTTGTCGTTGTAGACCACGCCCGGGTCGCCCGCGCCGTTGACGCCGAGGTAGGCGCACAGCGCTCCGGCGGGACAGTCCGACCACGCCGCGTTCGCGGGGGCGGCTGTGATGAGTGCGCCGGTGGTGGCCAGGGCCACGCTTCCCAGGGCGATGCCGGCCTTGGCCAGGATCCGCTTCATGCTCAGTGTTCCTCCATCACTCGAGGACCGCCCACGGGACCGGGTGTCGCCCGTGGTGCGCAGGGGTGCCATGGACACGGTGGAGGAGTGAGGTGGTCGAGAAGCTTGCTCGAACCTTGCCTCACAGGTGGCCAGGTGGTTGGGTGACGCCCGGGGATCAGGTCGGCGCGTACAGGGTCGGGTCAGGGGGCGGCGTGACGGGATTTCAGCTGCTGGGGCCCGTCGAGCTGAGAGTGTCGGGCCGCCCCGTGGACCTGGGTCCCGCCAAACGGCGTACTGTCCTTGCGGCGCTGCTGGTGGACGTGGGCCGCTGGGTGGCGACCGAGACGCTGATCGACCGGGTCTGGGGCGATGAACCGCCCGCTCAGGTGCGCGCCACGCTCTACGCGCACATCGCCCGCATCCGCCGAATCCTCGCCGACACCGCCCCGCAGTTCTCCTGCGACGCCGACGGGAGCCTTCCCGGCGGGGCCGGCACGCTCCTCCCCGGCGACCCCGGCGACCCCGACGGCCCGCCCGGCCCGGTCGTGGCCCCGCAGTTGCTGCGCGGCTCGGGAGGCTACCGGCTCGACATGCCGCGGGACCTGGTCGACGCGCACCGGTTCCGGCACCTGGTCACCCGGGCCCGTGCGGCCGGCGGGTCCGACCCGGGGCGGCTGGCGATGCTGCGGGAGGCCCTCGGGCTGTGGCGGGGCGAGCCCTTGGCCGGCCTGGCCGGGGAGTGGGCGGCGCGCATCCGCGAAGGCTGGCAGCGACAGCGCATCGACGCGGTCCTGGCCTGGGCGGACGCCGAACTCCGTGTCGGCGGTCACCTCGAGGTGGTGGACACGCTGACCGTCCTGGCCGCCGAACATCCCCTGACCGAGCCGCTCACCGTGGCCCTGATGCGGGCGCTGCACGCCGCCGGGCGCGCTCCGGAAGCGCTCACCTGCTACACCGGCCTGCGACGACGGCTGGCCGACGAACTCGGCACCACCCCGGGCGCCGAGGCACAGCGCGAGCACCGGGCGCTCCTCACGGGCAAGCCCGCCACACCGGCCGTCCACCGCACACCGCCCGGCGCCGGCGTGGAGCGCACCAGGCCCGTTCCCGCGCAACTCCCCATGGCCGCTGGGGCGTTCATCGGCCGTGAGGAGGAGCTGGCCCGGCTGGAGGCAACCCTGGCCACGGCGGCGGAACGGCCGGCCGCGGTGCTGATCTCGGCGGTGTCGGGAACGGCGGGGGTGGGCAAGACGGCCCTGGCCGTGCACTGGGCGCACCGGGCCCGGGAACGGTTCCCGGACGGCCAGCTGTACGTGAACCTGCGTGGCTACGACCCCGACCAGCCCATGACCGCCGCCGACGCGCTGGTCCGTTTCCTGACCGCGCTCGGGGTGCCCGGGCAGGACGTCCCGCTGGAAGCGGACGACCGGGCGGCGCGCTACCGCAGCGAGGTCGCCGACCGGCGGATGCTGATCGTGCTGGACAACGCCGCCACCGTGGAGCAGGTCCGTCCCCTGCTGCCCGGCACCGGCTCCTGTGCCGTGCTGGTGACCAGCCGCGACAGCCTGGCCGGGCTGGTCGCGCGGGAGGGCGCCCACCGGCTCGACCTCGACCTGCTGCCCGCCGACGCCGCCCGTGCCCTGCTGCGGCGGCTCGTCGGCGCCCGTGGCGAGGCCGAACCCGGCGCCGTGGACGCCCTCGCCGCACAGTGCGCCCGGCTGCCGCTCGCCCTGCGGGTCGCCGCCGAACTCGCCGTCGCCCGCCCTACCACACCCCTGTCCGAGCTCGTCGCCGAACTCGCCGACCAGCAGCGGCGGCTGGACCTGCTCGACGCGGACGGCGACCCGCGGGCCGCGGTCGCCGCGGTGTTCTCCTGGTCGCTGCGGCAGCTGTCCCCGAACGTGGCGCGTACCTTCCGGCTGCTCGGGCTGCATCCCGGGCCCGATTTCGACGCGTACGCCGCCGCCGCGCTGTGCTGCGACGGCCTGACGGAAGTCCGCCGTGCCCTCGACGTCCTCGCCCGCGCCCATCTGGTCCAGCCCTTGGACGGCGGCCGCTACGGCATGCACGACCTGCTTCGCGCCTACGCCACCCGTCTCGCCACGGCCGAGGACGCGCCGGACGTCCCCCGGGCGGCGGTCGACCGGCTGTGCGACCACTACCTCGCCACCGCTGCCGCCGCCATGGACTGCCTCCATCCGGCCGAGGCGCACCTACGGCCCGGCGTTCCCCCGGCCGCCACCCCGATGCCCGACCTGTCCGACCCGGACGCGGCGCGCGCCTGGCTGAACGGCGAACGACCGTGTCTGACGGCGGTCGCCGCGCACACCGCCGCCCATGGGCGGCCCACCCATGCCATCCGGCTGTCCCAGACCCTGTACCGCTACCTCGTCACCGGCCATCACACCGACGGTCTCACGATCCACGGCCACGCCCGGGACGCCGCTCGCCAGACCGCCGACCCGGTGAGCGAAGCCCGGGCCCTGCTCGGCCTCGGCACCGCTTACTGGCAGTTGGCCCAGCACGAACCGGCGATCCGGCACCTGCAGCAGGCGCTGACGCTGTTCCGGCGGGTCGGCGACCCGACCGGCCAGGCCCGCGCCCTCGTCAACCTCGGCCTCGTCGCCGAGCGGCAGGGCCGCTACCTGCCGGCCGTCGGGAATCTCGAACAGGCGCTGGCCTTGTACCGGCAGGCCGACGACCGGTTGGGCGAAGCGATCGTCCTGAAGGATCTCGCCACGGTCGAGCGGCATCTGGGCCGTTACGGGCCGGCCGCCGACCGTCTCCGGCAGGCCCTGGCCCTGCTCCGTCGCAGCGGCAACCGGTACCTGGAAGCCCACGCGCTCAATGATCTCGGCATGGTCGAGGCGCGCCTCGGCCGGTACGGGCCGGCCGTCGACCACCAGGAGCAGGCGCTCCTCCTGCTCCGGGAAGTCGGTGACCGCTACGGCGAAGCCGGAGCGCTGAACAGCCTCGGCATCATCCGTACGCGCCTCGGACGGCCCGAACAGGCCGCCGAATGCCACCGGCAGGCGATCACCATCTACTGGCAGAACGGCGACCGGGACGGCGAAGCGGGCGCACTCAACGGGCTCGGTGAGGCCGCCCGTGCCGCCGGGCGGCACGCCGACGCGCTCACCCACCACACCGACGCTCTCGCCATCGCCGAGGACATCGGCAACCCCGGCCAGCAGGCCCGTGCGCACGGCGGACTGGGCGATGCCCACCACGCTCTCGGCGACGCCCAGCCGGCCGTTCGCCACTGCGAGCGCGCCCTGGCCCTTTACACCGAACTCGGCATGCCCGAAGCGGACGACATCCGAGCTGTCCTGGCGACGGTGACGGGCTCCCGGGTGTGACCGCCGGACGCGTCGCCGCCGCGGCCAAGGGGCGGTCCGGGGATGCGGAGTCCCGCGGAGGGCGGGCGTGAGCCGCGGCCGCGGCGCCGGCCATGTCTATGCGCGGTGGACGGTGACGCCCCCGACCAGGCCCCAGGCGTCGATCCGGACCGTCGGGCCGCCCGGTTCGGTCGGGCCGTCGTCCTTCACCCCGCCCAGGCGCAGCCCGTGGACCTCGACCCGCACCTCGGGACGGACCTTGAGGTTGACGCCACCGATCAGGCTCAGCTTCGTGATGCGCAGTTCGGTGCCGTCCGGGATGTCGAGGTCCGTCAGGTCGATGTCGGCGCCACCGATGAGGGACGCGGTGACGGTCCGCTCGTGCAGGGTGGTTCCCTCCAGGCGGTGGCCGCCGAGGAGGCTCACCTTGACATCGGTCTTCCGCGGGTTTTCCCCGTCGCTCTTCGTCATGCCAAGAACCATATGGGTGGGGTCGGTTGGCCTGTCAGTGTGCGTCGTCCGGTGTTGCTCGTGACAAGTGTCATGCGGTGTGCCCGCCGGACGGTTCACGGCAGGCCGCCACGAGGTCGGGCTGACGGTCGTCAGTGCCTGGGCAGGACGAGGCGGGAGAGGGTGGCGGTGGTGAGGAGGAGCGCGGCGATGAGGAGAAGGCCGAGGCGCATGCCGGGGAGGGAGAAGTCGCCGCCGGGGCCGGAGAGCAGGCTGCCGAAGAGGGCGACGGCAAGCGCACCGCCGGTCTGACGCAAGGAGTTGAGCAGTCCTGACGCGGTCCCGGCACGTTCCCCCGGGACGGCGTCGATCAGCAGCGCGGTCAAGGCGGGGACCGCGAGCGCACCGCCCACGCTCAGCGGCAGCAGCAGGACCAGCACCAGCCAGACCGGGGTGTGCGCGGTCAGCGGCAGCATGGTGAGCATCGCCGCCGTGAAGACCAGTTGACCGGCGACGATCACCGGCCGCCGTCCGATGCGCTCCGCCAGGCGCGGCGAGACCAGGTTGGTCGCGGTCACCACCGCCGACAAGGGGACGAACATCAGCCCGGCCGCTGTCCCCGACATGCCCCGCAGCTGCTGGTAGTACAGGCCGAGGAGGAAGATCCCGCCGTAGAAGGCGGCGTTGACGGCGAAACCGACCGCCAGGGGGACGGCCACCTCTCGTTTCGTCAGCATCGTCAGTGGGACCATCGGTTGGCGGTGGCGGGACTCCACCGCGCGGAAGGCGAATCCGGAGGCGACGGCGAGCACGGCGGCGGTCAGCACGGGCGGACTGGTCCAGCCCAGGTCGCGGCCCTCGATCACCGCGAAGGCCAGCCCGGCCAGGGCCAGTACGGCGGTGAGCTGGCCGCCGCCGTCCAGCGCGGCGGGCCGGCGCGGGGAGCGCGGAACCCGGATCAGCAGACCGAGTATCACCGCTCCCACGGGGAGGTTGAGGAGGAAGACCGCCCGCCAGCCGGCCGACTCGGTCAGCACGCCGCCCAGCACGGGGCCCGCGGCCATCGCCACCGAGCCGCCGACCGTCCACAGCGCGATGGCGCGGGCGCGCTCCCGGGTGTCCCCGTAGGCCTGCCGGATCAGAGCCAGCGAGGCCGGCATCACGACCGCGGCGGCACCGCCCTGCGCGACACGCGCGGCGACCAGCACGCCGATGCCGGGCGCGAGCGCGCAGCCGAGGGAGGCCAGGGTGAACAGGGTGACGCCCCAGGCGTAGGTGCGGCGGGCCCCAGCGCGGTCCGCGAGGGCACCGGCGGAAAGCATCAGGGCCGCGAACATCAGGGTGTACGCGTCCACCACCCACTGCAGCCCGGCCATCCCGCCGCTGAGCGAGTCCCGGATCGCGGGCAGCGCTATGTTCACGGCCGACACGTCGATCGTGATCACTGTGAAGCCGAGGAGGGAAGCGACCAGTGCGACGCCTGCCCGCCTCGCCTCGCCGGGGGCGCAGGCCGGCGGCGCGGCTGGTCGGGCCGGGTCCGGCTGCCGTGGCCGGAACCCGGCCGCCGCCGGCGCGGGGGCGTGTCCGTGGGCAGGGACGGTGGACGGTGAGGGGGAAGGGGTGCCCGGCACAGTGGCCTCCTGGACGAAGCAGGCATGGTTGACGGTGTCCATCAGGGTGATCGGGCGGGCGGCCGCGGTTCGCCAGGGCCGCGGTCCGGTGTCACGCACCCCCTGGGTCCCCGGCGGCCGGGCCGCCCGCTCCGGGAACAACTCTGCGCCCGCCCGCGACCGCGCGGCAGACCGTGCCGTACCGTGGTGCGGCGTTCCAGGCCCTGACAGGGCCCCCCAAGTCCCCGGCGCGCCTGCCAGAATGGGCCGAATGGCAGCAGCGACCAACCCGCGGGGCACGGAACTCGGCAAATACCTCAAAGCCCGCAGGGCACAGGTGCGCCCGGAGGACGTCGGCCTTCCGGCCGGTGCGGGTCTGCGCCGCACTCCCGGACTGCGCCGGGAGGAGCTGGCCGCGGTGGCCGGGGTGAGCGTGGACTACTACATCCGCCTGGAACGCGGCCGGGAGACCAACCCCTCGCCTGCTGTCGTGGACGCCCTGGGCCGCGCCCTGCGGCTACGCGGTGACGCCTACGAACGCCTGCACGAGCTCGCGGAGCTGGCCTCCGGCCGGGTCTCCGAGCTTCCCGCCTCCTCGGACCACACCGTCCGCGACTCGGTACTGCGGATGCTGGAGGCCGTACGACCGCTGCCCGCCTACGTGGTGAGCCGGTACAACCGGGTACTGGCCGCGAACCCGCCGGGCCGGCGACTGCTGCCCGGGCTCTGGGACTGGCCGGAGGACCAGCGCAACCTCACCCGCTACCTCTTCCTCCATCCCGTCGGGCGGACGCTGTACGAGCCGTGGGAGGACACGGTCGCGCTGTCGGTGGCGCATCTGCGGGCGGTCGCCGGCGCCGACCCGGACGACCCCGAGCTGACCTCACTGGTCGGCGAACTGGTGCTGAAGTCACCAGAGTTCGCGCGGCTTTGGGAGCGGTACGACGTCTGCGAGCGCGGTGGCGGGCAGAAGACCTTCCGGCATCCGAAGGTGGGACCGATGACCCTCACCTACGAGGTCATGCGGCTGGCCCGCACGGGTGACCAGCGCATGGTGGTCTACCAGGCCGCCCCGGGCACCCTGGACGAGCAAGCCATGCTCCGCCTGGAGCCCGCGGCCGCCCGGCCGGAGCCGACGCCCGCGGGCCACCCGGAGCCGGCCGCCGACCCGAGCCCCGCCCGCCCGCTGTCCCCGGCCCACGCTCCCGTGCCCCGCCGGGACCGCGGCGCACTGGACGGCGTACGGCAGGACGATCTGCTCAGCGCAGGACGGCCGCCAGCAGGTCGGCGCCCAGCGACGTCACATCGGGGAGACTGAGGGTGTGCCGGACGTAACGGCCCTGCCGCCGGTGCGTGAGCAGGCCGGCGCGGCGCAGAACGGCGAGGTGGCGCGAGACCTCCGGCGGTGAGAGTTCCCAGGCGTGGGCCAGCTCGCTGGTGGTGTGCGGGCCGCGGGCCAGGGTGCGCAGCAGCCGCAGCCGTACCGGATGCGAGAGTGCCTGCAGCCGTAGTGCGACGGTCTCCAGCGACACCGGCTCCGGTGGACCCGGCTCGGTCACGGGGTACTGCACCACCGGCTGCCAGCCGGGGGCGTGGACCGCCACCAGGTGCGGGTTCCCGAAGACACTGGGGATGAAGGTGACCCCGGCGCCGTGGGCGGCGGTCGCCTTGTCCTGCACCTTGTCCACGATGATGCAGTCACCGTCCGGCGCCAGGGTGACGGCACCGGACACCGCTGCGAGTGCCGGCCCGACGCCCTGACGCTTCAGCAGGTCGTTCTTGCGCCGCAGGTCGGTGGCGAGCCGCACGGCGACATCCGCCCAGGCGGCGTCGAAGAAGGCCTCGGCGCACTGTTCGAGGGTGTCACGCAACCGCGCCCGCGCCGCGGCCGGGTCCTGGAGCAGCCGTTCCGCGAACGCCTCTTGCCGCGCGCCGCGGGCCTGGGCAACGTCCAGGGCCCGCTCGCGTGCTGCCGGGTCGGTGAGCGGCGACGGCGCGGCGAAGTGGATCCGGCTGCTGCCGCACGTGGTGACGAGCGCGGCGGTCACATACGTCTCGTCGTCGATCCGGTCGACGTCGTCCAGCTCTTCCGCGAGGGTCGGCCGGGGACGGGCCGGGATCAGGAAGTCCGCCTGCGAGGAACGCCAGAGGAAATCGGCCTCCCGCAACCGCTCGGCCAGCTCCGGCCGCAGCCCGGCCCAGACGTCCCCGGCCCAGCCGGCGAGCTGCGGGTGATGCCCGGGTTCGGCCAGCACGTGCAGCATCGCGGTCAGCTCCGCCAGCGGGGAGGCGGCGAACCGCAGCCGCTCGGACGGCAGGCCGCTGATGTCGATCCTCAACGTCATCCCGTCATCATCACCGACCGGGCGGCCGGCGACCGCGTCGGTTGACGGTCTCCGTCAACCGACGTGCCCGACGCGGCGGCCGGCCGCACGGTTTCACACCATGGCAACCACCACCAAGATCCGGCCCGGCGGCCTCGTCCGTGCCTCCGGAGGCCCCCGCTACGCCGTCGCCCTGGCCGTCGACGCACTCGGCACCGGTCTGCTGCGCCCCTTCCTGCTGCTCTACGGGGTGACGGTGCTCGGGCTGTCCGCGCCGGCCACCGGCACAGCCATGACGGTCGGGATCGTCGCGGGTCTCGGGTGCATGCCCGCGGTGGGCCGGTGGCTGGACCGGGGCGCCCGCAGCACGGCCGTGGCGGCGTCGATGCTGGTGCGGGTGCTGGGTGTGGCGGTGCTGCTGGCCACCCCGGCAGGGCATGTCTGGCCGTTCACCGCGGCGGCGTTGTTCCTCGGCATCGGCAACCAGGCGTGGCCGGCCGCCCACGCGGCTGTCGTGGCCACGGTCGCCCAGGGGCGGGAACGCGACGCGGCTCTCGCGGCGGGCCGCTCCCTGCGCAACGCCGGTCTGGGCGTGGGCGCGCTCATCGCCACCGCTTGCCTGGCGGGCGGCACCACCGTGTTGCAGGCACTGGCCGCCGTCACCGGGCTGGCCTACCTCACCTCGGCGGCCTTGGCGTGGTCGGTCCACCTGCACGCGCATCCGGTCGCCGGTCCGGTCAGCGAAACCGGTGACGGGCCCGTACCCCGGATGCGCGTGCTCCTGGCCGCCAACGTGGTCTACGTGTTCTGCCTCAATGTTCCCGAAGTCGCCCTGCCCCTCGTGCTCGTGACGCAGTTGCACGCGGCCCCGGCGTGGTCGGCAGCCGTCTTCGTGGCCAACACGGTGCTGGTGGTGACCCTGCAGGTTCCGGTCACCATCGCGCTGTCCCGCTTCTCCCGGCGGACCGTGCTGGCGCTCGCCGGTGTGGTGCTCACCGTCTCCTATCTCGGCTTTCTCGTCACCATCACCCTGCGGCACGGCTGGGCTGTCCCGGCCGTCGCCGCGGTGTCCGTGGTCTGTACCGTCGGCGAGATCATCTACGCCGGCAGCGCCACCGCTCTGGTCACCGCCCTGGCCCCGGCTCATGCCCTGGGACGCGTCCTGGCACGTCTCCAGCTCTCCACGGGCTTCGGTCTCGCCGTCTCACCGGCGGTCATCACCGCTCTCGCGCCCCAGGGACCGGCCGCCCTCTGGGGCGGCCTCGCCGCCGCGACACTCCTGTCCGCCGCCGCGGTCGCCCGCCGCTCGACGCCGTCCGTCTCGTCACGGCGGACGAGACGCTGCTCTCTCCCGCGGCCACGAAGGGGCTCAACCGTCAAGACCCACGCCAACCGGGCCATGGCCGAGTGGCGCGCTCGGGACCGGCCGACTCGTCGGCATGCGCCGGGAACCCGCTAGTGTGATGCGCCAGAAATTCTGAGGGTTAGTTACTACCCTGTTGTCATGTCTCATCCCGGGCCTTCAGCTGTGGAGATCACGCTGTCCGAAG
>NZ_JBSFIK010000046.1:0-77286 GCF_053597535.1 Streptomyces sp. NPDC001348 | reverse complement strand
ACCCGCGTACTGGATGTACTCGGGTGGTGCGACAACGCGGCGAGGTGCCGTGCCGGGCGTCGCGAGCCGGTGAACCTTTCCGGTCGCAGCACTAGAGCTCCGCGAGGAGCTCCGCCTTCTTGGACGAGAACTCCTCATCGGTGACCAACCCGGCCTGATGCAACTCCCCGAGGTGCCGGATCCGCTCGGCGATATCGGCCGGATCCCGGCGCCCCGGCGCGGAAGGCACCGCAGCCGACAGCGCGGCCTCCGGCCGCCTGGCCCGCACCGCCGCCAGCACCGCGGCGGCGAACGGCAGGGACTCGTGCACCGGCCCGTAACCGAGTCCGAACACCACCGCCGCCGGGTCCTGGTCCGGCGGCGCCGGTTGCTCGGAGGCCGGGTCGCGGGGGACGAGGCGGAGATGGCCCTCGAGGACCTCGGGTGAGCGCCACTCGATCCCGTTCAGGTCGGCGACCGGGAAGTTCTGGTCGCCGGCCTTCCACTTGGCCGAGGACGCGCCCGTCCAGAACCACCGGAAACGTACCGAGGTCCCGTCGAAGTACGCCTTGCCGTCGTACGCCTTGAACTGCAGCGGCCCCGAGGGCGGCGCCACCAGGTGCCGGTCGGTGGGCCCGGACTCGCTCAGCAGGGCTCGCAGCTCGTCCGCGTAGTACTCCGCGAGCGTGTCCCGTTCGGCGGGCAGCACCAGCCGGTAGGGGTCGTAGATCTCCTTGAGCTGCCCGGCCGCCGCCTCGATCAGCGGATCGGCGCCCGGGCGGGGCTCGGCTCGCAGGACGACCGTCCCGCGTCTGCCCGGCGTGAGCGTCACGCCCTCCAGCGCCGCCAGGGGGATGCGTCTTTCACCCAGCGACTGGAACAGCTTCGGTGTCCGGATCCCCCGCTCGTATCGGATGAGCACGGAGTCGGACTCGAACTCCCAGGCGGCATGAAATCCGGCCAGTACGTCACCCATGCGGCTCATCGTATGCGGCACAGGCTTCTCACGTCCCTTCCCGCGCGGACCGCACTTCCTGCTGTCTCTACGCGCGTCCGGCTGTCGTCACACCGGACAAACCCGCCCGGCACCCGTCGTCGTCATGGGCACACCGCACCGCGTCGTACGCGCCGACCCCGATGTCGGCGAGGTTGCGCAGGCTGTCCGTGCCCGGCTCGAAATAACCGGCGTGGCCCTTGGCGTCCCGCGCCGACAGCACCCGCGCGCCGAACGCCCGGGAGACCGGGTCGGCGCCGTGCCCGAGCCCGCCGACCTCCAGGTACGGCACGTCCTGGATCCAGTCGTCGGCGTCCCGCATGGCCCACACCCGCGCGGGGGTGCCCAGGTTCGAGACCCGGGAGGCGTGCATGCCGGGGCTGGCGGCCACCGCTATGTCGGTCACCCGGCGCGGCACCGCGTGCGCGGCCACCCCGCACAGCACGGAACCGTAGCTGTGGCAGAACAGGGAGACCGGTGCGTTGCCGGGCAGCGCCCACAGCAGCGCGTTCAGGCGTACGGCACCCTCCTCGGCCCGCATCGCGGTGGCCGCGTCCACGCCGAGTCCGCTGGGCGCGGTGTAGTCGGCCCAGGCGATCACGGCCGTACGGGTGGTGCGGCTCGCGGTGCGCTCGGCCCCGTACAGGGCCTTGGCCATGCCGACCGGTGCGGTGTACTGGCGGTTGGTCTTCTGGAAGGTGAGCAGGTCGGTGTCGACGCCGGGGACGACGACGGAGATCCGCTCGGCCCTGGTGAGGTCGCCGAACACCTCGGCGACCCGGCCGGAGCCGTCGGGGTCGAAGGCGAGGATGTGGCGGTGGTCCCGCAGGAGTGACTCGAAGCGGTGCATGCGGCGCCCCGCCTGCTGCTGCCCGGCTGCGGAGAGCCGGCTGTCGTGCATACGTCTCCGGTCCACCTTGCGCGCCTTCTGCAGGGCGATGCGGTTGGCGCGGTAGCGCAGCTCCACGGGAGCGCCGTTCATGTTGCCGACCGCGAGGGGGTAGCGGTGGGCGAGGCGGGTGCTCTGCCGTGGGGTGAGCGAGGCGAAGAAACGCGCGAGCCGGGTGGGGCTCTCGTCGGGGTCCGGCAGCCGGTGTCCGTCGATCCGGCCGCGCTCCCAGGCGGTGAGCGAGGCCTGCAGCGGGGTCGTCTCCCGGTGACCGTGCAGGGCTGTCCAGCCGGTGGTCGCGAGCATCACGAACACGACGGCCAGGGCGAGCAGCGCACGCCAGACGTTGAGTTGCGGGGAGGTGTCGAAGGAAGTCACTGGGAGGACACACTAAGAGAACGAGAGGGTCTCGCGGTAACCGAGTGACAGGGATCACGTTTTGCCGCGTGTGGCGGGGAACTCAGACCGATCGCCAGTTTCCGGCCAACGCGGGGCCCACCTGGTCGAGGTGGCGTGCGGTGAGTTCGCGGATCGCCTCGATGCTGCACTCCTCGCCCACCGTCCAGGTCCGTTGGGTGACCCGTATCACTCCGCCGAACAGGGCCACCAGAAGCCGGGGGCGCGGGTCGGTGTCCATGTCGATGCCCTCGCGCTCGGCCACGATCCCGGCGATCTCCTCCTCCAGTTCCTCCTGGCGCCGCAGATGGGCGGCGAGCAGTGCGGGTGTGGCCTCGATCATCCGGTAGGCGCGCAGGTGCAGTTCGACCGGCACGATCTGCTCGATGGCCTCCCCGATGGTGTCCCAGCTCCCCAGTACGGCCTGCCGCAGGGCCTCCAGGGGGGCCTCGCCGGGCGGGCGTTCACGCAGGGCCCGTACGTAGTGCGACTCCGCGAGCCGGGTGACGAAGAAGGCCGCGTCCTCCTTGCCGGCGAAGTAACGGAAGAAGGTGCGCTGCGAGACGCCGACGGCCTCGGCGATCTCGTCGACGGTCGTCCGCTCGTATCCCTCGGCGAGGAACAGTTCGAGCGCTGCTCGCACCAGCGCGTCCCGGGTGCGCTGTTTCCTGCGCTCGCGCAGCCCCGTTTCACTCATGTGCTTCTCCGTGTAACTGAAATTTTTTGTCAACTGTCAGCGACTGACACTAGCCTCGCGCGTATGACTAGTCAGACCATCGACTCGACGGGGCCGGGGGACAAGGCACCGGAAGCCCCCTCGGACCCGAACCCGGCCGGAGGGCTGCGCGGTCACCCGTGGTTCACCCTCATCACCGTGGCCGTCGGCGTCATGATGGTGGCCCTCGACGGCACCATCGTGGCGATCGCCAACCCGGCGATCCAGAAGGACCTCGGCGCCACCTTCGCGCAGGTCCAGTGGATCACGAACGGTTACTTCCTCGCCCTCGCGGTCTCCCTGATCACCGCCGGCAAGCTCGGCGACCGGTTCGGCCACCGGCAGACCTTCCTGATCGGCGTGGTCGGCTTCGCCGGCGCCTCCGGCGCGATCGGACTGTCCAGCAGCATCGCCGCGGTCGTCACCTTCCGCGTCTTCCAGGGCCTGTTCGGCGCGCTGCTGATGCCGGCCGCCCTCGGCCTGCTGCGGGCCACCTTCCCGGCCGAGAAGCTGAACATGGCGATCGGCCTCTGGGGCATGGTGATCGGCGCGTCCACCGCGGGCGGTCCGATCCTCGGCGGGGTCCTGGTCGAGCACGTCAACTGGCAGTCGGTGTTCTTCATCAACGTGCCGGTCGGCCTCCTCGCGCTCACCCTCGGCCTGCTGATCCTGAGGGACCACCGCGCCGAGAACGCGCCCCGCTCGTTCGACATCGCCGGTATCGTCCTGCTCTCCGGCGCGATGTTCTGCCTGGTCTGGGCGCTCATCAAGGCCCCTTCGTGGGGCTGGGGCGACGGCAGGACCTGGGCCTTCATCGGCGGTTCCGCGCTGCTCTTCGCCCTGTTCTCCTTCTGGGAGACCAAGGTGAAGGAACCGCTGATCCCGCTGGGTCTGTTCCGCTCGGTGCCGCTGTCGGCGGGCGTGGTCCTGATGGTCCTGATGGCCATCGCGTTCATGGGCGGCCTGTTCTTCGTCACGTTCTACCTGCAGAACGTGCACGGCATGAGCCCGATCGACGCCGGCCTGCATCTGCTCCCGCTCACCGGCATGATGATCGTCGGCTCCCCGCTGGCCGGTGCCATGATCACCAAGCTGGGCCCGCGCATCCCGCTCGCCGGCGGCATGGCGGCCACCGCGATCGCCATGTACGGGATGTCGACCCTGGAGACGGACACCGGCAGCGCCGTGATGTCCCTCTGGTTCGGACTGCTGGGCCTCGGCCTCGCCCCCGTCATGGTCGGCGCGACCGAGGTCATCGTCGGCAACGCCCCGATGGAGCTCTCCGGTGTGGCCGGTGGTCTGCAGCAGGCCGCGATGCAGATCGGCGGCAGCCTCGGCACGGCGGTGCTGGGCGCGGTGATGGCCTCCAAGGTCGACAGCGACCTGCCGGGCAACTGGGCCGACGCCGGCCTGCCCAAGCTCACCCCGGCCCAACTGGGGCAGGCCTCCGAGGCCGTTCAGGTGGGTGTGGCGCCGGTGGCCAAGGGCACGCCCCAGCCGCTGGTCGAGAAGATCACCTCCGTCGCCCACGACACCTTCATCTCCGGCATGAGCCTGGCGTCCCTGGTCGCGGCGGGCGTGGCGGCGGTGGCCGTCCTGGTCGCCCTGCTCACCAAGCGCGGCGAGAACGCGGAGGCGGGCGCGGGCGTCGGCCACGTCTAGCCCCTCTCCGGAACAGGGCGGAGTTCCCTCATCAGGGTGACTCCGCTCAAGATTCCTTGCCCACGGCACGCGCCGCAGGTCACGGTGGGTCAAGTCCTCCGCAGGGCATGGGAGGACGCCCGGGCCGCGGCGCGCTGCCGGAGGGGGGCAGCGCGCAGGTCTGCGGACGCGGAACCGGGGTACTCGCATTTCCGAACCCGAATTGTCCAAGAGAGTCAAGGAGTTGATGATGGCGGGCTTCGGGCACGGAACGCGCGGGTACCCCCGTTCACGCGGCCGGACGTGGCAGCGGAGCGGGCCGGACCGCGCCACGCTCGGGATCATCGGCTGTATCTGCGCGATCGCCGGTTTCTTCGTCCTGGGCATCATCCTGGGCCCGGTCGCAGTCGTCTGCGGCTGGCTCTCCATGGGCCGTCAGTGGTCCTCCGACCGCAACATCCCGGCCCTGGTGGCCGTTGTCCTGGGCGCCATCGACACCCTGCTGGCCATCGTCTGGCTGGCCGGGTCGGCAACGATGGGCAACGGGTTCTTCTGAGGGTACGAGGGGCCTGGGGGGCACCGCCCCCAGGCCCCCGCCCCCAGCCCCCGCCTAAACGCGCCGCTCCTCCTCACGTGAGGCCAGCGCCGCGATCTCGGCGCGCAGCAGCCGCACCTCCTCCGCCAGGTTGGCGATCGCCTCCGTCTGCCGCCGCTCCTCCACGTCGTCCTTCTCGAACCGGGAGATGAACCACGCCGCGATGTTCGCGGTGACGACACCGAGCAGCGCGATCCCGGAGAGCATCAGCCCGACCGCGATCATGCGCCCCAGTCCGGTCGTCGGCGCGTGGTCCCCGTACCCCACGGTCGTCATCGTGGTGAAGGACCACCACACGGCGTCACCCAACGTCCGGATGTTCCCCTGCGGTGACTCCCGCTCCACGGACAGCACCGCCAGCGACCCGAACATCAGCAGCCCCACCACCGCGCCGCCGACGTACGTCGTCAGCCGGATCTGCGAGGCCATCCGCGCCCGCCGCCCCACCAGCAGCAGGGTCGCCACCATCCTGAGCAGCCGGAGCGGCTGCAGCATCGGCAGGACCACCGCGCACAGGTCTATCCAGTGCGTCCGTACGAACTGCCGGCGCAGCGGGGTCAGCGCCAGCCGCATCAGGTAGTCGACGGCGAACGCGCCCCACACCACCCACTCCGTCGCCGTGCACAGTGAGGTCATGAGCGGGTTGGCGGAGCTGTCCACGATCGGCACGGCGTAGGCGACGGCGAACGCCACCGCGAGCACCAGCAACGGCCGTTGGGTGCGCCGTTCCCAACGGGCCTGCGCCGACTGTTCGTTCATGGCCGTAATAGTAAAGAACGGGTAAGGGCGGCGGAGCCCGAGGCCCGCCGCCCGTCACCTGTTCCAGCCGTCCGGCGCTACGCGTCGCCCCCGGCCGCGCCGGGGTCCGCCGCCGACACGTCGAGCAGCTGGTACCGGTCGATGGCCTGCTTCAGCACCGAACGGTCGACCTTGCCCTCCCGCGCCAGCTCGGTCAGCACGGCCACCACGATCGACTCCGCGTCGATGTGGAAGAACCGCCGGGCCGCGCCCCGGGTGTCGGCGAAGCCGAAGCCGTCCGCGCCCAGTGACTGGTACGTGCCGGGCACCCACCGCGCGATCTGGTCCGGGACCGACCGCATCCAGTCGGACACGGCCACGAACGGGCCCTCGGCCCCGCTCAGCTTCCGGGTCACGTACGGCACCCGCTGCTCCTCCTCCGGATGCAGCAGGTTGTGCTCCTCCACCGCCACGGCCTCGCGGCGCAGCTCGTTCCAGGAGGTCGCCGACCACACGTCGGCCTTGACGTTCCACTCCTCGCCGAGGATCCGCTGCGCCTCGATCGCCCACGGCACCGCCACGCCCGAGGCCATGATCTGCGCCGGGATCGAACCCGAGGTGCCCGCGGCGATCCGGTGGATGCCCTTGAGGATGCCCTCCACGTCCACGTCCGCCGGCTCGGCCGGGTGCTGGATGGGCTCGTTGTAGACGGTCAGGTAGTAGAAGACGTCCTCGCCCTGCGGGTGCTCGGGCGTCCCGCCGTACATCCGGCGCAGACCGTCCTGCACGATGTGCGCGATCTCGTACGAGTACGCGGGGTCGTAGGCGACGCACGCCGGGTTCGTCGAGGCGAGCAGCTGCGAGTGGCCGTCCGCGTGCTGCAGGCCCTCACCGGTCAGGGTCGTACGCCCGGCGGTCGCGCCCAGGACGAAACCGCGCGCGAGCTGGTCGGCCATCTGCCAGAACTGGTCGCCGGTGCGCTGGAAACCGAACATCGAGTAGAAGACGTAGACCGGGATCAGCGGCTCGCCGTGCGTGGCGTACGCCGAGCCCGCCGCGATCAGCGAGGCCGTGCAGCCCGCCTCCGAGATGCCGTCGTGCAGCATCTGGCCGGTCGGCGACTCCTTGTAGGCCAGGAGCAGCTCCCGGTCCACCGACTCGTACTGCTGGCCCAGCGGGTTGTAGATCTTCGCGCTCGGGAAGAAGGAGTCCATGCCGAACGTGCGGTACTCGTCCGGCGCGATCAGCACGAACCGCTTGCCGATCTCCTTGTCCCGCATGAGGTCCTTCAGGAGCCGGACGAAGGCCATGGTCGTCGCGATGGACTGCTGGCCCGAGCCCTTCTTCACCGTCGCGTACGTCTTGTCGTCCGGCAGCGCGAGCGGCTTGGAGCGCACGACGCGGGTCGGGACGTACCCGCCGCAGCCCTTGCGCCGGTCGTGCATGTACTGGATCTCCTCCGAGTTCCGGCCCGGGTGGTAGTACGGCGGCGCGCCGGACTCCAGCTCCTTGTCGGAGATCGGCAGGTGCAGGCGGTCGCGGAAGCGCTTGAGGTCGTCGACCGTCAGCTTCTTCATCTGGTGCGTGGCGTTGCGGCCCTCGAAGTTCGGGCCCAGCGTCCAGCCCTTGATCGTCTTGGCCAGGATGACCGTCGGCTGGCCCTTGTGCTCCTTGGCCGCCTTGAACGCCGCGTAGATCTTCCGGTGGTCGTGACCGCCGCGGCCCAGGTGCAGGATCTGGTCGTCGGTCATGTTCTCGACCATCGCGCGCAGCCGGTGGTCGTCGCCGAAGAAGTGCTCGCGGATGTAGGCGCCGGTCTCGGTGGCGTACGTCTGGAACTGGCCGTCCGGCGTGGTGTTCATCTTGTTGACCAGGATCCCGTCCCGGTCCTGGGCGAGCAGCGGGTCCCAGGTGCGGTCCCAGACCAGCTTGATCACGTTCCAGCCGGCGCCGCGGAACTGCGACTCCAGCTCCTGGATGATCTTGCCGTTGCCGCGTACCGGGCCGTCGAGCCGCTGGAGGTTGCAGTTGACCACGAAGGTCAGGTTGTCCAGGCCCTCACGGGCGGCGATGCTCAGCTGGCCGAGCGACTCCGGCTCGTCCATCTCGCCGTCGCCGAGGAACGCCCACACGTGCGACTTGGAGGTGTCCGCGATGCCGCGTGCCTCCATGTAGCGGTTCATCCGCGCCTGGAAGATCGCGCCGAGCGGGCCGAGGCCCATGGAGACCGTGGGGAACTCCCAGAAGTCCGGCATGGAGCGCGGGTGCGGGTAGCTGGAGAGGCCGTTGGGGTACTTCGACTTCTCCTGGCGGAAGCCGTCCAGCTGCTCCTCGGAGAGCCGGTCGAGGAGGTACGCGCGGGCGTAGATGCCGGGGGAGGCGTGGCCCTGGAAGAAGACCTGGTCGCCGCCGTCGCCCTCGTCCTTGCCGCGGAAGAAGTGGTTGAAGCCCACGTCGTAGAGGGAGGCGGAGGAGGCGAAGGTCGCGATGTGCCCGCCGACCCCGATGCCGGGGCGCTGGGCGCGCGAGACCATCACGGCCGCGTTCCAGCGGGTCGCGTTGAGGATCTTGCGCTCGATCTCCTCGTTGCCGGGGAAGAACGGCTCGCTCTTGGTGGGGATCGTGTTGACGTAGTCCGTGCTGCGCATCTCGGGCACGGCCACGCGCTTCTCGCGGGCCCGCTCGATCAGACGCAGCATGAGGTAGCGGGCCCGCTCCCGGCCTCGCTCGTCGACGGCGGCGTCCAGGGAGTCGAGCCACTCCTGGGTCTCTTCGGGATCGAAGTCAGGAACCTGACTCGGAAGGCCGCCAATGATGATCGGGTTGCGATCGGATCCGGAAGCCACGCTGTTCCTTACCTGTCAGAGGGCCACTTCTTGTTGCTCGTGTCTACACCGTTCCCCATCGTGTACCTCGGGAAGGCGTACGTCATCTCTACCGTGAGGTAGCCGATGCGTCCGTACGGTCCCTCTCGAGTGGCACTCGGGCAGGCCCGGCCAAAACGCAACGATACGCCCGGGGGGTGACCGGCCTTGCAAAGTTGTTCGAGGGTCGTGCGCGTGGATGATTCTGAATGATTCCATTGCTCGCAAACCGGGCACAACGGTGGGGTGTACGTCCGCCGGGCTCGCGATACGGTGCCGTGAGTTGCGGCGACACGGCCCGGATCGTCACCGTTTCGGCGGTCCGGACGGCCGGGTACTTGCGCGATCCGTCCGGCCCGTGTGGACTACGGCCAATGCTTCGCGCACGCGCGTGGCTGAGACAATCGACAAGACATGATCAGGAGGCAACCCGTGAGCGCGACCGCGGACCACGCGGAGGAGCGGACGAGCCCTGCCGTCAGGCTGGGGTTCCAGCCCGGGCAGGTGGTCCAGGAGATCGGCTACGACGACGACGTCGACCAGGAGCTCCGCGAGTCCATCGAGGCAGTCATCGAGAGCGATCTGATGGACGAGGACTACGACGACGTGGCCGATGCCGTCGTGCTGTGGTTCCGCGACGACGACGGCGACCTGACGGATGCGCTGGTCGACGCCACCACGTACATCGAGGAAGGCGGCGCCATCCTGCTGCTCACGCCGAAGACCGGCCGTTCGGGGTACGTGGAGCCGAGTGACATCTCGGAAGCCGCGACCACGGCGGGCCTGACGGCGTCGAAGAGCGTCAGCGTCGGAAAGGACTGGAGCGGCTCGCGCCTGGCGACGCCGAAGGCCGCGAAGTCCAGGAAGTAGGCCTCGTCGACGGACGGCGGCCGGGGCGGGTCGCCCCGGCCCGGCCGCCGTCCGCGGTGGGTGCTGCGTAGGGTGTTCCCACCCGAACAGCCCCACCGAAGGGATGCAGGACGATGGCGATCCAGGTCGGCGACAAGGCCCCCGACTTCGAGCTGAAGGACAACCACGGCAGGTCCGTGAAGCTGTCGGACTTCCGCGGCGAGAAGAACGTGGTGCTGCTCTTCTACCCCTTCGCCTTCACCGGTGTGTGCACCGGCGAGCTGTGCGAGGTGCGGGACAACCTGCCGCAGTTCGACGACCGCGACACCCAGGTGCTCGCCGTCTCCAACGACTCCATCCACACGCTGCGCGTCTTCGCCGAGCAGGAGGGGCTGGAGTACCCGCTGCTGAGCGACTTCTGGCCGCACGGCGAGGTCTCCCGCGCCTACGGCGTCTTCGCCGAGGACAAGGGCTGCGCCGTGCGCGGCACCTTCGTCATCGACAAGGACGGCGTGGTCCGCTGGACGGTCGTCAACGCGCTGCCGGACGCCCGTGACCTGAACGAGTACGTCAAGGCGCTCGACACCCTCCGGTCCTGAACCCTCCGTTCCTGATCCGACACCCTGCGATTCTCAGGTCGCAGGGACTGCGTGGGGCGGGAACCCGTCACTAGGATCGACTCGTTGATCCGGTATCCGACGCACGCGACGGGGCTCCCCGCCCCTGGACACCAATGGAGGACTCGTGGGAGTCAGCCTCAGCAAGGGCGGCAACGTATCGCTGACGAAGGAGGCCCCGGGCCTGACCGCCGTCATCGTCGGTCTGGGGTGGGACGTCCGCACCACGACCGGCACCGACTTCGACCTCGACGCCAGCGCGCTGCTGCTGAACAACTCGGGAAAGGTCGCCAGCGACCAGCACTTCGTCTTCTTCAACAACCTCAAGAGCCCGGACGGCTCGGTCGAGCACACCGGTGACAACATCACCGGTGAGGGTGAGGGCGACGACGAGCAGATCAAGATCAACCTGGCCGGCGTCCCGGCCGACGTCGAGAAGATCGTCTTCCCGGTGTCGATCTATGACGCCGAGAACCGCCAGCAGTCCTTCGGCCAGGTCCGCAACGCGTTCATCCGCGTGGTCAACCAAGCGGGCGAGCAGGAGATCGCCCGGTACGACCTGAGCGAGGACGCCTCCACCGAGACGGCGATGGTCTTCGGTGAGCTGTACCGGCACGGTGCGGAGTGGAAGTTCCGCGCCATCGGCCAGGGGTACGCCTCCGGCCTGCGCGGCATCGCCCAGGACTTCGGCGTCAACGTCTGAGGCACCCCGCCCGCCAGGCCCTGTCGTTTGGATCAGGCCGGCTTTGGCTCACGGCACCTTCCAGTCGGCCCGAGCGGGGTCTGGTGCGTGCAGCTGCAAGGCGGAGGAGGGAGTCGACGCGGAGCGTCGGGGACCGACGACAACGCCGCAGATGTGCGTGCCAGGCCCCGCGATGCCGGGATGATCCAAACGACAGGGCCCAGCTCCGGCGCCGCACCGTTTACGGTCGGCGCCGGACGTGCAGGACAACCGAAGAAGAAGCACCGGGCCGGGCAGGCCCCAAGGGGAGGACCAGCAACATGGGCGTCACGCTCGCCAAGGGAGGCAACGTCTCCCTTTCCAAGGCCGCACCGAACCTCACCAACGTCATGATCGGACTGGGCTGGGACGCCCGCTCCACCACCGGCGCCCCCTTCGACCTCGACGCCAGCGCGCTGCTGTGCAGCAGTGGGCGGGTGCTCGGTGACGAGTGGTTCGTCTTCTACAACCAGCTCAAGAGCCCGGACGGCTCGGTCGAGCACACCGGTGACAACCTCACCGGTGAGGGCGAGGGCGACGACGAGTCGATCCTGGTCGACCTGCCGAAGGTACCGGCCCAGTGCGACAAGATCGTCTTCCCCGTCTCCATCCACCTGGCGGACGAGCGCGGCCAGACCTTCGGCCAGGTCTCCAACGCCTTCATCCGGGTCGTCAACCAGGCCGACGGCCAGGAACTGGCCCGCTACGACCTGAGCGAGGACGCTTCCACCGAAACCGCCATGATCTTCGGCGAGCTCTACCGTTACGGCGGTGAGTGGAAGTTCCGGGCGGTGGGACAGGGGTACGCGTCCGGACTGCGGGGCATCGCCATGGACTTCGGGGTCAACGTCTCCTAGGTCTGACCGGAACGCCCCTCCTGGCCCGGCTTCAGGGCCACGCTCTAGACTTCGTGGTCAATAGTTAGTAAAGCCGAGTACGGCCCGGGGCGGACTCGTACCGACACGATGGGGTAAGCAGTGCTTCTCAAAACCTTCGGCTGGTCGTTCGCGGTCACCGCGCTCGGTCTGGTCGCGGCGATCTTCTACGGGGGGTGGGAAGCCTTCGGCATCGTGGCGATCCTCGCCATCCTGGAGATCTCGCTGTCCTTCGACAACGCGGTGGTCAACGCCGGGATCCTGAAGAAGATGAGCGCCTTCTGGCAGAAGATCTTCCTCACGGTCGGCGTCCTCATCGCGGTCTTCGGTATGCGGCTGGTCTTCCCGGTCGTGATCGTGGCGATCAGCGCCAAGATGGGGCCCGTCGAGGCCGTCGACCTCGCGCTGAACAACAAGGACCACTACCAGCAGCTCGTCACCGACGCCCACCCGGCGATCGCGGCCTTCGGCGGCATGTTCCTGCTGATGATCTTCCTCGACTTCATCTTCGAGGACCGGGACATCCAGTGGCTGCGCTGGATCGAGCGCCCCCTCGCCAAGCTCGGCAAGGTGGACATGCTGTCGGTCTGCATCGCGCTGATCGTCCTGCTGATCACCGCCTTCACCTTCGCCACCCACGCCCACCAGCACGGCGGCGCGCACGTCGACAAGGCGCAGACCGTCCTGATCGCCGGCATCGCCGGCCTGATCACCTACATGGTGGTCGGCGGTCTCTCCGGCTACTTCGAGGACAAGCTCGAGGAAGAGGAGGAGCGCGAGCACGAGGAGGAGGAAGAGGCCGCCCGCACCGGCAAGAAGCGGTCCGCGGTGGTCCTTGCCGGCCAGGCCGCGTTCTTCATGTTCCTCTACCTCGAGGTCCTCGACGCGTCCTTCTCCTTCGACGGCGTGATCGGCGCGTTCGCCATCACCAACGACATCGTGCTCATGGCGCTGGGCCTGGGCATCGGCGCGATGTACGTCCGGTCGCTCACCGTCTACCTGGTCCGCCAGGGCACCCTGGACGACTACGTCTACCTGGAGCACGGCGCCCACTACGCGATCGGCGCCCTGGCCGTGATCCTCATGGTCACCATCCAGTACGAGATCAACGAGGTCATCACCGGCCTCGTCGGCGTCGTCCTGATCGCCTGGTCCTTCTGGTCCTCCGTCCGCCGCAACCGCGCCCTGGCGGACGCGGAGGGAAAAGCGGACGAGAAGGCTGAGGTCTCGTCCGGGGTGTGACGCCGCCCCGAGTGAGGAACGCTCTGAGCGGGGCGGCCGTCCACGGCGGCCGCCCCGCTCACCTTTGTGACCCGAGGACCTGGGGGCGGGAATGGGTTTCTTCGACGGGCTGCTGGGAGCCCGTGCCGACGACTTCGACTCCGGCAGTGCCGCGAGCGGCTCCATCAAGCTCACCAAACGGCACCACCAGGTGTCCCTCACCAAACAGGGCGCGGCCACCGGCCATCTGCGCGTCAACCTGACCTGGCGGATGCGGACGTCCGACCTGGACGGCGCCCCCCGCCCGAGCCTGTTCCGCGACCCCTTCAAGGCGCTCAAACCGGCGGAGGTCCTCGGGCACGGCCAGAGCATGGTCAACGTCGACCTCGACCTCGGCTGCCTGTACGAGCTCATGGACGGCACCAAGGGCGTGGTGCAGCCCCTCGGCGGCTACCTCGGGGACGTCAACGCCCCGCCGTACGTCAAGCTCAGCGGCGACGACCGGTTCGGCTCGGCGTCGGGGGAGACGATGTACGTCAATCTCGACCACCGGGACGACATCAAGCGGCTGCTGGTCTTCGTCTACATCTACGACCAGACCCCGGCCTTCGACCGTACGCACGCGATCGTCACCCTCTACCCGAGCAACGGCCCCCGGATCGAGATCGGCCTCGACGAACGCCACCAGCAGGCCCGCTCCTGCGCGGTGGTGCTGATCGAGAACGTCAAGGGGGAACTGGTCGTCCGGCGCGAGGTGAAGTTCGTGTACGGGTTCCAGGCCGAGCTCGACCGCTTGTACGGGTGGGGGCTGCAGTGGGGGCGCGGCTACAAGACCAAGGTGGAGAAGTGACCCGCTCCGCGCCCGGTCAGCGCCCGACGAACTGCGGCCCCTGCGGGGGCAGCCGGAAGTCCGGGTCCAGGTCCGGGAGGGCCGCCGCGGGCGGGTAGCCGTACGTCGGCCTGCTCGCGGAATGCGGGTACCCGTAGGCGGGCTGGGTGGTGGCGGGCTGCGCTTGCGGATAGCCGTACGCGGGCTGGGACTGGCCCGGGGTGGTCGGCTGCTCCGGAGGCAGCGGCTGGGACGGGGAGGGGTCCTCCTCGTCCACCGCCTCCGACTCGTCCACCGAGATGCCGAAGTCGGTCGCCAGGCCCTTCAGCCCGTTGGAGTAGCCCTCGCCCAGCGCGCGGAACTTCCAGCCCTCGCCCCGCCGGTACAGCTCACCGCAGATCAGCGCCGTCTCGGCGCCGGTCTCCGGCTTGATGTCGAAGTGGGCCAGCGGCTCCCCTTCGGGGACGGCGGCGTCGTACAGCAGGATGCGCAGGGCCTGTACGTGGTCGAAGGGGACGCCGTCCGCGGAGGCGACCAGCAGAATACGGCCGACGCCGGGCTCGACACCGGCGAGATCCGTCTGGATCGTGTCGGTGAGGCCCTCGGAGACGCGCTTCTTGCCGAGCCGCCACACCTTCCCCGAGGGGTGCCGGGGCTGGTTGTAGAAGACGAAGTCCTCGTCGGAGCGCACACGACCGTCGGGGCCGAGGAGCAGCGCCGAGGCATCGACGTCCGGGACCCCCTGCCCGGGCGCCCAGCGCAGCACGGCGCGCACCGTCGTGGCTTCGAGCGGGAGGTTCGACCCCTTCAGCATCGCGTGCGTCATGCGGTCATCCTGCCCTCTCGGTCCTGGTCACGACAATGCGGGGTCGGGCTGTGGAAACGAATGCGCACGCCCGCCGTTACTTGAAATTCATGGTCCTGGGGAACTCAGGACATGGAGAAGTACGTACTATTACCGGCCACCTGTTCGCCAGATCACAGGTTCACCTTGTGCCACGGGGGAGTTCCATGCGTCATTTCGGGCACATCGCCCCTGAGGTGCGGCAGCGCCTCTTCCACCAGGAGCCCTGCGAGTTCACCGCCGACTCGCCGGCCCGGCTGCTGTCGGCGGCCCTGGGCGCCACGCTGTACAGCCCGGCCACGCGGCCGCGGCTCGCCGACGACATCGTCAAGCAGGCCCGGAACGGCGTGGTCTCGATGGTGCTGTGCCTGGAGGACTCGATCGACGACGCGGAGGTCGGGGCGGGCGAGGAGAACCTCGTACGGCAGTTCGCCGACCTGGCAGCCGGGGACGGCGCCGAGCCGCCCCTGCTCTTCATCAGGGTCCGGGCCCCCGAGCAGATCCCCGACCTGGTCCGCCGCCTCGGCCCCGCCGTCCGGCTGCTGTCCGGGTTCGTCATGCCCAAGTTCACCGAGGAACGCGGCATCCCCTTCCTGGAGGCGCTGGCCGGCGCGGAGACGGAGAGCGGACGGCGGCTGTTCGCCATGCCCGTGCTGGAGTCGCCCGAGCTGCTGTACCTGGAGTCACGGGTGGAGGCCCTGGAGGGGATCTTCCGCGCGGTCGACAAGTACCGCGACCGGGTGCTCGCCCTGCGCCTCGGCGTCACCGACTTCTGCTCCTCCTACGGGCTGCGCCGGGCCCCCGACATGACCGCGTACGACGTGCAGATCGTCGCCTCCGTGATCGCCGACGTGGTGAACATGCTCGGCCGGGCCGACGGCACCGGGTTCACGGTGACCGGGCCGGTGTGGGAGTACTTCCGGGTGCCCGAGCGGATGTTCAAGCCGATGCTGCGGCACAGCCCCTTCCTGGAGGGGCAGGCCGTGGAACTGCGCGAGCGGCTCATCGAGCACGCGATGGACGGGCTGCTGCGGGAGATCTCCCTGGACCAGGCCAACGGCCTGCTCGGCAAGACCTGCATCCACCCCTCGCATGTACTTCCCGTGCACGCGCTGTCCGTGGTCAGCCACGAGGAGTTCAGCGACGCGGCGGACATCCTGCGGCCGGACCGGGACGGCGGGGGTGTACTCAGGTCGGCGTACACGAACAAGATGAACGAGGTGAAGCCGCACCGCGCCTGGGCCGAGCGGGTCATGCTGCGCGCCGAGGTGTTCGGCGTCGCCAACGAGGACGTCGGCTTCGTGGAGCTGCTCGCCGCCGGAATCCCCGGCTGAACACAAGGGACGCATGAACAAGCCAGTGAACGACGAGGTCTGGTCCGGCGCCTGGGTCACCGAGCGGCTCGGGGTCGAGCTCAGGGGCGACGACGCGCTGACGGGCCTGGTGGGGCTCGCCCTGCGCCGCAATCCCAAGCGGGCCCACCTGCTGGTCTCCAACGTGCTGGGCAAGCACGTACCGCAGTCGCCGTCGGTGGTGTACGGCCACGGGGTCGCCCTGGGCCGCAGGGTCCGGGACCTGCTCGGCGACGAGGAGGCGCGCCGGGCGGTCGTGCTCGGTTACGCGGAGACCGCCACCGGCCTCGGCCACTCGGTCGCCGACGGGCTCGGCCTCGCCCCGTACCTGCACTCCACCCGCCGCCCGGTCCCGGGCGTCGCCCCGGCGGGCGGCTTCGAGGAGTCCCACTCGCACGCCACGTCGCACCTGCTGCTGCCCGAGGACCCGGCCCTGCTGTCCGGCGACGGCCCCCTGGTCCTGGTCGACGACGAGTTCTCCACGGGGAACACGGTGCTGAACACCGTGCGTGATCTTCATGCGCGGTATCCGCGTCGCCGGTATGTCGTGGTGGCGCTGGTCGACATGCGGTCGGCGGTTGACGCCGGGCGGCTGGAGGAGTTCGCGCGGGAGATCGGCGCCCGCGTGGACCTGGTGGCCGCCGCCTCGGGCACCGTCCTCCTGCCGGAGGGTGTGCTGGAGAAGGGCCAGGCCCTGGTGACGCGGTACGAGGCGAAGAGTGCCGCGGGGGGTGGTTCGTCGTCGGCGGCTGCGTCGTGGCCGGTCGCACCCCACGGCGGAGCCGCAGATCGACACAGTCCCGCGTCCCTGAGGGGCGATGCGGGTGCCGCCTCAGGGGCGCGGGGAACTGCGCGATCAGCCCAAGACGGCCCGCACCCGGACGACGACCGCACCCACCCCCACGTCACCCGCATAGACCTGCACTGGCCCGACGGCCTCCCCGACGGCGGTCGGCACGGCTTCACACCCCAGCACCGAATACGCCTGGAGAAGGCCCTCCCCGCCATGGCGGCCCGCCTCGTGGAGGCGCTGCCCGGCGACGCCCGTCGGGTGCTCGTGCTCGGGTTCGAGGAACTGATGTACGCCCCGTTGCGGCTGGCCGAGGCACTGGAGCGGGCGGTGGCGGGCGAGGTGCGGTACTCCACCACCACCCGCTCGCCCGTCCTCGCGGTCGACGTCCCCGGCTACGCGATACGCAGCCGAATCGTTTTCCCCGCCCATGACGACCCCGCCGACGGCCCCGGCGAGCGCTACGCGTACAACGTCGCGGGCGCCGGCTTCGACGCGGTCGTCGCCGTCGTCGACTCGGCCGCCGACACCCCCGCACTGCACGCCCCGCGGGGCCTGCTGGCCCAGCTGGCCGAGCACGCCCCGCACGTCCTGCTCGCCGTCGTACCGTCGTACGCCCCCGAAAGGCCCCCCATGCTGCCCGAGCCCCTTCGCGGCCCCGCCTTCTCCTCGTACGCGCCCGAGGAGGTCGGCTGGCTGCTGCGGGACCTCTCGGACGTGACGCTGGAGGCGCCGACCGAGGAACGCGAGGAGGCGATCCAGAGCGGCGGGGCGCACTACGCCGAGTCGCTGCCGGTGGAGTACCAGCCGAGCGAGCGGTACCAGGCACTGTTCCACGCGGCCCTCGAGGCCTCGGCCGACCGGATCGCCCAGGCGGTCGGCGTGGTCACCGAGACGGTGATCGCCGAGCGTTCCCCCCGGCCCGTCCTGGTCTCCCTGGCCCGCGCGGGCACCCCCGTCGGGGTGCTGATGCGCCGCTGGGCGCGGTTCCGGCACGGCCTGGAACTGCCGCACTACGCCGTCTCGATCGTGCGCGGCCGGGGCATCGACGCCAACGCCCTGCGCTGGCTCGCCGCCCACCACGACCCCCGGGACGTCGTCTTCGTCGACGGCTGGACCGGCAAGGGCGCCATCACCCGCGAACTGGCCGACGCGCTGGCCGCGTTCGAGGCCTCCGACCACGTCACCGGCTTCGACCCGGAGATCGCGGTGCTGGCCGACCCGGGCTCCTGCGTGCGGACGTACGGCACCCGCGAGGACTTCCTCATCCCCTCCGCCTGTCTCAACTCGACGGTCTCCGGCCTGATCTCCCGCACCGTGCTGCGCGCCGACCTGGTCGGCCCGCACGACTTCCACGGTGCGAAGTTCTACCGCGAGCTGGCCGCCGTGGACGTCTCCGTGGCCTTCCTGGACGCCGTCTCCGCCCGCTTCCAGGCCGTCGCCGACCGGGTCGACGAGGCCGTCAAGGACCTGGCGGCCGGTGACCGCACGCCCAGCTGGGAGGGCTGGAAGGCGGTCGAACGCATCAGCGAGGAGTACGGCATCCACGACGTGAACCTCGTCAAGCCCGGCGTAGGCGAGACCACCCGCGTGCTGCTGCGCCGCGTGCCGTGGAAGATCCTCGCCCGGGCCGGGGCGGGCACCGACCTGGACCACGTACGCCTGCTGGCCGAACAGCGGGGCGTGCCCGTCGAGGAGGTCGACGGGCTGCCGTACACCTGCGTGGGCCTGATCCACCCCCAGTACACGCGCGGTGCGACCGGCGCCGACGGCCGGGCGGTGAACGTCTGATGCCGGTGCTGGTGGCGAGCGACCTCGACCGGACGCTGATCTACTCCGCGGCGGCCCTGGCGCTGACCATGCCCGATGCCCGGGCACCCCGCCTGCTCTGCGTGGAGGTGCACGAGAGCAGACCGCTGTCGTACATGACGGAGACGGCGGCCGGGCTGCTCACCGAGCTCGGGGACACGGCGGTGTTCGTGCCGACGACCACCCGTACCCGCAAGCAGTACCAGCGCATCAACCTGCCGGGTCCGGCACCCGCATACGCGATCTGCGCCAACGGCGGCCATCTGCTGGTGGACGGCGTCTCGGACGGCGACTGGCACCGGCAGGTGACCGACCGGCTGGCCGGCGAGTGCGCGCCGCTCACGGAGGTGCAGGAGCATCTGCTGCGGACCGCCGACCCGGTGTGGCTGCGCAAGCACCGCGCCGCCGAGGACCTCTTCGCCTACCTGGTCGTGGAGCGTGAGCTGCTCCCCGAGGAGTGGGTGAAGGAGCTCGCCGCCTGGGCGGAGAACCGCGGCTGGACGGTCTCCCTGCAGGGCCGCAAGCTCTACGCCGTACCCAAGCCGCTCACCAAGAGCGCGGCCGTCCGGGAGGTCGCCCGCCGCACCGGCGCGGACCTCGTCCTCGGCGCGGGCGACTCGCTCCTCGACGCCGACCTCCTGCTGGCCGTGGACCGGGGCTGGCGCCCGGGCCACGGAGAACTGGCCGACACCGACTGGACGGCCCCCGGGATCACCGCACTGCCCGAGCGCGGGGTGCTGGCGGGGGAGCGGATCACCCGGGAGTTCCTCAGGGCGGCCGGGGCTTCGCGTTAGGCGCGGATCCGGTGGACGCCGAGCCCGGGTGGCTCAGCCGCAGCAGCCGCCGCCGCAGCACCCGCCACCGCCGCCGCCCGCACGGGGCGCGGGTGCCGGGGCGGTCGCCGATCCGCCGACGGCGACCGTGGAGAGCAGCTTGACCGTGTCGTCATGACCGGCGGGGCAGGTGGCCGGCGCGGCCGACTCGGCCATCGGACGGCTCAATTCGAACGTGTCTCCACAACTGCGGCAGCGGTACTCGTAGCGAGGCATACGGCTAGGCTAACCGCCGGCACCCTGACAGTCGCAGCTCAGAGTTTCATTAGTGTTGATTTCTGTCGGGCGCTTGTGCGGAGATCCTGCGAAGATCACTGCTAATTTGTGTGTGCCGCGAGGAGCCGCAGGACCGGAGCAAGACCGGGGGAAGAGGGAGGCTGTCCGTCGCGTGAGCGGCGGTCGAGTCCACCCGCTGAGTGTCACCCGCGCGCAAGATCATAGTGCGGAGGGAGACACAGGAGTGACCGAGGCAGGTCAGGGGGAGGGCGTCCCGGGGCAGGACCGCCGATCCCGGGGGCGCCGGGCCAGGCCGGGCGAACGGCCGGCGCCCGGTGGGGCGCTGCCGCCCGACGAAACCATGCAGCTGAACGTCGACGCCCTCCGCAGGAACTTCCCCGGCCAGGGCACCGGTGGCAAGGGCGCCGCGGGCGAGCGTACCCCCGACGCGGCCGCCCGCGGCGACGGCGCGCCGCCGATGCCGGACCAGACCATGGCGCTGCGTGTGCTCCGGCTCAAGGACCACCCCCGCACGCCCGGCCGGCGGGTCGACCGCCGCAAGCCGCGCGGCAAGCGCGCCCTGCCTCCGGCCGTTGCTCGTGTCACCACCACCGCCGCACGGTGCCTCGCCCCGCTCACCGCCCGAATATCCGCGTACGCCCGGAAACTGAGGCCGGTCTACCCGCGCCCCGGCCGCACCGGCTGGCGCCGCTGGATGCCCTCCTGGCGGCAGTGGGTCGGAACGTGGCTGACGGCCTTCGGCCTGACCGGCATGTTCCTGGTCACCGCCTACGCCGTCACCGACATACCGGACAACCTCAACACGTACGCCACCCAGCAGGACAACGTCTACTTCTGGTCCGACGGCACGCCCATGGCCCGCACCGGCTGGGTGCAGCGGCAGGCGATGCCCCTGAAGGACATACCCGAGGACGTCCGCTGGGCGGTGCTCGCCGCGGAGAACGAGAACTTCTACAGCGACCCCGGCATCTCCTTCAAGGGCATCAGCCGGGCCCTGTGGCGCACGGTGGGCGAAGGGGACACCGAGGGCGGCTCCACCATCACCCAGCAGTACGTGAAGAACGTCTACCTGACCCAGAACCAGACGGTCAGCCGCAAGTTCACCGAGGCGATGATCGCCCTCAAGCTCGACAACGTGATGAGCAAGGACGACATCCTCGAGGGCTACCTCAACACCAGCTGGTTCGGCCGCGGTACCTACGGCATCCAGCGCGCGGCCCAGGCGTACTACGGCAAGGACGTCAGCAAGCTCAACGCGTCCGAGGCCGCCTGCCTCGCCGGCCTGCTCAAGGGCGCCGGCCTGTACGACCCCACGCTCAGCAAGGCCAACCACGAGCGCGCCGTGGAGCGCTGGTCCTGGATCCTCGACCGGATGGTCAAGATCGGCAAGCTGTCGCCGCGGGAACGGGCGACGTACACGAAGTTCCCCGACCCGCTGAAGAGCAACCCGCTGTACGACACCGGTGAGCAGAGCGACTACCTGGTGGAGCTCGCGTCCCAGTACGCCAAGAAGGCCGCGCACATCACGGACAAGCAGTTCGACCTCGGCGGCTACCAGATCTACACGACCTTCGACCGCAAGCGGGAGAACGCGCTGACCAAGGCCGTCGCCCAGGCCCGCAGGCAGGCGAAGAAGGACCACCCCGAAGAGGCGAAGACCGCGCACTACGGAGCCGCCTCGGTCTCCGCCGACGGCCGGATACTCGCCGTCTACGGCGGCCCCGACCACCGCACCCAGGGCTACAACGAGTCCAACGCGACCACCGTCCAGGCCGGTTCGGCGTTCCAGCCGTTCGTCTACGCCGCCGGCCTGGAGCACGGCGTCGTCAAGGAACGCAACGGGATCCCCAGCCCGATCTCGCCCGAGACGGTCTACGACGGCGACGACGGCCACATCGTCACCACACCCGAGGGCCCCTACTGGGACCGCAGCGGCAAGCGGGTCACGGCCCACAACGACGGCGGCAAGTCCTACGGCGACATCACCCTGGACAAGGCGCTCGCCCAGTCGGTGAACGCACCGTTCATGCAACTCGGCATGGACACCGGCCTGGAGAAGGTGAGACAGACCGCCGAGGCGTCCGGGCTGCTCCCCTCCAGCATCGGCCCGCAGGTGCCCGCCCTGTCCATGGGCAACTCCACGCCCAGCGCCATCCGGATGGCCGGCGGATACGCCACGTTCGCCGCCTCCGGCAAGCACACCGAGCCGTACTCCGTACGCCGGATCACCCGCAACGGCGCCGAGGTCGCCGTGGCCACCCCGCGCGCGCACCGCGCGGTCGGCACGGAGGTGGCCGAGGACGTCAGCCGGGCGCTCAGGGAGTCCTTCCTCATCGCGCACCCGAACGGTGCGCCCGCCACGGTCCAGGTCTCCGGGAAGGCCGGCACCACCGAGAACGACACCGCCTCCTGGTACGCGGGCACCGCCTCCTCCGTGTCCACCGCGGTCGTCGTCTACCGCATCGACCTCGCCAAGTCCCTCGAGCCGCTGCCGCTCAAGGGGCTCGCCGGCACCGCGACCGACAGCGTCCCCTACACCGTCTGGTCGGGCGCCATGGGATTCGGCTGACCGCGCCGGCCGCCTCCCGCAACACACCGCCCCGCAACACACCGCCCCGTAACCCGCCGCCCCCCCGCCGGCCGCCCCCGGCGACCCGCCGTCCCCGCCTCGCAGAATGAGCCCCGCATGACCCGCACGAAGCCGTCGACCGGCCACCGCCGCAAAGCCCGCCCACGCCGCCGCTCCTCACGGGCCACCCGCCCCCAGGTCATCACCCTCGCCGCCCTCCTCGTCGTGGCGTCCGTGGTCGCGGGCTTCCTGGTCCTGACCCGGCCGGACGACACCACGCCCACCGCCGCCACCGGCCCGAGCAAGAGCGGCAAGGCCGCCCGCAAGCGCACCCCGGAGCCCAAGTGGGACGGCAAGACCAAGATCCTCGGAGACGGCTCCACCTCCTACACCGGCCCGCAGAAAGGCCAGTTGAAGCCGGTTCCGCTCAAGCCCGGTGAGCGGCCGCCCCAGTTCGTCGTCTTCTCCTGGGACGGCGCACTGGAGGGCAGCGACCACCTCTTCTCCCACTACCGGGAGCTCGCCAAGGAGTACAACGCCCACATGACCTTCTTCCTCACGGGCATCTACCTGCTGCCCAAGAGCAAGAAGGACCTCTACCAGGGCCCGATGCACAAGCCGGGTGACGCCGCGATCGACTACGCCACCGACGAGCACATACGCACCACGCTGGAGCAGCTCCGGCAGGCGTACGACCAGGGCAACGAGATCGGCACCCATTTCAACGGCCACTTCTGCGGGGCCAAGGGCGGTGGCGACTGGAGCGTCCGGCAGTGGAAGAGCGAGATCGACCAGTTCTACTCCTTCGTGGAGAAGTGGAAGACCAACACCGGCTTCAAGGACATCCCCGCGCTGCCCTTCGACTTCCGGAAGGAGGTCACCGGCGGTCGCGCGCCCTGTCTGGAGGGCCAGCCCAACCTGCTGAAGGCCATGAAGAGCTACGGCTGGCGCTATGACGCAAGTTCCCCCGGCAACTTCCAGATATGGCCGACCAAGAAGGACGGCGTATGGGACTTCCCGCTCCAGATGCTTCCGTACTCGGCCAACAACCAGGGCCTTTCGATGGACTTCAACTTCCTCTACAACCAGTCCAAGGGCGAGGTCCACGGCGACCCGGCGCAGTACTCCAAGTGGGAGCAGCAGACCGTCGACTCGTACATGAACGGCTTCAACCGCGTCTACTACGGCAGCCGCGCACCGCTGTTCGTCGGCAACCACTTCGAGGACTGGAACGGCGGCATCTATATGAAGTCCGTCGACCAGGTCATCAAGAACGTCTGCACCAAAAAGGGCGTCAAATGCGTCTCGTTCAAGGAACTGGCCGACTGGATGGATGTACAGAAGCCCTCGACCCTTGCCAACCTGCGCGCCCTGGATCCGGCGCAGAACCCGGACTGGGCGACAGTCGTCAAGTGAGGCCTGTAACCGCTTGATTCCACTTGTGCATCCCCCTTCACAACCGGCTCACACGCCGTGCGAAGATGCCATCTCCCGGTAGGAGTACCGGTGTAGAGGGGAACTTCATTGAAATCCAGAAAACTGAGCCGTAAGCGGAGCCGCGCCGCCATAGTGACGGCCGCGGCCGCCTCGGTGGTCGCCGGAGTGGCCCTGGTGCCCAACTGGAGCGCCGGCGCGGCGGTCGTCGACGATCCGACCGTGGACGCGGCGACCAAGGCGACCTTCCAGCGGCTGGCCGACGCGGTCTTCACCGACCGCACGGAAGCCCTGGTGAGCGGTGCCGGCACGAAGCGGGCCACGTCCCGCTTCACCGGCGGCGTGAAGATGTCCGCCACGCAGAACCGCGAGGAGAGCTCCGCGCTCACCGAGCTGCGCGGCCGCAAGACCCGTCTGTCGAAGCTCGGCGAGAAGTACAGCGACGGCAGCACCCGGGTCACGCTGGACGCGACGCGGGTGACCGGCCGGACCGCCAAGGCCGATGTCACCGAGACCACGACGCTGACCTACGCGAAGGTCAAGGGCACCGAGCCGAAGACCACCGGCTTCCAGGCCCACCACGAGCTGACCTTCAAGGCCGACCGGCGCGGCAACTGGCAGCTCACGGACGTCAAGGACACCGACAGCGGCTACATCGCCGTGAACCAGGTGGCCCAGCAGCCGGTCGCCGTGAAGGCCAGCCCCGCCCCCGCGGACGCGGGCCCGCCCGAGGCGGCCCGCTCGGCCACCACGTGGCCCGCGCCGGCCAACGCCAAGAACATGACCGCCAAGGGCTACGACTACAAGGCCATGGTGGCGTACGCGACGAAGTACTGGAACAACTACAACAAGGACTACCCGGACTTCAACGGCGCGGGCGCCGGCGGCGACTGCACCAACTTCGTCAGCCAGTCCCTGAAGGCGGGCGGCTGGAAGCACGTGCCCGGCGACGGCACGGACTTCCACAAGTGGTTCGGCAACTCCGAGATCCAGTCCGACTCGTTCGTCGGCGTCAACGAGTTCTCCTGGTTCGCCCTGTCCTCCGGCCGGGTCACCAGCCTCGCCAACGTCTACCAGGCGGACATCGGTGACGTCCTCCAGATGGACTTCAACAAGGACGGCGAGAAGGACCACTCCATGATCGTCACCTACCGCAGCCCGAAGGGCGTGCCGTACGTGACGTACCACTCCACCAACACCTACAACCGGTCGGTGGCGAGCCTCGTCGCCTCCTACCCGAACGCGGCGTTCTACGCCTACCGCACCTGATCCTGCGGTCCCTCCCGGTCCCGCTGCTCCAGCGTCAGCCGCTCCTCCTGCGGCGACGGTTCGGGGTGGCGGGCCCGCCAGTAGGGGTTGTCGTGCGGCAGGGACGTACCGACCCTGCCGTACATACCGAAGACCATCAGCAGCAGCCCGACCACGAAGCTGAACAACACGTTCTGGATCCTGAAGTCCAGGAAGTTGTAGTCGGTGTCCAGCAGGCCGAGGTTCAGGAAGCCGTTCAGGATGAACAGCACGCCGAGGACCATGTTCAGCGTCGACGCGAAGTTCCCGCCGACCACCATGCCGACGAAGAGCAGCAGCCCCACGACGATCGACAGGACGCTCAGCGTGCCGTTGGTGTTCAGCCCGATGACGGTGTTCCCGCCGGTGTCGAAGAAGCCGATGTGGTGGACGACGCCGAAGATGCCGAAGACCAGCAGGAAGAGGCCCATCAGACCGGCGCCGATCCGGTAGACGGTGTTCAGCCGGTGGTCGACCGGCAGGTGCTCGTCGAAACTGATCCGCCGGCGGCTCCCCGGGCGCACTGTGTGGGGCGAGGCCATCTCCGCCTCCCTGTGGTGCGGGCGCAGAACGTAGGTATCTCCCAATATCCGCCCGCCCGGCCCACGCGGCAACGGCTCAGTGGCCGCCCCCGCGCTCCTCGCGGATCTGGCCGACCACCCGTGCCACCGTCTGCCGGACCGCCTCGGTCTCGGTCAGGAAGTACCAGTAGTCGGGGTGGCGGCCCTCCAGGGTGGCGATCGCCCGGTCCAGGCGGTCCACGGCGTCGTCCAGCGGCCGGGCGTGCCGGGGGTCGGGCGTCGTGCGGCCCGTCATGGCCAGCCGCTGGGCGTCCCGGATCGCGAACCGGGTCCGCTCGATCTCCGCCTGCGGGTCCTTCTGCACGGCGTTCAGCCGGGCCAGCCGGTCACCGGCGGCCGACACGGCCTCGTCGGTGGCGTTCAGCAGCGCCCGCACCGTCGACAGCAGCGAGGTGGCGTCCGGCCAGCGCTGGGCGTCCCGGGCGGCCTGCGCCTCGGACAGCTTCCGCTCCGCCTGCCGCACGTTCTCGGCGGCCTGCCCTGGCACGTGCTGCAGATCCTGCCAGCAGGCCGCGGCGAAGCGGCGCCGCAGCTCACTCAGCACCGGTTCCACCTGCCCCGCCCGGGTCGTCAGGGCCTGCGCACGGGTCCGCAGACTCACCAGCCGGTGGTCGATCTCGGCGGCCCGCTCCGGCAGTCGTGCGGCCTCCGCGCGGATCGCCTCCGCCTCCCGCCGCACCCGCTCGGCCCGCTCCAGTGTCTGCGGCAGGCCGTGCTGCCCGGCGCCCTGGTTGAGCTTGGTCAGCTCCGGCGAGAGGGCGGCGAGCCGGGCAGCGAGATCGTCGGCCCCGAGTCCGGACTCCCGTACGGCGTCGAGGGCGTCGGACGCGGCCAGCAGCGCCTGCCGGGCCCGCTCCACCGCGGGCGCCAGCCGGGCCAGTTGCGTCTCGGCCTTGCCGAGCAGCGGCCCCAGCGAGTCGCCGAAGCGGTCCAGCTCCTGCTTGACCCGCACCAGCTCGTCCTTGGCGGCGCTCAGCTCGGCACGGGCCCGGCCGGCCGCGGACGCCTCCAGGTCGTCACGGTCGAGATCGTGGGCGTCGACCGCCTGGATGTACCGCCGGCTGACCTCGTCGATACGCCGTCCGAGCGCCTCGAAGTCCGCGACCGCGCGACGGGCCGCGGGGGAGTCGTCCACGGCGCTGATCGTCTCTATCGAGATCCGCAGGTCACGCTGGGCGGTGTCGAGCTCGTAGAACGCGGCGGCTGCGTCGTCCTTGGCGGCCTGCGCCTCCGCCCGCCGGTCCTCGGCCCGGCCGCCGAACCAGCCACGCACCGGACCAGCAGTCCTTCGGGGTGTCGCCGCCACATCCCTCTCCCGTGCCGTGGTTCGCCCTGCGGGGTGCCATTCTCCCACCCCTTGAGGACGAACACACGGGCCGGTCAGTTCGCTGTTCGCACCGTGATCTTCCCGTCCGCGGTGCGGGCGGAGACCACGTGGGGACTGGAGCCGCTCCGGGGCACGCTGACGTGGTCCCCGCCGTCGGCGGTCCTCGTCGTCACCCGGTACACGGCCCGGGGCAGCCCGATGGTGACCGACCCGTCCTCGGTGCGGGACTCCACCAGGTCCGGTACGGCACCGAGCACGAGGTCCACCGAGCCGTCCCGGGAGGTCACGCGGACCCGCGGCGAGGAGACGTCGGCGTGCGCGGAGCCGTCGTCGGTGCGTACCTCGAGGGGGCCGGTGGAGTCGGTGACGTGCACGGAACCGTCGTGCGTACGGATCCCGAGGGCGTCCCGGAACCCGTGCGCCCGGACGCCGCCGTCGCCGTCCTCCACCTCGACCGCGATCCCGCGCGGCAACTCGATGCGGTGCCTCGCGGCGCAGTCGGCGATGAACCCGGAGCACTTCATCCGCAGCACCAGCCGGTCGTCCTTCATCGACCAGCTGGCCTTCGGGTCCGATCCCACCACGGTCGAGCCCTCGAACCACCGGGTGACCTCGACCGTGCCCGCCCTGTTCGAGCCGGCGGCGACGATCTCCAGCGCGGAGTCGTCGGAGTCGACGACGAGGGTGTGCCCGTGCAGGGTGAAGGAGCGGTGGTCGGGATGCTTGTCGTCGCCCGCCGAGGCCCCGCAGGCGGAGAGCGCGGCGGTGAGCAGGACGAGACCGCCGAGGGCGGCCGTACGGCGGAGGGAAGAGGTGCGGGCGGCTGAGGTCATGGACCGACCCTGGGAACCGGCGGCCCGCGAACCCATCCGGAGCGCTCCCGTATCCCAGGCAGGGGTAACCCCCCGGAACGGGTTTGCGAGAGAGGGCTCCCGGCAATGTAGGCTGTCGACTCGTCGCGGGTGCGTAGCTCAGGGGTAGAGCGCCTGCCTTACAAGCAGGATGTCGGCGGTTCGAAACCGTCCGCGCCCACCGTGAGACGACCCCGGCCGCCGCGGCCGGGGTCGTCTGCTTGTCAGTCGCCTTCTTCCTCTTCTTCCTCTTCCGTCTGCGTCGTGCGCGCGTGCTTGAGCTTCGTGCGGGCGTCCACGCGGTCGCCCGCGGCCACCTCCGCCCAGAAGCGGTGGCAGCTGACGAAGACCGCGAGTTCGTGCTCGCGTCGGCGGAGCTTCTCCACCTCGGCCTGTTCATCGGCCGACCAGCCCGGGGAGGCCGGGCGTTCCACCTTGCGCCAGCCGCCTTCGTCACTGAAGCCGTCCAGCGGCTCCACCGACCAGGGCAGCCGCTTCAGCAGAGCCGACAGCTCGGCCCTGACCTGGTGCAGCTCCTCCTGACCGGCGAGAAGGTCACTCGGAAAGTCATAGGTCGCAGCCACACGCCAATGATACGCCTGTTCGATTTTGAGGGGCGAGTGTGCTGGGGAGGTTCATGCGAACGGGTGGTCGATCCCGGGGGAGCGTGCGGGACACTGGTGACATGTGCCGGAGTATCAAGACACTGCGTCCGCCCGTGCTGGCCGGGGAGGCCACGGAGGACGAGATTCGAGCCGCCGCGCTGCAGTACGTGCGGAAGATTTCCGGGTTCCGGGCACCCGCCGCCCACAACCGGGAGGTGTTCGAGCGGGCCGTGGACGCGGTGGCGGAGGCCACCGCGGAACTGCTCGGCGGGCTCGAGGTGCGGGGGCGGCGGCCCCCGGTGGACGCGTCCTGAACGGACTACGCGGGCTGGCGCCGCATCACGTACGCCGCTCCGGCGCCCGCGAGGAACAGCGCCGCCAGTGACACCCCGGTAGCCAGCCAGGTGGCGCCCAGCCACTGCGCGCCGAAGTAGCCGAGGGCGACGCTGTAGGCGGCCCAGGAGAGGCCGGCCAGGGCGGACCAGGGGAGGAAGTCGCGGGCGCGGCGGTGGGCGGCGCCCGCGCAGAAGGAGACGACCGATCGGCCGGCCGGGGCGAAGCGGGCCAGGACGACCAGGGCCCCGCCGCCTCGGGAGAGGGCCGCGCCGAGACGTTCCTGCGCTGTGGTCAGGCGCCGGGAGCGGGCGATCGCACGGTCCAGCCGGTCCCCGCCGCGCCAGGCCAGCCGGTAGGCCACCAGGTCGCCCACGAGCGAGGCGGTGGCCGCGGACACGATCAGGGTCAGGATGTCGGGCACGTCGTGGGGCACGCCCCCTGCGGCCGCGTGCGAGCCGGCCGCCGCCGCGGTGGCCGCGCTGATCACCAGCACACCGCTCGGCAGTACCGGCAGGAAGACGTCGAGCAGGACCGACAGGGCCACCATCGCGTAGATCCATGGCCCGGCGGCCGTCACGGCTGCCAGCGACCCCACGCTCTCGAACACGACGACTCCCGTTGCTCCCCCGATGACAGCCATACAGCGTACGCCGAGGGTGTGACAGCGGGGTCACATGGGGCGATTGTGGTGAGCTCGTTACCCGGACGCCCGCGGCGTCCGGGTAACGGAGCCGGTCAGGCGGCCACCGTGGCCCGCTCCGTCGCGCGCTCCTCCGAGCCGGCCGTGCGCCGCGCGAGCAGCCCGTCGAGGCCGAAGGCGCCCGAGCCGGTGAAGACCAGCAGCAGGAACGACCAGCAGAACAGCACCGCCAGCTCGCCGCCGTTCTGGATCGGCCACAGGGCGTGCTTCTGGTGGATGTCGAAGTACGCGAACGCCATGGAGCCGGAGGCGAGCAGCGCCGCGCCGCGGGTGCCGAGGCCGAGCAGGGCCAGGCCGCCGCAGACCAGCTGGATGACGGCCGCGTACCAGCCCGGCCAGGTGCCGGCGGAGATGGTGCCGCCGTGGGTGCCCATCGCGCCGCCGAGGACTCCGAAGAGCGAGGCGGCGCCGTGCACGGTGAAGAGGAGGCCGACGACTATCCGGAACAGGCCGAGGGCGTAGGGCTGAGCGGCGTTGAGACGAGCGGACATGGGGGGTTGCTCCTTCGGTTTCGGTCGGACCGGTAGGGGACTGGCCGGTCGGTGGGGGTGGCGGTACCGAACGAGGGACCCAGGTTAGGAGGGCCTAATGGGTGCTTGCAAGTTCAACATTTGGCCATGGTTCGGCTTCCGCTTGCGGTTCCGTTTCGGCCTCCGCCCCATGTGGGGCGGCTGTCACCATCGCTTCGGCGCCCGAAAGCGTGACGCAATACACACCTGGACGGGCCGCAGGGGCAGGTCGCTCGATGTCCGCCTCCGGTCAGCACATCCAAGGACAACCGCCTTGCACATGGCTAAAACTGATGACTCATCAGGTAGCACTCGGCGTCGGTTCCGTCCAGCCGCTCCGGCAAGGCCGTCCAGCGCGCCCTGCGCCGCCCCGTTCGGTACGGGACGGCGCAGGGGGGAGTCCCGGAGGGCCGGCGGGAGACTCCGTCAGCAGTTCGCGAGGTAGTTCGTGAGCGCGGTCTTCTCGGCGGAGTCGACGGACAGGTCGTAGTAGTACTTCACCTGGACCCAGGCGCGTACGTAGGTGCAGCGGTAGGACGTCAGCGCGGGCATCCAGGTGGCCGGGTCCTGGTCGCCCTTGGCCTGGTTGACGTTGTCGGTGACGGCGAGGAGCTGGGGCCGGGTGACGTCGTTGGCGAAGGCCTGGCGCTGGGCGGTGGTCCACTTGCTGGCGCCGGAGTCCCAGGCCTCGGCGAGCGGGACGAGGTGGTCGATGTCGACGTCGGAGGCGGAGGTCCAGGTCGCGCCGTCGTAGGGGGAGTACCAGCTGCCGCTGGTGGCGGTGCAGGCGGAGTTGGTGACGACGTTCGTGCCGTCCCGCTTGAGGATGTACTCACGGGTGTTGCAGGTGCCGCTGATGGTGATCCAGGTCGGGAACAGGTCGCGGCTGTAGCCGGTGCGGTTCTCGGTGGCCACGGTGAGCGAGGCGAGGTAGCCGCGGGCGGTGGCCGCGCTGACCGGGGTGGGGAGGGCGGCGGAGGCGCTCGGGGAGTCGAAGAGGGCGGCGGAGGCTATCAGGCCCGTGAGGGCCGCGAGTATGCTCAGGCGTCGACGCGCGTAGAACCTTGAGCGGCGGGTCATGTGAACTCCGTTGCGGGGTGGGGGTGTTGGGGCGCGAGCGAGGGAATGCTCGCGGCACCGTGTTGCGGGGAGGTGTGCGCCCGGTAAGAAGTTAATGACACGTACATGACACGACAAGATGTCGGGCGGAACTTTCGCGTCCCGTACGATGGGTGGCGCAGAAGGGGAGTAGCTCTCCGCCGGACCGTCGACATACTGCTCAGCCAGCCTGAGCCGGCGCCCGGAGGCGGATCCCGTGCGGACCGCCCAGCGAGACCTTCGGCAAGCAGTGCACGCCCGTGCTCCATGGCACGGGCGCCGACAGCGCTGCCGTGCCGAGGTGTCTCATGTGAGGTTCAGCACTCTCGGCGGGGCGGCCCCGACCGATTGAGGGATTTTGATCAGCATCACCGTGACGGCGCTCGTGTTCGGCGTCATCTTCCTCGCGGAACTGCCGGACAAGACGGCGCTCGCCGGGCTCGTCCTCGGCGCACGCTACCGCGCCTCGTACGTCTTCGTGGGCGTCGCCGCCGCCTTCCTCCTGCATGTCGTGCTCGCCGTCGCGGCGGGCAGCGTGCTGACCCTGCTGCCCCAGCGGATCGTGCACGCCCTGACGGGCCTGCTCTTCGTCGGCGGGGCCGCGGTGCTGCTCCTGAAGAAGGGCGACGGCGAGGAGGAGATCCGCAAGCCCGCCGACCAGTCCTTCTGGAAGGTCGCCGGTACCGGGTTCACGCTCATCCTGGTCGCCGAGTTCGGCGACCTCACCCAGATCATGACCGCGAACCTCGCCGCCCGGTACGACGACGCGCTGTCCGTCGGTCTCGGTGCGGTGCTCGGGCTGTGGGCGGTGGCCGGGCTGGGCATCGTCGGTGGGCAGGCACTGATGCGGCGGGTGCCGCTGCGGCTGATCACGCAGGTCGCGGCCGTGCTGATGCTGGGGCTCGGCGCCTGGAGCCTGTACGAAGCCGTTGCCGGCTGAGTTGAACGGGCGGTGAATCCTCGCCGGAGCGGTGGCGGGAGCGGCACATGTTTTGTACCGTGGGGGAACAAAGTGGCTCCCGCCCGCTTCCCCTGACCGGCGGGCGGGGCGCTTTGTCTTCCCAGTCACTTGGAGCTGCCGATGCCGGCCACCGTCCTCACCGCCCGCGCCCTCCTGCTCGACATGGACGGCACCCTCGTCAACTCGGACGCCGTCGTGGAGCGGATCTGGCGGCGCTGGGCCGAGCGGCACGGACTGGACGGGGACGAGGTGCTGAAGGTCGTCCACGGGCGTCAGGGGCACGCCTCGATGGCCCTGCTGCTGCCCGGCCGTCCGGTCGAGCGGAACCTCGCCGACAACGCCCGCATGCTCGCGGCGGAGACCGCGGACACGGACGGCGTGGTCGCCGTCCCGGGCGCCGTGGAGTTCATGGCCTCGCTGCGGGCCGCCGGGCTGGCGCACGCGCTGGTGACCTCCGCCGACGTTCCGCTGTCCACGGCGCGGATGGCCGCCGCCGGACTGCCCCTGCCGGACGTGCGGATCACCGCCGAGTCGGTGGGCGCGAGCAAGCCCGATCCCGAGGGCTTCCTCAAGGGGGCCGCCGAGCTGGGCGTCGACCCCGCCGAGTGCGTGGTGTTCGAGGACTCCGGGGCGGGAATCGCCGCCGGGCGATCGGCCGGGATGCGGGTGGTGGGGATCGGCCCGCGAGCCGCGTCCCACCGGCCCGACGTGACCGTGCGGGATCTGCGGGACGTCCGGGTGGAAGCGCTCGGGGGCGGGGGGATGCGGCTCCACGTCGGCGCGTAGGGGTCCACCGGCCGCGGGCGGTCCGGCACCGTACGCGAAACCGAAACCCACCCGGCCCCGGCCGCTCCGCGACGGCGGCCCGGCGGGTACGGCAGCCGGTGGCCGCGCGGTCGCGGCGGCCCGGCACCAGGCACCGCCCGCGGCCGCGCACGGGCCTACGGCTCCGACGTCTCCGACTCGAGCTTCGCCCTCGTCGGTGCGTCGTACACGCCGGATTCGTCGGCCTGGATGCCCCGGGTCCACTGGTAGGTGCTGACGGACGTCTCCACCTGGGTGGAGTAGTCGCCGTCGATGTCGCCGGCGTAGAGGCCGACCTGGCGCAGGCGGAGCTGGAGTTCGGTGACCTCCGCACCGTGGTCGCCGGGGCGCAGTACCGGGCTCGGGGACGTGCCCGCCGGGGCGGGGGTGTGGGCGCGCGTCTCGATCTCGCTCGGCTCGGCGGAGCGGCTGGGGCCGGGGGACCGCGGGGCCGTGGGCGAGGCCGAGGCCGAGGGGGACGCCGACGGGCTCGTGTCGCTGGACGGGGTGGCCGGCGCCGACGTACTGGCGGACGCGGACGCGGAGGCGGTCGCCGGGCTCGGCGTCACCGGGGCGCTCGCCGACACGTCCGGGACCTTCTCCCGTACGTCCTCGGGGGCCGCCCCGTCCCGCGACGGGGTCGCGTGGGAGAGCAGGCCGCCGGCGAAACCGGCTGCCGCGAGGACCACGACCAGCGCGGCGGCGCCGGCCAGGAGCAGATTGCGACGGCGGCGGACCGGCTGCTCCCCGTCGTCCACGGCCTCCGGCCGGTCGAGCCGGTCCACCGGCTCGGTCACCTCAGTGACCGGCGGGGGCGCCAGCGCCCTGCCGGACGCGTCCGGCCCTTCCGGCCCGTCCGGCCCTTCCAGCCCTTCCGGCGGGCCCGGCTCCTCCGGCCGTCCCCCGGCCCGTGGCGGCACCGGTGCCGCGGCCCCCTCCGTCAGACGCAGCGGCATCGTGGCGTCGGCCGGGGCGTCCAGGTCGACGTACGGCCGTATCCGCAGCGGATCGAAGTCCTCCGCCGCGGCCGCCTCCGCGGTGCGCGTGTCACGCAGGGCTTCGGACGCCCGCTGGGCGCAGCCGCACGACGGGGCGTTGCGCGGCCCCTTCGGCGCGCCGCATTCCGGGCATGAGTGGCCCTTCGGTCCTGCCACGTGTTCGGTCCCTCCCCGTACGGATCACCGGCCCCAGGGCTCCACAGATTATGCAGACCTTCACCACAACTTCGGACGTCGGCCCCCGGCAATACCGGCCCCGAGAGGACTCAACGGGCCATAACGGGTGACACCGTTGACGATGGAAGGTGTCACACGAGCCCCGGGAGGTCTCCATGGCCCTGGATGCGCACGGCACGACGAGGCGACCACAGAGCCCCGAGGACGCCGAGCACGTCAGCGGCAACGTCCTCGTCTCGATCGGCGCCCTGCTCCTCGGCCTGCTGCTCGCCGCCCTCGACCAGACGATCGTGTCGACCGCGCTGCCGACCATCGTCAGCGACCTCGGCGGGCTGGAACACCTGTCGTGGGTGGTCACCGCCTATCTGCTGGCCTCCACCGCCGCGACCCCGCTGTGGGGCAAGCTCGGTGACCAGTACGGACGCAAGAAGCTGTTCCAGACCGCGATCGTGATCTTCCTGATCGGCTCCGCGCTGTGCGGCATGGCGCGGGACATGCCCCAGCTCATCGGTTTCCGCGCGCTGCAGGGGCTGGGCGGCGGCGGGCTGATGGTGCTGTCGATGGCGATCGTCGGCGACATCGTCCCGCCGCGCGAGCGCGGGCGCTACCAGGGGCTGTTCGGGGCCGTCTTCGGCGCGACCAGCGTGCTGGGACCGCTGCTCGGCGGGCTGTTCACCGAGCACCTGAGCTGGCGGTGGGTGTTCTACGTCAACCTGCCCGTCGGCGTCGTCGCCCTGGCCGTGATCGCCACCGCCCTGCGCATCCCGCGCCGGGCCGCCCACCACGCCATCGACTACCTGGGCACCTTCCTGATCGCCGCGGTCGCCACCTGCCTGGTCCTGGTCGCCTCACTGGGCGGCACCACCTGGCGCTGGGCCTCGCCGCAGATCATCGGCCTGGCGGTGCTGGGCGTCGTCCTGGCCGTGGCCTTCGTCGCCGTGGAACGCCGGGCCGCCGAACCCGTGCTGCCGCTGAAGCTGTTCGGCATCCGCACCTTCACCCTCGCCGCCGTGATCAGCTTCATCGTCGGCTTCGCCATGTTCGGCGCGATGACCTACCTGCCGACCTTCCTCCAGGTCGTGCACGGCGTCTCGCCCACCATGTCCGGTGTGCACATGCTGCCGATGGTGTTCGGTCTGCTGCTGTCCTCGACCGTCTCCGGGCAGATCGTCAGCCGCACCGGCCGCTGGAAGGTGTTCCCCCTCGCGGGCACCGCCGTGACCGCGCTGGGGCTGCTCCTGCTGCACCGCCTCGACGAGCACAGCTCCACCGCCGTGATGAGCGTGTACTTCTTCGTCTTCGGCCTGGGCCTCGGTCTGGTCATGCAGGTCCTCGTCCTCATCGTGCAGAACGCCGTCTCCTACGAGGACCTCGGCGTCGCGACCTCCGGCGCCACCTTCTTCCGGTCCATCGGGGCCTCCTTCGGCGTCGCCATCTTCGGCTCGGTGTTCGCGAGCCGGCTCGGCGAGCGGCTCACCGACGCCTTCCGGGGCGTCCGGCTGCCCGCCGGACTGTCCGCCGACGCGCTGAAGTCCGACCCGCGCGGCATCGCCGCCCTGCCGCCGGCGCTGCGCCCGGCCGCCCTGCACGCCTACGCGTCGTCGATCACCGACGTGTTCCTGTACGCGGCGCCGGTCGCCCTGCTCGGTTTCGTACTGGCCTGGTTCCTGAAGGAGGACCGGCTGCGCGGCTCGGTCACGGCGCCCGACGCGTCGGAGACCATCGCCCCCAACCCGGTCGAGCGGTCCTCGTACGACGAGGTGTGCCGGGCGCTGTCCCTGCTCGGCACCCGCGAGGGGCGGCGGGAGATCTACCGGACCATCACCGAACGGGCCGGTTACGACCTGCTGCCCGGGGCGAGCTGGATGCTGCTGCGGATCAGGCGGTACGGCTCGGTGGAGCCGGGCATGCTCGCCGAACGCACCACCGTGCCGCTGAACGTGATCATCGAGGCCGCCCGCCAGCTCGAGGAGCGCCGGCTCGCCACGCGCGAGGGACCCGACCTCGTCCCGACCGAGCAGGGGCGCGTGGTCGCCGAACGGCTCGCCCGGGTCCGCGAGGAGTCGCTGGCCGAACTGCTCGGCGACTGGTGGGGCCCGGAGCGGCCCACCGACCTGGACCGGCTGGTGAAGGAGCTGACCGGCGAACTGTGCGGCTCGGAGCGGGAGCGGCCGCACAACGGGTCTGCGGTCAGGGTCGGTTGAGGTCCTTGCGGAACCAGTGCTCGGCGTACACGTCGTCGTTGTGCGGCTCGCACTCCTCGTAGCCCAGCCGGGTGTACAGGGCGCGGGCCTCCACCAGGTCGGTCCGGGTGTCGAGGACCATCCGCCCGGCGCCGAGCGATCGCGCCGCCTCCTCGGCGGCGCCCACGAGGAGCGCCGCGCCGCCCCTGCCGCGCAGCGCCGCCGGCACGAACACCCGGGTGAGTTCGGCGGTGGCGGGGTCCAGGAGCCGTACCCCCGCACTGCCGGCCGGTTCACCGTCGTACCACGCCACCAGCAACCGCCCTGTCGGCGGCGCGAGTTCGGCACCGGTACCGGCAGCGATCCCCCGCTCCAGCTCCTCCGTGCCGGTCCGCCGCCCCTCGTGCAGCAGGTACCAGCGGTCGCTGACCTCGGTGTAGTACGCCCGCCAAAGCGCGGCGGCGACAGGGGAGTCCACGGGTTCCGGTGCGATGGTCCAGGTCATGCCCGCATTGTGGGGAGCGGACGGGTGCCCGGTGCAACCGAAATAGCCGGCGCCGCACCGCGGCCGGTCACCCGAACGCGCGGCTTCGCTGACTGAGCGTCGTTTGTGGGCCTCCTTCCGGGCAACCCGGGCAATGAACCGGCCCACGGGGCCGACACACCGGAAGGCAGACATGTCCACAGGCTTGATCATTGCCCTGATCGTGATCGTGGCGGCCGTGGTCGTTGTCGCGGCCGTCATGACCATGCGCGCCCGCGGCGGAAACGGCGGGCGGAACCTGAGGCGGCGCTTCGGGCCCGAGTACGACCACGTGCTGGCCCGGCACGACGGCGACACCAAGGCTGCCGAGCGCGAGCTGACCGATCGGCTGGAGCGGCACGGCGGGCTGCACGAGCGGCCCCTGGAGCCCGCGGAGCGCGAACGGTTCGAGGCCCGCTGGGCGGCCGCCCAGGAACACTTCGTCGACTCGCCGCGCGAGGCGGTGGCCGAGGTCGACCGGCTGATCTCCGAAGTGGCCGGCGCGCGCGGCTTCCCGGACGGCGGGCAGTACGAGGAGCAGCTCGCCGCGCTGTCCGTGCACCACGCCGGTCACGTCCAGGGCTACCGGCGCGTCCACCGCGCCGTCGCCCCGACCGGGACCGGTACCGGCGCCTCCGCCGACGGCACGCCCGGCACCGACACCGAGGAGCTGCGCGCGGCGATGCTGGAGGCGCGGGCGCTGTTCGAGGACCTGACGCGTTCCGAGCCGCGCAACGCCGTCTCCCACAAGGCACAGCACGCCCACCGGCCCAACCGCTTCTTCCAGCGCCACCAGGTCGCGGGGAGGTAGGACAGATGACCGACGTGAACCGACGCGACGCGAAGACACCCGGGGCCGAGGCGACCGGATCCGGAGCCGAGACGCCGCTGACCGAGACCTCCGGGACCCGGGCACCCTGGAACACCGAGTCCGGCACCGCGAGGCCCGGGGCCGGGGAGACCGGCACGGGTACGACCGACCGCAGGTCCACCGGCACCGGCAAGACCGACACCGGGACGACCGGCATGAGAAAGACGGACTCCGGGACCACCGGCACCGGGACCACCGACACCGGGACCACCGACACCGGGACCACCGGCTTCGGTAAGACCGGCGTCGGTACGACCGACACGGAGACCCGTACCGGCCCGGACACCGGCACCGGCCCGGACACCGGCGCCGCGAGGCCCTCCGCCGGGGCGACCGGCACCACGCGGACCACGACGACGCCCGCCGTCTCCGCTGCCTCCGCCTCGCCGCTCGTCGCGCACGAGGAGAGCGACAAGCTCGGGCTACGGCTGCAGCAGGCGGTCTCCGGGTTCATCGACGGCCCCCGGGACGCCGTGGCGGAGGCCGACCGGGTGATGGAGGAGGTCGCCGCCCGCTTCACGGAGGCGATCACCCAGCGGCGCCGCACCCTGCGCCAGTCCTGGCAGTCCACCGACGAAAAGGCGGGGGCCAAGGCCGACACCGAGCAACTCCGGCTGGCCCTGAAGGACTACCGAGAACTGGCGGAGCGCCTGCTACACCTCTGACGCCCCGGCCGTACCCGTCCTGTCCGCCGTCCTGTCCGCCGCCGCCCGGCGCTCCCGCCACTCACGTACGACCTCCTCGACGTCGTACGGCTTCTTGCCCAGCGGGGGGCCGGGCGGCGGCTTGAACATCATGTCGCGGATCTTGACGTTGACGTCGTCGATGATCTCCCGTGCGATCCGTTCCGAGGGCGCCGCGTACGCCGCCGCGAGGGCGTCCTCGGCCTCCTTGCGCAGGGCCAGGGCCGGTGGCAGGACCGCCAGGCCCTCACGGGCCAACTTGCGCTTCACCCACCACAGTTCGTCATAGGAGTTCTCGAGGTCCCTCGGCAGCGGCTTGCCCGCGCCGGGCAGATGGTCGAACTCGCCGCGCCCCTCGGCGTCGTGGATCTGCTTGTCGACCCAGGACTCGAACGGCACACCCGGTGGCTTTCGCTCGGTCATGAGGTCATTGTGCCGGACGCGGCCGGGCCGGGCGTTTTATCATGCGGCGGCGGAGCGCCATCCGGCCGCCGCACCAGCACATTCCAGGGGGAACGCACGTGCTCGAACTCACCATGGCCACCGTCTCCGCGGCGGACGCGGGCGCCACGGCCGGCATGACGATGGCCGACGCGCCCAGCGAACCGGGCGCCGTGCTGCGGGTGGGCCGCGACGGGGCCGTGTGCCGCCTGGTGACACCCGAGGACTGGCTCTTCGTCTCCCGGGTCCACCTGGAGTTCCTGTGCGGGCCCGACGGCGGCTGGCAGGTGTCCTGGCTGCGCGGCTCGCAGGCCGACCCGTCCTCCGAGGTGCGGCTGACCGTCGGCGAGTACGCGCAGACCATCGCCTACGGCGGCACCGTACGGCTGCCCCGGGGCGGCTCCGGCGAGATCATCATCCAGGACCGCACCGAGCCGCGCAGCGTGAACGTGGGCTTCTACCACGAGGAGTGAAGCCGGGGTACGGCCTCTACCCCAGCACCCGGGCCACGGCGAAGCCGTCGTACCCCTTGCTGCCGACCGTCTGGATCGCCGTGCCGCTCAGCCTCGGGTGGGCGGCGATCAGCTCGATGGCCGCGCGGGTGCCGCGTACGTCGGGCTCGATGCTCTCGGCGTCCACGACCCGCCCGCCGCGTACCACGTTGTCGACGATGATCAGGCTGCCCCCGCGAGTGAGCCGCAGCGCCCATTCGACGTAGTGGGCGTTGTTGGACTTGTCGGCGTCGATGAAGACCAGGTCGAAGGGGGCCGGGTTCTCGTCGGCCAGTTTGGGCAGCGACTCCAGGGCCGGGCCCACCCGTACCTCGACGATCTTGTCCAGGCCCGCCCGGGCGATGTTGCGGGTGGCGACCTCGGCGTGCTTGGCGCTGTACTCCAGCGAGATCAGGCGCCCGTCGGCGGGCAGGGCGCGGCCCAGCCAGATGGTGCTGTAACCGCCGAGCGTGCCGATCTCCAGGACGGTGCGGGCGTTGTGGATCTCGGCGAGGAGCTGCAGCAGCTTGCCCTGGTTCGCCGTGACGTTGACGTGCGGGAGCTGGGCCGCCTCGCTGTCGCGCAGCGCCGCCTGGAGCACCTCGTCGTCGGGCGAGAGGTGGCTGGAGAAGTAGAAGTCGACGTCGTCCCAGAGCTGCGACCCGCTCATGATGCGCCCACTGCCTTTCCATGTCCGGTACTGGTCGGATACCCCGGCGGCACCTCGAGCAGCCGCCGTGACCGCCGTACGGCGAACACGGTCGCCCCCGCCACGGCCACCGCCAGCATGCCACCGATCCCCCCGGCCACGTCGGCATTCCCGCCACCCCAGGCGGGCCCGGCCGGCACGGCGAGTCGGTCGGGACTCGCGTACTCCCACCAGCCGGATCAAGTGCGGGCAGCGGTCCATGTCCCCGGGGGCGCGACATCGTCGGCCTCGTGCGCGACGACCGGCCTTTTCTGCCATTCTGCTCGCCATGTCCGCGCGAAATCGAAGACTGCCCCGGCACCGTGCCTGGCCACTGACCACCACCGACATCGGCGATTGTCTCGGCCCTCGCATGGCCCGGGTCACGGACCTGCGGTTCCTCACCGGACATGACAGCGGGGCGATCGTCCTGGGAGCAGAATGGATCGCTCCGGACCCCCGCAACCACGGCCGTGGCATCCACCCGGACATGATCGGCTTCCGCGTGGACGTCCACCCCGTCGATGCCACTGAGCGTGCCGCCACCCGCACGCTTCTGCTCGCGCACGCGCTCCCTCAGCTCCACGAATGGATCACACAGGCGCTCGCCGCCGACGAGACCTGGCGACTGACGCCGCACCGGCACTACTGGCGGCTCACCAACGGCCACCTCACCCACCGCGACGAGGTGTGAACCGGGCTCAGGCGTGGCTGACACGTGCCGAATCCGCAGGGGAGTCCCCGGTCGCCCGCCGCGATCCTTGCGGGGCGCAGTCTCGCGGGGCGCAGGGGCGGAGCCCCTCAGGACTGGAGCGGCGGGGGCGACGAACCGCCCGCCCGGGCAGGCCCACGCCGCTCACCCGCCGGAAGGCGGTCAGCCCTGTTCCACCGACGGCGCCGACCCCGGCAGCGGCCGCCCCGCGGACTCCGTCATCCGCCACACCGCGAACCCGCCGACGACCGCCGCGGCCATCATGTAGTAGGCGGGCATCATCATGTTCCCGGTCGCCCCGATCAGTGCCGTGACCACCAGCGGAGTCGTGCCGCCGAACAGCGACACGGACACGTTGAACCCGATCGACAGGGAGCCGTACCGCACCCGGGTCGGGAAGAGCGCGGGCAGCGCGGACGGCATGGCCGCCGTGAAGCAGACCAGCAGCAGCCCCAGCGCCCCCATGCCGAGCCCGACCGCGAGCAGGCTGCCCTGCCGGATCAGCAGCAGTGCCGGGACGGAGAGGAGCAGGAAGCCCGCACACCCCGCCGCGATCACCGGCCGGCGGCCGACCCGGTCGGACAGCGCACCCGCGAGCGGTTGCACGATCATCATCAGCGCCATCACGCCGAGCACCACCAGCAGCCCGTGCGTCTCGTCGTACTTCAGCTCGCTGGTCAGATAGCTCGGCATGTACGACAGCAGCATGTAGTCCGTGACGTTGAAGACCAGCACCAGGCCCATGCACAGCAGCAGCGCCTTCCACTGCCCGGCCACCATCTCGCGCAGCGGCACCCGCGGCCGGCTCGCCTCGGCCTTCTCGACCTCGGCCGCGAACGCCGGGGTCTCCTCCAGCCGCAGCCGCAGGTACAGGCCGACGATGCCCATCGGGCCCGCGATCAGGAACGGGATCCGCCAGCCCCAGGTCAGCAGGTCGTGCGAGGACAGCAGAGCCGTCATCACCGTGACCAGGCCCGCGCCGCCGATGTAGCCCGCCAGCGTGCCGAACTCCAGCCAGCTGCCGAAGAAACCGCGCTTCTTGTCCGGCGCGTACTCGGCGATGAACGTCGACGCGCCCGCGTACTCACCGCCGGTGGAGAAGCCCTGCACCAGCCGCGCGGCCAGGAGCAGCAGCGGCGCGCCGACGCCGATCGTGGAGTACGACGGGATCAGGCCGATCGCGAAGGTGCCCGCCGCCATCATGATCATGGTGACCGCGAGGACCTTCTGCCGGCCCACACGGTCGCCGAGCGGGCCGAAGACCAGGCCGCCGAGCGGCCGTACCAGGAAGGCCGCGGCGAAGGCACCGAAGGTGGAAAGGAGCTGGGCGGTCGGGTTCCCCGAGGGGAAGAAGACCTTGCCCAGGGTCACCGCGATGTAGCTGTAGACACCGAAGTCGAACCATTCCATGGCGTTGCCCAGCGCGGCGGCCTTCACGGCACGCTTGACCAGCGCGGGTTCGGTGACGGTGGCTTCGGGGGCCCGGGAGGTCTTCAGCGGGGTGGACAAAGAGGCGGCTGTGGCACTGGCCAAAGCTTCGCTCGCCTGCCTTTCGACGGGGACTGGGACGCGGTCCGCACGTCGGCGGGCGGACCGAAAACCGACCCTAGGGGCATCAGTGCACGTCACGGGGCGTACGCATCTCGATGCATGAAGCATCTAAATGCGCCGTGTACAGGCACGTTCCCACCCCCGACCAACCGGTTTCCGGCCACCCGAATGTGATCCTTCTCGCGCCCGGTCCGAGGAACCGCACCGCTGGTCTCCCGCTTTCGCTCCGGTGAACCTCCCGCGTCAGGGGCAGGCCCGTCTCATGGTTCCGTCGTGCCGAGCGCGCCCCTTCCTCACTCGGTGCGCAACACCCGGGCGATGGCCTGCCGTGCCGCGACGTGTGCCGGGATCACCGCGCCCAGTGCCGCGATCACCACCCCGGCCAGTACCAGCAGTGTCATCGACCCGGGGTGCCAGACATCCAGCATCCTCGCCGGGAAGGTGAGCTGGGCCGAGTGTTCGGTTATCGGGATCACCACGTGGTACGCCGCGACTCCGAGCGGCAGTCCCAGGATCCCGCCGAGCAGGCCCAGCCCGGCCATGGAGACCACCATCATCACCGTGACCTGGCCTGGCGTCATGCCGATCGACTTGAGCATGCCGAGGTCGCGCCGGCGCTCCCGGGCGCTGAGCACGACGGTGTTGAACACGCCCATGACACCCCGTTCAGGGCAACGGCGTCCCCGTACGCCGTGCGTGATCCGCTCACCCGGACCGCCGCCTCCCGCATGGCGACCGTCCCGGCCCCTGTTCCCTTGCCGCTGTTCTCTTCGCTGGTCATGACAGGGACGCTAGGCGGCGCCGCCCGGCCAGGTCGTCAGCCCGCGGATGTAACCCGGGGCGGTGCTCATCCCGGGGATGTACATGCCGCTGCGAATCCCTCGGGGGAGGCAGGAACAGGGTGTAGGGGCGTTCCTGCCTCCCCGGGCCGGGCCGGCGGCGCCGGGAGCCGTCGGCCCGGGTATGTGGGGTCAGGCCGTGGTGACCCGGAGTTCCTTCACGCCGTTGATCCAGGCGGAGCGCAGACGGCGGGGGTCGGCGGCGAGGCGGAGGTTCGGCATCGCGTCGGCTATCGCGTTGAAGATCAGGTCTATCTCCAGGACCGCCAGGGACTTGCCCAGGCAGTAGTGGGGGCCACCGCCGCCGAAGCCGAGGTGGGGGTTGGGGTCGCGGGTGATGTCGAAGGTGCCGGGGTCGGTGAAGACCTCGGGGTCGTGGTTGGCGGAGGCGTAGAAGAGGCCGACGCGGTCGCCCTTCCTGATCTGCTTGCCGCCCAGTTCGGTGTCCTGGGCCGCCGTGCGCTGGAAGGAGTTGACCGGGGTGGCCCAGCGGACGATCTCCTCGGCGGCGGTCGACGGGCGCTCGCGCTTGTAGAGGTCCCACTGCCCGGGGTGGGTGAGGAAGGCGTGCATGCCGTGGGTGATGGCGTTGCGGGTCGTCTCGTTGCCGGCCACCGCCAGCATCAGCACGAAGAAGCCGAACTCGTCCGAGTTGAGGTTGCCCTCGTTCTCCGCCGCCACCAGCGTGGTCACGATGTCCTGCGCCGGGCACTGCTTGCGGTCGATGGCCATGTTCATCGCGTAGGCGATCAGTTCCGCGGCCGACTCCTGGCCGATCTCCTCCGTGATCGCGTACTCCGGGTCGTCGTAGGCGATCATCTTGTTCGACCAGTCGAAGATCTTCGCCCGGTCGTCCTGCGGAATGCCGATCAGTTCGGCGATGGCCTGCAGGGGCAGTTCGCAGGCGACGTGGGTGACGAAGTCGAAGGGGCCGGAGCGGGCCCCGGCCGCCGCGACGATCGCCTGGGCGCGGGCGCGCAGCCGGTCCTCCAGGGCGCGGATCGAGCGCGGGGTGAAGCCGCGCTGGATGATCTGGCGGACCCGGGTGTGCTCCGGCGGGTCCATGTTCAGCAGGATCAGGCGCTGCGCGTCGATCGCCTCACGCCGCATGTGCTCGGCGAACCGGATGATCGCCGTGTTGAGGTAGGAGGAGAAGATCTCCGGGTGCGTGGAGACGTACTTGACGTCCGCGTGCCTGGTCACGGCCCAGTAGCCGTCGTCCGCGAACCCGGCGAGGCCGTGCCGCTGCGGGATCCAGCGGACCGGTTCGGTCTGCCGGAGTTCGGCGAACTCAGGGAGCGGGACGCGGCGGTGCAACAGGTCGGGGTCGGTGAAGTCGAAGCCGTCGGGCAGCGCGGGACAGGGCATGAGCGACTCACTCCCACCATTCTGACGGACCATCAGCAAATCACGGTTGCCGTGAAGGTAGTAACGGGTTCTACAAGTAGCAAGGGGCGTGGCTCCCTCAATTGCTTGCACCCCCCTTGCGGTTGCGGACCCGCTGTACGCAGACTGCAGGCAGAACTAGAACGCGTACTAGTTCTGCGTGGCGGGTGGCCGGGACGCCCGCGCCGCGCGGGTTGACCGGGCCTGCCCGCCGGACAGGCCCTAGGGAGAGGACGCATCCCCATGGCCTCGGAGCCCGTGATCGTCGAAGCCGTACGCACGCCGATCGGCAAGCGCGGCGGCGCGCTCGCCAATCTCCACCCCGCATATCTCCTGGGCGAGACCTACCGTGAGCTCCTCGGCCGCACCGGCATCCCCGCCGACGCGGTCGAGCAGATCGTCGGCGGCACCGTCACCCACGCCGGTGAGCAGTCCATGAACCCCGCGCGCACGGCCTGGCTGGCCATGGGACTGCCGTACGAGACCGCGGCCACGACCGTCGACTGCCAGTGCGGGTCGTCGCAGCAGGCGAGCCACATGGTCGCCAACATGGTGGCGGCCGGCGTCATCGACGTGGGCATCAGCTGCGGCGTGGAGGCCATGTCACGTGTGCCGCTCGGCTCCGGGTCCAAGCACGGGCCCGGCAAGCCGTTCCCCGACGAGTGGAACGTCGACCTGCCCAACCAGTTCGAGGCCGCCGAACGGATCGCCCGTCACCGCGGCCTGACCCGCGCGGACGTCGACGCCCTCGGACTCCGCTCGCAGGAGCGCGCCGCCGTCGCCTGGTCCGAGGAGCGCTTCAAACGGGAGACGTTCGCCGTCCAGGTCCCGACCACGGAGGAGGAACAGCGGGCCGGGCAGGGCATGTGGCGCCTGGTCGACAAGGACGAGGGGCTGCGGGACACCTCCCCGGAGGCCCTGGCCCGGCTGAAGCCCGTCATGCCGACGGCCGTGCACACGGCGGGCAACTCCTCGCAGATCTCGGACGGCGCGGCGGCCGTCATGTGGGCGTCGAAGCGGATGGCCCGCGCGCTGAAGCTCAAGCCCCGGGCGCGGATCGTCGCCCAGGCCCTCGTCGGCGCCGACCCCCACTTCCACCTCGACGGCCCCATCGACGCCACCCGCGCCGTGCTGGGCAAGGCGGGGATGTCCCTGAAGGACATCGACCTCGTCGAGATCAACGAGGCGTTCGCGTCCGTGGTGCTGAGCTGGGCGAAGGTCTTCGAGCAGGACCTCGAGAAGGTCAACGTCAACGGCGGTGCCATCGCCCTCGGACACCCGGTCGGGGCGACCGGGGCCCGGCTCATCACGACGGCCCTGCACGAACTGGAGCGCGCCGACAAGGAGTTCGCGCTGGTGACCATGTGCGCCGGGGGCGGACTGGCCACCGGGACGATCATCCAGCGGATGTGAGCCGACCACTCGGCCGGGGCGGGCGCCGGGCCACTCGCCCGCCCCGGCCGTCAAACCCATCCATACGGCCTCGTGTCGAACGTCTGACTCACTCGGTCCGTTTCCCGGACATCCCCGCCAACCCGCCGCTATCGTCACCGGAACGGTACGGCGCTCGGGGGAACAGGCATGGCACGGCGATCGAACACACCTGGCTGCGGATGCGGTGGCTGCCTCGGGCTCCTCCTCGGCTGGCCGGTCGTCGGCTACGTGCTGCTGCTGCCGATCACCCTGCCCGCGCTGCTCGCCGACCAGAAGCACGGACCGCGCACCACGACGCCCCTCCAGGACGTCGGCCTGTGGACGGTGTCCGCGCTGGTGGTGCTCGCCCTCGCCCGGGCCGCCCAGGGACGCCGCCGGCCGAAGCCGCTGTGGCTGCTGCCGCACACCGCGCTGCTCTCCGGTGCCGCCGCGCTGGCGGCCTGGGGCGCCACGCGCGTCAACCGGTCGCTCACCGCGCAGTTGCGGGCCCACCCCACCGGAGGCGCCGGCTCGCCCACCGAGCTGCCGTGGTCGTTCACCGCCACGCTGGAGACGGTGGCCGCCGCGTTCGCCGTGGCGATCACCTTCCACGCCATCCGCTGGTGGTGCCGGCGCAACGATCCGCCGGTGGTGATCCACGGCCCACGCCCCGGCACGGACCATCCGCGCGGCACCGACCGGGAAGAGCGCCGCCCGTGGCCCGGGGAGATCTGGCTGGCCCACATCCCGAAGCGCGAGGACGAGACCGACACGCTCCGGCACTACTGCGTCGTCGTGGGGAACCGCGCCTCGTACGCCGAGGTCATGCAGATCACCAGCCAGGACAAGACCGGTCGGTGGGACCACATCCCCTTCCCGAACGACGGCTGGGACCACACCGAGCGCGAGCACTGGCTGGAGGTCGCCCTGCCGCCCCGCCGGGTCCCCTACGGCAACTTCCTGAAGTCGACCCCGCAGGGCGACTGTCCGGAGGCGGCGTGGGAGACCATCACCCAGATCATGAACCGAGCCGAAGGACGTCACCGCACCGGCAGGAACCGCACCGGCCGACCCACCGGCGGGCAGCGGCAGAAGCAGCAGGGCGCGGGAGGCAACCGCAAGGTCCGGCAACCGCCGCGACCGCCGCAGGGCACCGGGCGGAGCGGGAAGCGCGGGTGAGGTGCCGCTCAGGCCCCAGTGGTGGACGTCCGGGACAGGAAGACCGTGAGGGCCTGGGGCTCGTCGGGTGTCACAGACTGCCTGAAAATCAGTCACACGTTCGACTTCCGTCGCCTAGGCTGCATGCAGCGCATGGCTCCCACGAGTCACCTCAGGGCGCTGAATGTCATGCACCACGACGGGGGTTGGGTGGCGTGAACAGTCTGTTCATCGTCGGTATGGGCTTGGGAAGCACGGGGATTCCAGCCGTGAGGTCGTAACCGTCATAGACGTTCGACCGCCAGTGCCATGACCACACGCGGGCTTCCGCCGAAAGGCGCGTGTGTCACGCCGGGCTGGTCCCTGTCGACATCGGCTACGGCGCGGACGCGTCGCGGCCGCTGTGTCCTTCCCTTTCCCGCACCGAAGGAGAAGCATGAAGTCCTTGCGGACAAGCACGAGCTCGCGTGTACGGAAAGCTTTGATCGCAACAAGCTCCATGGCGGTGGCGGCCGCCGCTTACGTGGCGGTTCCCGCGTCGCCCGCGAACGCCGCCTCGGTGGCTGGTTCCACGCCGGCCACCGGATGCAAGATGCTCAGCGCCACCAAGACAAGGCTGGTCGGCGCGGACGGAAGGACGGTGTCACCGACCGCCGCCAAGGCCGTGCGTGCCGCGGCCGGCAAGGAACTGACGTACCGTCTGCCGGGTGGCGCGACCATGTCGACGATCGTGCCGCCCCAGGGTTTCCGGCCGCAGACAGCGGCGCCGGCGACGGCGCGAGCCTTCGGCTTCGACGCCCCGGACAACCCGAAGGCGCTGGCGGCCTGGCGCAACAGGTACAAGGACTACCGGGAGACCGTTCCGTCGGTGCCGTGCCTCGGGGCGTCCGGCAAGTCGGCGCTGCGGTTCACCACCTACAGCAACAACTGGGGCGGGTACGTCGCCAACGGACACTCCAACTACAACCAGGTCTACAACGACCAGAACATCCCCACGTACTACACCAACTGCGGTGCCGACAACAGAACTCTGGCGGCGCCGTGGATCGGGCTCGGAGGCTTCCGCGGCTCCAGCAAGCTGATCCAGCAAGGCTTCGCCTCGGGCTCGTCGGTGGGCTCGACCACCCAGGGCGCCTCGCTGTGGTACGAGTACCTGAACTCCGCGCACCAGAACCCGCCCGTCTACATCGGGCACACGTCGAAGACCGGCCACGTCATCTCGCAGTACATGAGCTACAGCTCCGGAAAGGTCGGGTTCCACTGGTACGACCGGACCGCCCGGTCCGGCTGGTCACCCGTCAATGTGTCCGGCCTCTCCAGCTACTACGACGGGTCGACCGCGGACTACATCACGGAGCGGCCGTATGGCTTCAAGCTCCGCAAGTTCAGCAAGCAGACGTTCAGTGCCGCCGGTGCCAAGTACGGCAGCACCTTCAAGGATCTGTTCAAGCTGCCCAACACCGAGGTACGGCTGACGACCAACGGACGTTCGTCCGATCCCGCCCTGTTCACCGACAAACGCTCCAGCTCCAGTGCCTTCTACCAGACCTGGAAGCGCTGCTCCTAGCCGGCACGGGCGTGCCGAACCGGCGCTGTCGCCGGGAGCCGTCGTAGGCTCCCGGCGACAGTCCGCTCAGCCGGCCGAGCGGAGCCTCACCTTGTGAGCGTCGGCCGTGACGGCGTACCTGGCGGGCGAACCTGCCTCCGTGGCCGAGCAGTACACGGCGACGCTGCCGCCGGGAACGCCGGGCAGCACGTCCTCGGACCTGGTCTCCGCCCCGGCCAGGTGCTTGGTGCGGATCCGTTCGACGGTGGTGAAGGTGCCGTCGGACGTAGCCCCCCGGCCGAGCACCTTCTTGCACAAGGCGGCGCCTGATCCGATCGTGGCGTCCTCGCGCCACAAGGCGACGAGCCGCCTGCGGCTGTCCAGGAACCGCAGCGTGCGGGTGGCGGAGTCGGCCGGCTCCGCCACGGCGACGTACGCGGTGCGCGCGACCGCGTCCATTAGGTCGGGGGGCTGTGTGCTGAGCATCGGACAGGACTGGAATCCCGGCGGCGGCAACGTGGCGGTGAACGAGCCGTCCGCGTGCAGGGTGAAGCTGCCGCCGACCAGCGGACCGCAGGCCCGGTTCACCTGCCATCCGTTCGGCGCGCCGTCCGCCCCGATGACAAGGTTCGCCGGGATACCGCCGGCGTCGCGCCACGACGTGACATCGCGACCGTCGACCCGAACGGCGGTCCAGCGCCCGCCGAGGTCCTGGGCGGTCACGGAGGCGCTGCCGAAACGGGGAGTGGCCATGGTGTTGCTCCTGTCGTGACCTGCCTGCGTCGCGACCGCCGCCGATCCGGCGACTGCCACGACACCGGCGACGACGCCGGCGACGGCGAGGTGCCGGCGACGGCGCCGCCTGGTCCCCGCGCGGACGGCGGCGTCCACGTCGATGTGATCGGCCGGAGCGCTGATGCTGAGGGACGCGATACGCGCGGCGAGATCTTCCGGCGTCTGGTCGTGTTTCACGATCCTCCTCGAAACTTGGCGGTCATGCGGTCCCTGCCGTGCGCGTCCGCAACGCGGCGCGCAGCGCCTCCAGGCCGCGGCTCGTCTGGCTCTTGACGTTGCCGGTACTCGTCCTGAGCGCGGCTGCGGTCTGCTCGACGGACAGATCCTCGAAGAAGCGCAGCACGAGTACGGTCCGCTGACCGGTCGGAATCGTCAGCAGGGCGGCGATCAGCTCGTCGTCATGCTCATCCGGGCTGGTGTGCGGATGCGGGCGCAGTGTGGTGACATCCGCCTCGCTGATCTCACGTCTTGCCGGTCGACGCAGATGGTCGTTGTGCAGATTGCAGAGGATCCGTCGGACGTACGCACGCGGATCACCGGCCGCCACCACCTTCCCCCACCTCGAATACAGCCGCCCTAACGCGTCCTGGACGAGGTCGTCGGCGAGGTACCAGTCACCGCAGAGCAAAAACGCCGTCGTCCGCAGGCGCGCACGGTGTTGGAGCACCCACGTACGGAAGTCGGTCTCGCGGAGATGATCGGTCACGCTCTTCCTCGTCTCACGCCTTCAGGCGCCACCCGCATCACATGACCGATACAAGTCCGCCTCTGCCTACGTCCTACACGGAAACCGGAGCGTCCGGGGTTGCACGCGTCCGCGAGGCATTGCGCGGGATCCGCAACCGGTGCCGCGGCCGGCGGGAAGCCGGGTGGTGTCCGCGGGCCGTCCCGGCGCGCCGGCCGAGAGCCCTGGTCGTCCTGCCGGCAGCGCCCGGTTCCTACTCCCGCCCCGAAGTCACCACCGCCAGCACCCCCGCCACCAGCGCCGCGACCAGCAGTGGCACGCCCAGCCCGTGATGGAGGACCAGCCACGCGCCGAGCGCCGCGCCCAGGGCCATCGCGATCACGGAGGCGGTGCGGCGCGGGTGGCGGTGGCCGGAGCCGTCGCCGGCGGGGGAGTCGGAGGCCAGGCCGGTCAGGGTCATGGTCAGGACGGTGGTCGTCAGGTCGGGCACGCCCAGCTTGCGCACGGTCGCGTTGCGCAGGCCCATGGCGAAGGCGGTGAGGGCGATCAGCGCGTACGTCGTGCCTCTGGGGGCCAGGAAGGCGACGGCCGCCGCGATGCCCATGAACACCGCCTCGCCGCCGAGCATCACCCGGGCCCAGGTCCGGCGCGGGCCGCGGCCGTAGCGCGCCGCGAGGCGACCGCCCGCCACGGCGCCGACCAGGAAACAGCCCAGGGAGGTCGCCGTGTGCGGCACCGAGAAGCCGGGTGCGCCCGCCGCGGCGAAGCCGATCACGACCACGTTGCCGGTCATGTTGGCGGTGAACACATGGCCGAGACCGAGATAACTCACCGCGTCGATCAGCCCGCTCACCACGGTCAGCGCCAGCAGCACGGCCACCAGGCGCACTCCGCGCCGCTCGGGGTCCGCGGTCCGAATCCGCGCCGTCATGTGTCCTCCGGTCGGCCCGATGGGCAGGGCGGTCCCAGTGGACCACGGGTGACGTCCGGACGGACGCGCGCACCCCCGCCGGAGTGGACGGGGGTGCGCGCATGCCGGGGCGGGAAGCGGCCGGTCGGTGAGGCGGCTCAGTACCAGCCGTTGGCCTGCCAGAACTTCCAGGCGGCGGCCGGGCTGCCGTAGCGGGACTTCATGTAGTCCAGGCCCCACTTGATCTGGGTGGCGGCGTTGGTCTTCCAGTCGGAGCCGGCCGAGGCCATCTTCGAGCCCGGCAGGGCCTGGACGAGGCCGTAGGCGCCGGAGGAGGAGTTGGTGGCGCTGACGTTCCAGCCGCTCTCGCGCTCGACGATGCTGCTGAAGGCCTTGAACTGCGCCGCGTCCGGGATCATCTTGTGCGCGATCGCCTGGGCCTGCGCGGGCGCGGTGGCGGTCGCCGCGTGCGCCGGGGCCGAGGTCAGCACCAGGCCGGCGGTGGCGGCGGCCACGGCGGCGGAGGTGAGGGACTTCTTGGGGGAAGCGATGCGACGGATGACGGAGACGGACACGGAGTACCTCTTCGGACGGGGACAGGAGGTGCGCCGAGCACGGGCCCGGCGACCGCTCAAGAGAAACAGGCACGAAAGTTGTCCGCAATTACCCCTTTTACTAGTTGTGGCCGGATGCGGGTGAGGGGGATGCCGTGCCGGCCGACCCGCGAAGTGCAGGTCGGAGCGGGTGTACTTGTGGACATACCGGACAAGTCGCACTACGGTGTCGCCTCGTAGGTGATGTGCGTCATGTGGGGCGCTTCACCCCTGGGGCACGTCGAATGTGACCGCGCTCTCGAACGCCGCGCGGCGCGTGGCCCGGCGCAGCGCCCGCAGGACCGCCGGGCCGAGCGCCAGGGTCAGGACGAGCGTGCAGACCGCCCGGCCCAGGTCCCAGCCGAGGGAGGTGGCCAGGCAGTACGCGAGGAAGCGGGCCAGGTTCGTGGGGACGGCGGCGTGCGGGTCGAAGGCGATGCCCGAGGCGAGTGCGCTCATGAAGGGCCAGCCCGCCAGGTTCATCACCGTGCCGTAGGCGAGCGCGGCCAGGCAGCCGTAGGCGGACAGCAGGGCGAGTTCGGCCCGGCCGCGCAGCCGGTCCGGGCCCGGCAGCAGACCGGCGCCCATCGTGAACCACCCCATGGCGAGCATCTGGAACGGCATCCACGGGCCCACCCCGCCCGTGAGCAGGGCGGACGCGAACATGGTGACCGAGCCGAGGACGAACCCGAAACCCGGGCCGAGCACGCGCCCGCTGAGCACCATGAGGAAGAACATCGGCTCGATGCCGGCGGTGCCCGCGCCGATCGGCCGCAACGCGGCGCCGGTCGCGGCCAGCACCCCCAGCATGGCCACGGCCTTCGGTCCGAGGCCCGACTCGGAGATCGTCGCCGCGACCACGGCGACGAGGAGCACGAGCAGCCCGGCGAAGAGCCAGGGCGCGTCCTGGGCGTGGGCGCCGAGCCGGGAGGTGGGCGGGGCCAGGAAGGGCCAGCCGAAGGCGACGACACCGACCGCGCCGACCAGGACGAGTGCGGTCAGCGAGCGGGGGCCGAGGCGGACGGGGCGGGGCCGGCGGGTCATGCGAGCGCCTGCCGGACCTGGGCGACCGTGAGCCAGCGCTGCGGAGCCAGGATCTTGGTCACCTGGGGTGCGAAGGACGGGGAGGAGACGACGATGTCGGCCGTCGGTCCGTCGGCGATCACCTCACCGTCGGCGAGCAGCACGACCCGGTGGGCGATCTCGGCGGCCAGCTCCACGTCGTGCGTGGCCAGCACGATGGCGTGGCCCTCGGCCGCGAGGCCGCGCAACACCGTGACCAGGCGGGCCTTCGCCGCGTAGTCCAGACCCCGGGTCGGCTCGTCCAGCAGGAGCAGCGGCGGCCGGGCGGCCAGCACGACGGCCAGGGCCAGGGCCAGCCGCTGGCCCTCGGAGAGATCCCGCGGGTGGGTGTCGTCGCCGACGCCCGGCAGCAGCTCCGACACCAGTGCACGGCAGGTGCCCGGCGCGGCGCCCGCGTCCCGGTCGGCCGCCGCGCACTCCGCGCCGACCGTGTCGGCGTACAGCAGGTCCCGCGGCTCCTGCGGGACCAGGCCGACCCGGCGCACCAGCTCGCGCGGCGGGGTGCGGTGCGGGACGGCTCCGCCGACGCGCACCGCTCCGGCGGACGGCGCGACCAGGCCCACCAGTGCGGACAGCAGGGTGGACTTCCCGGCGCCGTTGCGGCCCATGAGGGCGACCGTCTCGCCGGGGGCGATGGTGAGGTCAACCTGCCGGAGCGCCTCGACGCGGCCCCGGCGGACGGCCAGGGAGCGGACTTCGGCGGCCGTGGCGGGCGCCGTCTCCTCGGGGGCACGCCGGAACGGACGGCGGCGGGCGGCGGCCGGCCGGGGAGCGGGGGCCGGGGCGGCCGGTGTCGCACCGGGCGGTGTGCCCCGCCCGGTGAGCCGGTCCCGCAGCCCGTCCGCCCGGCGGCGTGCGTCCCGCACCGTCAGCGGCAGCGGGGACCAGTCCGCCAGGCGGCCGAGGTCCACCACCGGCGGGCAGACCGGGGACACGGCCATCATCTCGGCCGGGGTGCCGACCAGCGGGGCGGCGCCGGGGGCGGGCAGCAGCGCGACCCGGTCGGCGTACTGGACGACGCGTTCCAGGCGGTGTTCGGCCAGCAGGACGGTCGTACCGAGGTCGTGGACGAGCCGCTGCAGGACGGCGAGGACCTCCTCCGCGGCGGCCGGGTCGAGCGCCGAGGTCGGTTCGTCGAGGACGAGGACCCTGGGGTGCGGGGTGAGGACCGAACCGATGGCGACCCGCTGCCGCTGCCCGCCGGAGAGTTCGGCGATGGGCCGGTCCCGCAGACCGGCCAGCCCGAGCAGGTCGAGGGTCTCCTCGACACGGCGCCGCATCACCTCCGGGGCGAGGCCCAACGACTCCATGCCGTAGGCGAGTTCGTCCTCCACGGTGTCGGTGACGAAGTGCGCGAGCGGATCCTGGCCCACCGTGCCCACCACGTCGGCGAGTTCCCGCGGCTTGTGGGTACGGGTGTCCCGGCCGGCGACCGTGACCCGGCCGCGCAGGGTGCCGCCGGTGAAGTGCGGGACCAGCCCGCTCACCGCCCCCAGCACGGTGGACTTGCCCACCCCCGACGGGCCGACGAGCAGCACGAGTTCACCCTCGGGCACCTCGAAGTCCACACCCCGCACGGTTGGTTCGGCCGCCCCGTCGTACGTCACGGAGACATCCTCGAAACGGATCACGACGACTCCTCGGGGACGACGAAGGCGGGGAGCAGGGCCAGGAGTACCGCGGCCGCGGGCCACACGGGAAGCCCGGGCGCGGTCAGCGGTACGACACCCGGATGCAGGGCGTCCGGGTCTCGTACGGAGGCGAGGGCCAGCAGCGCGGCGACGGCGGCGCCGGACGCGGCGACCAGCCAGGCGCGCGCGTTCCAGGCGTCCGGGCGGTAGCGGGTGCGCAGGGTACGGCGGCCCCCGAGGCGCAGGCCCAGGAGCGCGAGGACGACCGAGGCCAGCAGGACCGGCAGCCCGTACGTGCCGCCCTCGGCGGTGAGCAGCCCGTACGTGCCCGCGCAGACGCCCAGCAGACCGCCCAGGGTGAGGGCGGCGGTCGTACGGCGGATCCGGGCGGGGACGTCGGCGCTGCGGCCGTAACCGCGGGCGTCCATCGCGGCGGCGAGCGCGACGGACCGCTCCAACGCGCCTTCCAGCACCGGCAGTCCCACCTGCAGCAGACCCCGGACGCCTCGGTCGGGACGGCCGCGCAGCCGGCGGGCGGCACGCAGCCGCTGCACGTCGGCGATCAGGTTCGGCGCGAAGGTGAGGGCGACGACCACGGCCACACCCGTCTCGTACAGCGCGCCGGGCAGGGACTTGAGCAGACGGGCCGGGTTCGCGAGGGCGTTCGCCGCGCCGACGCAGACCAGCAGCGTGGCCAGCTTCAGACCGTCGTACACCGCGAACAGCACTCCCTCGGCGGTGACCGCGCCGCCCAGCCGGATGCCCTGCGCCCAGTGCGGGAGCGGGACTTCGGGGAGACTCACGAGTACGTGCGTGCCGGGCACGGGGGAGCCGAGCGCCACCGCGAACACCAGGCGGATGACGAGGACGGCCAGGGCGAGCCTGGCGAAGGCGCCGTAGGAACGGGCCCAGGGAGCGGTGCCGCGGTGGGTGGCCACCACATAGCCGGACGCCGCCATGAGCAGCGCCAGGAGCAGGGGATTGGTGGTGCGGGTCGCCGCGGTGCCCAGGCCCAGCGACCAGAGCCACCAGGCCCCGGGGTGCAGGGCGGGGGCGCTACGCGCGGCCACGGCGCCTGGCCCGCCATATCGCCGCCGCGCCCAGCAGCACGACCGCGCCCACGCCCACCGGCAGACCCACCGACGGCCCGTGCCCCGACTCGCTCCCGGCAGGCTTGCCGGCCGGTTTCCCAGCCGCTTTTCCGGCCGCCACCTGCTCCCCGCACCCCTTGCGGGGATACCCGGCGATCGCACACAGCAGCGCGTTCGCGTCGTACCTCAGCGGTCCCGCCACGGCGGCCAGCGCGTCCGCCGTCGTCCCGTCGGCGGAGACCGCCGCGCAGGCCGTCCGGCGGGCGGGCGGGGTCTCGCCGGAGGGCGCGTCGGAGGACGTGCCGAAGTCCAGGACCAGCGCGATGCGCTTCCTGCCCGGCCGGGCGGGCGACTCGCCGCAGATCGCGTCGAAGTCCGCGGTGCCGCGCGGACGCCGCGCGGTGGCGGAGTCCTCGCTCACCGAGAACCGGAAGCCCTGGACGTCGCCGTCGGCGGGACGCTCGGCCGACGGGCCCTGCGTGGCGTACGTCCAGTGGGTGCCGGTGCGTTCCCAGAAGGACCAGTAGCGGTAGCCGGTGGCCTGTGCCTGCCCCGCGGACGCCCCGCACAGGAGGGCGGCCAGGAGCAGCGCCCCGGCACGGCGGACGAGGGTCACGGCTGCTGCCTCCTGCGGCGGCCGCTGAGCAGGAAGCCGATGCCGACGCCCGCGACGAGACCGGTGCCGACGATCCACCACACGCCCGTGCCCGAGTCGTGCTTCGCCGGCCTGGTCTCACCACCGGTCGCCCGGGCCTTGACCGCCCGCGGCGCCGGTCCCGTCGCGTCGAGCGCCCGCACCAGGTCCGTACCGCCGAAGTCGCGCGGGTCGGCGCCCATCGCGTGCGCGGCGAGGATCAGTTCGGCGTAGGCGGCGGGGCCGCTCTGCTTCGCCCACTGCGCCGCGTTCCGCTCCAGCCAGGCGTAAGGCCTGCGCGCCTGATTCGCCCAGCCCTGCGCGGCCAGGGCGACGACCGCGTCCGCGGTGTTGCCGTAGTCGGGCTGTGGTTTCGCGCCGGGGAGGCTGGAGGTGAGGTGGCCGGTGTCGTGCGTCTGGTCCGACAGGTACGCGGCGCCGTTGCGGGCGATCTCCGACGGGGTGAGCGGCTTGTCCGAGTTGGCGCAGACGTAGCCCTCCTCCGGCGCCTTCCCGGCCTCCGCCACGAAGCCCTTGCCCAGCGCGCCCAGCACACCGGCCGCCGTCGCGTCCGCGTTGGCCGACAACTTGCCCTTCTTGTCCGGCTGGTAGGCGAGGGCGCCGCCGCCGTCCTCGTCGCAGGGGATGGACCACCTGGCGAGCAGGTCGGCAGGGGTCCTGCCGTTGTTGCGCAGCTTCAGAGGGTCCTCGCCGGCCGCCGCGAGCGCGCCGACGACCACGGAGGTGGAGTTGGTGTCGCTGGGCGAGCCCGGCGTGTAGGGCCAGCCGCCGTCCTTGTTCTGCGTCTTCTTCAGCCAGACCACGGCCTTGCGGACCTCGCCGTCGTGCCCGCCGAGCGCGTGCAGGGCCTGTACGGCGGCGGCCGTGCTGTTGGTGTCGGCCAGGGCCTTGGTCGCCTCGCACGACTTGGCGGGATCCGGACGGTAGGCGGCGAAGCCTCCGTCGGCGCACTGCTGCCCGACCAGCCAGTCGACGGCCTCGGCGGCGGGCCGGACGCCGACCGTGCGCTGGGCGAGCAGCGCGAGGGACTGCCGCCACACACCGTCGTACTTGGGGTCGGTGCCGCCGTACAGCCCGGACGGGAGCGCCGCCGACGGGGAGGGCGACGGCGACGCGGCCGTGGCGGGCGCGGCTGCGGCTATGACACCGACGGCGGCGATGACCGCGGCGCTGCGGCGGACGTTCATGGTGGGCTGCTGCCTCTCCCTGCGGGGGAGCACGGGCAGCACGGGACACCCCGGGCGGCTCGGCTCCGTAGACCTCGACGGTGCCGTGCGCGGCGGGCCGCCGACGCACGTGAGCCGGTCAACGTCCGTACGGGGCAGTCCGGCTCACCGCCTACGGCGGCTCACGGTTGCGGGTCAGCGCCGGAATTGCACCGGCTTTCCCCCGTACGGGTGTGATGACGACCGGGTCACTCTACCCGGCGGTGGACGAGGGCTTGGAGGCGGCTGTGAGCCATGGGCGAAGGGACAGGCCCTAGGGTCGCGCCATGCTGCCAACGGGGAAACTGCTGGGTTCGGGGCGGTCGGCCGACGTGTACGAGATCGACGAGGCGTGGGTGCTGCGCCGCGACCGGGACGGCTGGGGCGACGCGGCCGCCGAGGCGGCGGTGATGACGTACGTGCGCGCGCACGGCTACCCGGCGCCCCGGGTGCGGCCGTCCGGCTCGCGCACCGACCTGGTGATGGAGCGGCTGTCCGGGCCCACGATGCTGACCGCCCTCCTGGACGGCTCGCTGGGCGCGGCGCAGGCGGGGGCCGAGCTCGCCGCGCTGCTGCGGCGGCTGCACGCCGTTCCCGGCCGGGACGCGGCCGACCCCGACGCCCGCGTCCTGCACCTGGACCTGCACCCCGACAACGTGATGCTCACCCCGGACGGCCCCCGGGTGATCGACTGGACCAACGCCGAGGACGGCCGGCCCGGCCTCGACTGGGGCATGTCCGCGGTGATCCTCGCCCAGGTCGCCGTCGGTGACGAAGCGCTCGCCGAGCCGGCCCGCGAGCTGCTGGCCGCGCTGCTCGCCGACCCGTCAGGACTCACGGACGCGGACCTGAGGGAGGCGCGGCGACGTCGTGCGGCCAACCCGACCATGAGTGCGCGGGAGGTGGAACTCCTCGACGACGCGGTGGACTTGATCCGAACGCTCACTCGCTGAGGTTCTCACTGACGTTCGTGGTGGGGCCGCCGAAGGGCAGCACGAGGACCCGGCGCTCCAGCAGCCACTCGCCCTCCACCCGGCGGAAGGTGTCCTCGTAGTTCCCGACCTGGACCGGGGGCCCGGCGGGGACGATGCCGCCGGTGTGCCCGTCGACCCGGTACGTCGAGAAGTACGAGACGGCGGTCGCGGTGTCCGGGGAGGTGACGGTGACGAGGACGTTCGACATCAGCCGGCGGGAGAGCCGGTCGTCGGGCCGCGAGCCGAAGTACTCACGCAGCGCCTGACGGCCCACGGACCGCCGCCCGTCCCCGGGCGGGGGCCACTCCCAGGTGCCGTCCTCGGTGAACAGTTCGGCGACCGAGGCGGGTTCACCGAGGTCGAGACGGTGGACGAAGGTGTGGATGACGCGCTCGCAGGCGCGCTCGGCGAAGAGGATCTCCAAAGGGTCCATGATCCTGTCTACCAGCAGCGCCCTCGGCCGGACTACCGGATCAGACCGCCACGTACGCCACCGGCTCGCTCCCCGCCACCGCCTCCGCCCGCCCTTGCTTCACCAGCCGCCGCAGGTGGGCCTCCGCCTCCGACACCGCGATGTTCCTCGATCCGTACGGGATCTGGTCCCAAGGGCGGTTCCACTCCATGCGCTCGGCCACCTGCCAGGGGGTGAGCGGTTCGGCGAGGAGGGTGAGCAGCCCGGCGAGCCGTTCCTCGTGGTGCGCGAGCAACTGCCGTACCCGGGAGGGCGCGTCGGGGAAGGCGTGCTGATGGGCGGGGAGGACCTCGGCCGGGCCGAGCCGGCCCACCAGCTCCAGCGAAGCCAGGTAGTCGCCCAGCGGGTCGGTGACGGTGGCCTCGTCCGGGTCCTCGTAGAGACCGATGTGCGGGGTGATCTCCGGGAGCAGGTGGTCCCCGGAGAAGAGCCTGCCCCGGCCGGGGAGTCGGGCCGGGTGGTCCTCCTCCAGATGCAGGCAGACGTGGCCCGGTGTGTGGCCCGGCGTCCACAGGGCGCGCAGGCGGCGCCCGGGGAGGTCGAGGAGTTCACCGGGCACGATCTCCCGGTCGGGCAGGGCGGGTGAGAGGCCGGGCAGGGTGCGGCGGTTCGCGGCCCGAAGGGGGGCCACATGGGCTTCCGGCGCTCCGGCGGCCGTGAGCTTGGCGGCCATGTAGGTGTACCAGCGCTCCGGGCGGGTCCCGCGCGTCCGGCGGACGATCGCCGCGTCGGCCTCGTGCATCGCGACCCACGCGCCGGAGGCCTCCCGCACCTGTCCCGACAGCCCGTGGTGGTCGGGGTGGTGGTGGGTGATGACGATCCCGTGGACCTCGGAGACCGGGGTGCCCAACGCGGCCAGGCCCGCCACGAGTGTGTCCCAGGACGCCGGGTCGTCCCAGCCGGTGTCGATCAGCACCGGGCCGCGGTCGGTGTCGACGGCGTACACCAGTGTGTGGCCGAGGGGGTTGTCCGGAATCGGCACCGCTATGGACCGCACGCCGCCGCCGTGCTCGAACGTCTTCGTCATCCGACCTCCGCCCGTCGCACCGCCACGGCCACTGCTCACGACCGTTGCCCACTATAACTAGAACTGGTTTCAGTAGGTGCCCAAGTCGACGGATACCTTGGGGCGTTGGCCTGACCTGCGCAGACGGGCGCAATCGTTCACCGAGGTTTCGGAGTGATTCCTCCCAGGCGGTCGGTGAGGGCTTGCGTCGTCCGGACGACTTGCCTTCCGATCTCTTCGAGACGGTCGTGCGTCACGCGGGAGGCCGGGCCGGAGATGCTGACCGCGGTGACGACGGCCCCCCTGTGGTCGAAGGCCGGTGCGGCCACGCAGCGGATGTCGAGTTCGTTCTCCACGTCGTCGATGGCGTAGCCGCGCTCGCGGATGCGGGCGAGTTCGGCGTGCAGTTGCTCGGGCGAGGTGAGGGTGGCCGGTGTCCGGGCGGGCATGCCGGCCGCTACCACCTCGGCGACGACATCGTCGGGGGCGTGGGCGAGGAAGGCTTTTCCGGTGGCCGTGCAGTAGGCCGGCTGGCGCCCGCCGACCCGGGAGTGCATGCGGACGGCCTGAGGGCTCTCGACTTTGTCGATGTAGACGATCTCGGGGGGGTCGAAGCTGACCAGGTGCACCGCTTCGCGCACGTCCTGGGCGAGCTGGTGGAGCAGCGGCGATGCCGTGCGCCGGATGTCGAGGCGCTCCAGGTAGAGCTGTCCGAGCAGGGCGTTCTGCGGCCCGAGCCGGTAGTGGCCGGTTCCCGCGTCCTGGTCCACCAGTCGCGCCTCGCGTAGCGGGCCGACAAGTCGCAGCACGGTGGATTTGCTCATCTGGAGCCCGGTGGCGAGGTCGGTGAGCGAGGTCCCCTGTGGATGGCTGTCGTCGTCGGCCAGGTACTGCAGGATGCTCAGCGCACGTCGCAGGGACGACGAGGCGTTGCGACGGGCCCCGGGCACGTCAGGGGTCTGGCTCGCGCTGTCGGGCGAAGGCACGCCGGTTCCTCCTGCGGGGATGCGTTGCGAGAGGCGAATCAGCCCCTGCGGGCCCACCACTACGGGGACCCGCCCGGCACCTTACCGTGCTGCATAGCAAAACGAAATGTCACATGATGAAATCGGCCGTTGACGACCCAGGGGGAGCGGACTAGCTTCTCCCCAACGTTATGCGAAACGTGATTTTGCATAGCAGAACGTCGCTGGCGATCGATGACGATCACCCCCCCTTCTACGGCCGTCCCGGCTCACCCTCAAACTCCCGGAAGGGAACCCATGGCATGAGATTTCGTCACGGTACTCGCAACCTGATGGCGATTTGTATCGGTGTGACCGCTGTCGCATCGCTGGCCGCGTGCTCCTCCGCCAGCGGCACCGCAGCTGCCGGCCAGCAGTCCTCGACACTCCAGGACGTCATCAGGCGCGGCACCCTCAACGTCGCCAGCTGCCTGACGTTCCCGCCGTTCGGCTCGTTGGACAAGAACAACAAGCCGCAGGGTTTCGACGTCGATGTCGCCACCGCCATGGCCACCGCGCTCGGCGTCAAGGTCCACATCGTCGACACCACGTCCGCCAACCGCATCCCCAACCTGCAGACCAAGAAGGTCGACGCGGTGGTCTGCAACTTCACCACCACGGCCGAGCGGGCGAAGCAGGTCGCCTTCAGCGACCCCTACATCGTCGCGGGTGAGGTGATGCTGGTGAAGAAGTCCAGCGGCATCTCCACTCTCAAGGACCTCTCGGGCAAGACGGTCGCCGTGACCAAGGGCTCCACCAACGGCGACGCCGTCAAGGCCGGCAACCCCAAGGCCAAGATCCAGGAGTACGACACCTCCGCCGCGGCCGTGCTCGCCGTCAAGCAGGGGCAGGCCGACGCCATGGTCGAGGACTCCAACTTCCTCAACTTCCAGGCCAAGCAGGACTCCTCCCTCAAGGTCACCAAGGACTCCGTCGTGCCTCTGGAGTACAACGGCATCGGCGTTCCGCTGGGTGACGCCACCTGGCTGCAGTGGGTCAACACGTGGCTGCGGGAGTTCAACACCTCCGGGCAGGCCAACGCCCTCTACAAGAAGTGGTTCGGCGTGAACCGCGTCTTCCCGCTCAACCCTTCCTACTGAGTCCCGGTCGGGCGGCGGCCCGCTGCCGCCGCCCCAGGGAAGGAGTCCCATGTTTGTCGACTGGAGCTACGCCCTGCGGGACTGGCCCACCTACCTCGACGCGGCCTGGCTGTCCCTGAAACTCTCCCTGGAAGCTTTCGCGCTCGCCTTCGTCCTCGGCCTGATCGGCGCGTTGGCCCGCAGATCCCGCTACGCGATCCTGCGCGCGCCCGCCGCGGTCTATGTCGAGGTCATCCGCAACACCCCCGTACTGCTGCAGATGTTCGTCGCCTACTTCGCGCTGCCCTCGGCCGGCCTGCGGCTGAGCCCGGTGCAGGCCGGCGTGCTGGCACTCGGCGTGAACGTCGGCGCGTACCTCACCGAGATCTTCCGTGCCGGCATCCAGGCCGTGTCCCGCGGTCAGCGTGAAGCCGCTCGGGTACTGGCCCTGAGTCCGCCTCGTACCTTCGCGCACGTGGTGCTTCCGCAGGCCCTGCGCAATGTCTACCCCGCGGTGGTGAACCAGCTGGTCCAGATCATCCTGGGCTCGTCGCTGCTGTCCGCCATCTCCGTGCCCGAACTGACCGGCACGGCCATGGTCATCAACTCCCGCACCCTGCTGACCGTGCAGGTCTTCGGTATCGCCGCAGTGCTCTACCTGGTCCTCACCAACGCGGTCGTCCTCGTGGCGGGACTCCTCGGGAAGGTCGCGTTCAAGCCCCCGCTGCGTCCCTCGGAGCGGCCCCGTCCGCTGAGCGCCGTACGCCGTCTGCTCCCGGCGCGTCCCGCGCGTCCCGTCCAGAAGGAGGCCTGATGGGTTGGTCGGTCATCTGGTCCAACCGTGAGCTGTACGTCTCCGGGCTGTGGGCCACCGTCCTGCTGTCGCTCGCCGCGATCGCCACCGGAACCCTGCTGGGGCTCGTCATCGCGGCCGTCCGCACCAGCCGCGTCCCGGTCCTGGCTCAGCTCGCCCGGGGCTACCTGGAGGTCTTCCGCGGTACCCCGCTGCTGATCCAGATGCTCTTCATCTACTTCGGCGCGGCCTACCTGGGCCTGGTGGGCATCACCGTCTTCGGTGCCGCCCTGCTCGCCCTGACCCTCTACCAGGGCGCCTACATCGCGGAGATCTTCCGGTCCGGCATCGAGGCGGTGCCCCGCGGCCAATGGGAGGCGGCGCGTGTCCTGGGCCTGCCCCGCATCCAGACGTTCCTGAGCGTCGTCCTTCCCCAGACCCGTGCGATCGTCCTTCCCCCGCTGGTCGGCCAGTACCTCTCCCTCATCAAGGACACCTCGATCGCCGTGGTGATCGGGTACGTCGAACTCGTCCGCCAGGGCCAGGCCGTCATCGACCGCGTGGGCGACCCGGCGACCTCCTACATCGCCGTCTCCGTCCTGTACTTCGTCATCTGCTACCCGCTGTCGCTGCTCGTGCGGCACATGGAGCGAAAGGCTGTCACCGCATGATGCTCACCGACCCCGCCGCCCAGCAGAAGGCGGTGACCGCCGCGCGGATCTCACTGTCCGGCGTGCACAAGCGGTTCGGCGCACTGGAGGTCCTCAAGGGTGTCGACATCGACGTCGAGCCGGGCGAGGTCGTCGTCCTGATCGGCGCCAGCGGCTCCGGCAAGAGCACCTTGCTGCGGATCATGTGCGACCTGGAGCGCGCGAACAGCGGCGAGGTGTGGGTGGGCGGTGTCCCGCTGCACGACCGCAAGCGCGCGCCCGAGATCTTCGGACACGTCGGGATGGTCTTCCAGCAGTTCAACCTCTTCCCCCACAAGACCGCGCTGGGCAACGTCACGCTCGCCCTGCTGAAGGTCAGGAAACTCTCCCGCGCCGAGGCCGGGGAACGCGGCCGGGCCGCTCTGCAACGGGTCGGGCTCGCCGACAAGGCCGACTCCTACCCCGCACAGCTCTCCGGAGGCCAGCAGCAGCGCGTCGCCATCGCACGCGCCCTCGCCATGGACCCCGCGATCATGTTCTTCGACGAACCGACCTCCGCCCTCGACCCGGAGCTCGTCGGTGAGGTCACCGGTGTCATGCGTTCCCTCGCCGAGGACGGCATGACCATGGTCGTCGTCACCCACGAGATGCGCTTCGCCAAGGACACCGCCGACCGGGTCGTGTTCATGGACGGCGGCGTCGTCCTCGAACAGGGTTCCCCCGAGCAGGTCTTCGGCCATCCCGCCGAACAGCGCACCCAGCAGTTCCTGCACCGTGTCCTGGACACGTGAGGGGCGTTCCTCCCGTCCCGGCACTTCTTGTGAGACCCGCAGAAGGAACCCTCGTGCGCACCCCACCCACCTCCCCCCGCACGCCCTCCGGTTCCGAGTCCGGAGCCGACGTGGTGTGCATCGGGGAGACCATGGCCGTTCTCAGTCCCGCCGACGCCCGGCCTCTCGCGCACCAGAGAGCACTGTCGCTGGCCGTGGGCGGAGCCGAGTCCAATGTGGCCGGCGCTCTCGTGGCCCTCGGGCACAGCGCCGCGTGGCTGGGACGAGTGGGTGACGACCCCCTCGGACGGCGCGTCCTGGAAGACCTGACCGCCCGCGGTGTCGACGTCTCCGCCGTCGAGACGGACCCGGTGCGGCCGACCGGCGTCTACTTCAAGGACACCGGTCCCGAGGGAACCGGCACGTACTACTACCGCCGGGACTCCGCGGCAGCCGCCATGGACCCCGGTCTGGCGGGTCTTCCGCTGCTGCACCGGGCCCGGGTGCTGCACCTCTCCGGCATCACCGCCGCGCTCTCGGACAGCTGCGCCGAACTGGTCACCCGCATCGTCTCCCGACGGGCCGTCCCCGGTCCGGTCGTCTCCTTCGACGTCAACCACCGCCCGGCTCTGTGGCGGCACCGCCCGGCCGAGGCCGCTCCCGTGCTGCTGGAACTGTCCCGCGGCGCAGACCTCGTGTTCGTCGGACGCGACGAGGCCGAGACCCTGTGGGGCACCCGCACGGCCCGGGAAGTCCGCGATCTGCTCGGCCCCGGTCCAGTGCTGGTGGTCAAGGACGCCGGGCACGGAGCCACGGCGTACGGCGCCGGCGGTGAGGAAACCTTCGTCCCCACCCCCACCGCCCCGGTCGTCGAACCCGTCGGAGCCGGTGACGCCTTCGCCGCCGGCTACCTCGCGGCATTCCTGGAAGGCCGCACCGCGGCGAACGGACTCCGTATGGGCCACCTCATGGCCGCCGCCACACTCGGCACCCGGGAGGACGTCCCCCCTGTCCCGGCCCGCGACACGCTCGACCGCCACCTCGCACTCGACCACGCGGCCTGGTCCGCGCTGCGCCTGACCTGACCGTACCGACCGGGCCACCAGACCTTCCGCACCTGCCCCTGGTCATCCTGAAACCGCTGGTCAGGGGCATTCTCGTGCTGTCCGTGGACTACTTCGACCGGAACTGATATCTGTTTCTGAAACAGCGTCAGATTCGCTGCGGCGGGAGGCAGTCGGCCATGACCGAGCTCGTGGAACACGGACAGCTGTTCATCGGCGGGGAGTTGACCGACCCCCTCGGCAAGGACGTCATCGAGGTCGTCTCCCCGCACACCGAGGAGGTCATCGGGCGTGTGCCGCACGCCTCACGTGAGGACGTGGACCGGGCCGTCGCCGTGGCCCGCCGCGCGTTCGACGAGGGGTCCTGGCCGCGTGCGACGCTGCAGGAGCGGATCGAGGTCGTCACCCGTATCAAGGACGCGATCGCCGCCCGCCACGAGGAGATCGCCCGGGTGATCTCCTCCGAGAACGGCTCCCCGTACTCCTGGAGCGTCCTCGCCCAGGCACTCGGCGCGATGATGGTGTGGGACGCGGCGATCAGGGTCGCCCGGGACTTCACGTACGAGGAGACCCGCGACGGGGTGCTCGGGAGGATCCTCGTGCGCCGTGAGCCGGTCGGGGTCGTCGCGGCGGTCGTCCCCTGGAACGTCCCTCAGTTCGTCGCCGCCGCCAAGCTCGCGCCCGCCCTGCTCGCCGGCTGCACGGTGGTGCTCAAGCCGTCGCCCGAGTCCCCCCTGGACGCCTACATCCTCGGTGAGATCGCCCAGGAGGCCGGGCTGCCGGACGGCGTGCTCTCCATCCTCCCGGCCGACCGCGAGGTCAGCGAGTACCTGGTCGGGCACCCCGGGATCGACAAGGTCTCCTTCACCGGCTCGGTCGCGGCCGGCAAGCGCGTCATGGAGGTCGCCGCGCGCAACCTCACCCGGGTGACCCTGGAGCTGGGCGGCAAGTCGGCGGCGGTCGTGCTGCCCGACGCGGACCTCGCGACGGCGGTGCCGGGGATCGTCTCGGCGGCCTGGATGAACAACGGCCAGGCGTGTGTCGCCCAGACCCGCATCCTCGTACCCCGCTCCCGCTACGACGAGTTCGCCGACGCCTTCGCGCAGGCGGCGAGCGCGCTCACCGTCGGCGACCCGCTGGACCCGGCGACGCAGGTGGGCCCGCTGGTGGCCGAACGCCAGCAGCGCAGGAACCTCGACTACATCCGCATCGGCCAGGAGGAGGGCGCCAAGATCCTCACCGGGGGCGGGCGCCCGGCGGGTCTGGAGCGCGGCTGGTACGTCGAGCCCACCCTCTTCGGTGATGTCGACAACTCCATGCGCATCGCCCGCGAGGAGGTCTTCGGCCCGGTGATCTGCCTCCTGCCGTACGGCGACGAGTCCGAGGCCCTGAAGATCGCCAACGACTCCGACTACGGGCTCAGCGGCAGCGTGTGGACGGCCGACGTCGGGCACGGCATCGAGGTGGCCCGGCAGGTCCGTACCGGCACCTACTCGGTCAACACCTTCAGCCTCGACATGCTCGGCCCGTTCGGCGGCTACAAGAACTCCGGTCTCGGACGGGAGTTCGGCCCCGAGGGGTACGGCGAGTACCTGGAACACAAGATGATCCACCTGCCCGCCGGCTGGGAGGCGTAGAACGCCATGGGCGACCGCTGGCACATCGAGGTCGACCGTTCCGTCTGCATCGGCTCAGCGCAGTGCGTCCACCACGCCCCCGGCGGCTTCCGTCTCGACACCGCCCGCCAGTCCCACCCCGCCGAGGCGGACACCGATGCCAGCGAAAGGGTGCTGGCGGCGGCGGAGAACTGTCCCGTGGAGGCCATCGCGATCACCCTCGTGGGCAGCGGGGAGGCGGTGTACCCGCCGGAGGAGTAGGGCCGGAACACCAGCCCCGATGAAATGACATAAAAAATCACCCTTGAGGGGGTTACATCCCGCTCTGGGAGTTTTATCCTGAAATCAGCCTACGAGGTGAGTGAGGGAGCTCGACCGGAGTAGCCGACTTCGGCGCGACGCCGACGAGCAATCGGCATCCGCCGGGGCCGACAGCGACGGTGGGCTGAGAGGCCGAACGGCAGCAGTCGGGCCGGGAGGCGACCCCAGGACCTTCCGGGTAATGCCGGAAGGGAACCCGCCTCGTAGGTTCTTCCTGTGCGGCCTCAGTCGGGGGATTCGCCTTTCCCTGCCGGTTTCCGCGCCGGATCCGTCAGGTCGATCAGGCGGCACACCGTCTCGATGTCGATCTTCACCTGGGCGATGGAGGCACGGCCCGACAGCCAGGTGATCAGGGCCGAGTGCCAGGTGTGCTCGATCACGCGGACGGCGGAGAGCTGCTCGGGGGTGGGGTCCTCCAGGCCCATCGCGTCCAGGATTATCGCCGTGGTCTGCCGGGAGACCTGGTCGACCTCGGGCGAGACACTGCGGTCGGCGAAGGTCAGCGCGCGGACCATGGCGTCGGCGAGGTGCGGCTCCCGCTGGAGGGCGCGGAAGGCGCGCATCAGGGTCTCCGCCACCCGCTGGGCCGCCGTGTCGCCCGCGGGGGGCTTCTTCCGCAGCGTGCCGTGCATGTGCTCCAGCTGGTCCTGCATCGTGGCGACCAGCAGGTGCACCTTCGACGGGAAGTACCGGTACAGCGTGCCGAGCGCCACCTGCGAGGACTCGGCGACCTCCCGCATCTGCACCGCGTCGAAACCGCCCCGGCTGGCCAGCTGCGCGCTGGCGCGCAGGATCCGGCGGCGCCGGGCCTCCTGCCGCTCCGTCAGGGGCGCGGAGGCGGGGTGCGCGGTACTGGGTTCCACCTTGGCGTGCGCAGGCATCGGTCCCGTTCCGTGACAGTCGGTGAGGTGGCCGTTGAGGGCGAGTGATCACCTAGCATGGCAGGGGCCCGGCCGTGGCGCGAATCACCTGATCCACCGCTCACAGCACCCCTACCTGCCGGTAGATTCGGAGCCTCTTGAACGATCAAGTCTGAAACTTGTTCTAGATTAGCGTCCCGGCGTAGTCTCGCGGGACCGTGCAGGGAGAAGGGGGCTCAGAGTGACCGCTGAGGCCAGGGAGACGGGGGCCAACGAGGGCCCCGCCGCCGACGGCAAGCGACCGCTCCACATAGGTCTCCTCACCTATAAAGGGAACCCGTTCTGCGGCGGCCAGGGCGTCTACGTACGGCACCTCTCCCGCGAGCTGGCCCGCCTCGGCCACCGGGTGGAGGTCATCGGCTCCCAGCCGTACCCCGTGCTCGACGAGGGGTACGAGGGCCTCACCCTGACGGAGCTGCCGAGCCTCGACCTGTACCGCCAGCCCGACCCCTTTCGCACTCCCAAGCGTGACGAGTACCGGGACTGGATCGACGCGCTCGAGGTCGCCACCATGTGGACCGGCGGGTTCCCCGAGCCCCTCACCTTCTCGCTGCGCGCCCGGCGCCACCTGCGGGCCCGGCGCGGGCAGTTCGACGTCGTGCACGACAACCAGACCCTCGGCTACGGCCTGCTGGGCGACATCGGCGCCCCCCTGGTCACCACCATCCACCACCCCATCACGGTGGACCGCCAGTTGGAGCTGGACGCCGCCGACGGCCGGCGGCGCCGCTACTCGGTCCGCCGCTGGTACGCGTTCACCCGCATGCAGAAGCGCGTCGCCCGCCGCCTGCCCTCCGTGCTCACCGTCTCCGGCACCTCCCGTCAGGAGATCGTCGACCACCTCGGCGTCCGCGACGACCGCATCCACGTCGTCCACATCGGCGCCGACACCGACCTCTTCTCGCCGAATCCGGCCGTGCCCGTCGTGCCGGGCCGGATCGTCACCACCTCCAGCGCCGACGTGCCGCTCAAGGGCCTGGTCTTCCTCGTCGAGGCGCTCGCCAAGGTACGCACCGAGCACCCCGACGCCCACCTCGTCGTCGTCGGCAAGCGCGCCGAGGACGGGCCCGTCGCCCAGGCCATCGAACGCTACGGCCTCGAACGCGCCGTCGAGTTCGTGAAGGGCATCACCGACGCCGAACTGGTCGACCTCGTCCGCTCCGCCGAGGTCGCCTGCGTGCCGTCGCTGTACGAGGGCTTCTCCCTGCCGGCCGCCGAGGCCATGGCCACCGGCACCCCGCTGGTCGCCACCACCGGCGGCGCGATCCCCGAGGTCGCCGGCCGCGACGGGGAGACCTGCCTGGCGGTGCCGCCCGGTGACGCGGGGGCCCTGGCCGCCGGTCTGGGCCGGCTGCTGGGCGACGCGGAACTCCGGGCGCGGCTGGGGGCGGCCGGGCGGGAACGGGTGCTGCGGCACTTCACATGGGCGCGGGCCGCCGAAGGCACGGTGGCCCGGTACCGGGAGGCCATAGCCCGCTCCGGCGGCCCGGCGAGCACCCCCGTGCGCCCACCGGCCGCCAAGACAGCCGTACGCGAAGAACCACCCGCCTCCGACCGCGAAAGCAGGGCCACGTGCTGACCGTCGACTTCTCCCGGTTCCCGCTCGCCCCGGGCGACCGAGTCCTGGACCTCGGCTGCGGGGCGGGCCGGCACGCCTTCGAGTGCTACCGGCGCGGCGCCCAGGTCGTGGCCCTCGACCAGAACGCCGAGGAGATCCGCGAGGTCGCCAAGTGGTTCGCGGCGATGAAGGAGGCCGGCGAGGCCCCGGCGGGCGCGACCGCCACGGCGATGGAGGGCGACGCCCTCGCGCTGCCCTTCCCGGACGAGTCCTTCGACGTCGTCATCATCTCCGAGGTGATGGAGCACATCCCGAACGACAAGGGTGTACTCGCCGAGATGGTGCGGGTGCTCAAGCCCGGCGGCCGTATAGCGGTCACCGTGCCGCGCTACGGCCCCGAGAAGGTCTGCTGGACGCTGTCCGACGCCTACCACGAGGTCGAGGGCGGCCACATACGCATCTACAAGGCGGACGAACTGCTGGCGAAGATCCGCGAGGCGGGCCTCGAGCCCTACGGCACGCACCACGCGCACGCCCTGCACTCCCCGTACTGGTGGCTGAAGTGCGCGTTCGGCGTCGACAACGACAAGGCCCTGCCCGTGCGGGCGTACCACCAGCTGCTGGTCTGGGACATCATGAAGAAACCGCTGGCCACCCGGATCGCCGAGCAGGCCCTCAACCCGCTGATCGGCAAGAGCTTCGTGGCCTACGCGACCAAGCCGCACCTGCCCCGGCTCTCCGAGACCTCCGCGACCTCCGAGACCTCCGAGGCGGCCGCCAAGTGACGACCCCCCGGACAGAACACCTCGTCCTGCCCGGGGTCCTCACCGCCGAGCAGGCTGCCGAGACGGTACGCGGCATCCTGGGCGTGCAGCGGGAGGACGGCGCGATCCCGTGGTTCCGGGGGCATCATCTGGACCCCTGGGACCACACCGAGGCGGCCATGGCCCTCGACGCGGCCGGCGAACACGAGGCCGCCGAACGGGCGTACATCTGGCTGGCGCGGCACCAGAACGAGGACGGCTCCTGGTTCGCGGCATACGCGGACGGGGCGCACGACGACGTCACGGACCGCGCCCGCGAGACGAACTTCGTCGCCTACATAGCCGTCGGCGTCTGGCACCACTACCTCTCCACCGGCGACGACACGTTCCTGGACCGCATGTGGCCCTGCGTGTACGCGGCGATGGAATGGGTGCTGCGCTGCCAGCAGCCCGGCGGGCAGATCGGCTGGCGGCGCGACGACGACGGCACCGGCACGGCGGACGCGCTGCTGACCGGCAGCTCCTCCGTCCACCACGCCCTGCGGTGCGCGCTGGCGATCGCCGAACAGCGCGAGGAGCCGCAGCCCGACTGGGAGTTGGCGGTCGGTGCGCTGCGCCACGCGATCCGCCGCCACCCGGAGCGGTTCCTGAACAAGGACCGCTACTCGATGGACTGGTACTACCCCGTCCTCGGCGGCGCCCTGACCGGCGCGGAGGCGAAGGAGCGCATCGAGGCCGACTGGGACCGCTTCGTCGTGCCCGGCCTCGGTGTCCGCTGCGTCGTCCCCAACGCCTGGGTGACGGGCGGCGAGTCCGCCGAACTGGCCCTGGCCCTGTGGGCGACGGGCGAGTCCGACCGCGCGCTGGAGATCCTGCAGTCCATCCAGCACCTGCGTGACGCGGAGACGGGCCTGTACTGGACGGGCTACGTCTTCGACGACGACGCCGTCTGGCCCCGGGAACTGACCAGTTGGACGGCGGGCTCCCTGCTCCTCGCGGTCGCCGCCCTCGGCGGCCACGAGGCGACCTGCGCGGTGTTCGGAGGCGAGTACCTGCCGTGGGGCCTGGACCCGGACTGCTGCGGATAGCCGTCCGGCGGTTTCCGGGTGTGCTGCCCGAGCCCGGCTACGGCCTGACCCCGGCCGGGCGGGACGGTTGTGCGGGCGCCCTCGTGCCGTCCCACCCGCGTGCGGCCGGCGTGCCCCGGAGGGGTCAGTGCCGGTGGATGCGGTTGGCCAGGGCGTGGCCGATGAAGAGGTAGACCACGGCGGCCAGACCGTAGCCGAAGACGACCCGGGCCCAGGCCCTGTCGAAGGTGAAGAGGTCGCGCGACCAGCCGGCCAGCCAGTCGGCCGCGTTGTGGATGAACTGGACCAGGTCATTGGCCCGGTTCGCGTCCAGCAGGTACATCAGGATCCACAGTCCGAGGATCACGGCCATGATGTCCGCGACCACCGCGACGACCGTCCCAGCGGAGTTGGAGCCACTGCGATATCGAGACATACTCTCCGTCTGGCCCCGGAATCCCGCTTGAAACCGCGAATGCGTGCGGTCGCCTGTTTGCTCGCCGTCCAGAGCGTCCGGGACGAAGACGGTTTCCTTCACGGTGGCTGCCGACCAGCCGACGCTCCGGCCGGGGGAAGGTGTCCGCGACGAACGCGCCGTGGACGGTTCGGGGGCAGCGGCGAGTGCCGATTTCCGCGGGTCAGGATGTCGGTGACGGCGCATAGTGGTGGGCAAGGCTGGTGGCGAGGTCTCGGAGGTGAGCCCTGGCTTCGGTGGGGCCGTGCACAGTGATGGTGCTCCCGAACGGCAGTAGTGCTCGCACGTCCTCCAGATGCGGGAAGCGGATCGTCACCCTGTGGCCGGTGGCGGATTCCTCATGGTCGTCCTCCTCATGGTCGTCCTCCTCATGGTCGTCCCGGACGAGCCGTTGGCCAAAGATCCGTCGCGCTCGCTCGATCTGGGTGTGGTCGATGGTGGCGCTGACCTCTATCGCATGGTTGTGTTCCCACTGAGCAACGAGCGCTGCGGCGACGGTGGCCAGGGTCTGGTTCTCGCGGATCCGTCGTGGCTGGTCGACTTCCTGCCACGCCGTGATCCGTTCGAGTCGGTACATCCGTGGCACTCGCGCACAGTCGGCGACGAGATACCAGATGCCGGCCTTGGCGAACAGCCCGTAGGGATCCACGATCAGGTCGCGTGGGCATGACTCGCGTGGGCTGTCGTACTCGATCCGTAGTCGGCGACCTCGCCGCACTGAGCCGATCAGCGGAGCCGGAGTCGTGCCGGAAGCTCGTGTCCGGAGCCAGGGACGGCTGTCCACGTGCACTACGTCGGTGAGCGGCAGGAGTTCATGACCTCGACGTGACCGAGTGGCGACGATCTTGGCTAGCGCGCGCCGGCTTTCGACCGATGCGTCGAGCTCCGCACGTTGCTTCTCGTCCAGCCCGGTGAGCGAGAGATGATCACGCTCGCCCGGCGTGAGTCGCGTGAGGTCGAGCCCGCACCCGGGCAGCATGGTCACGCCTCCGAGGCGGCCTCGGTTCGCGGTCACCGGCAGACCGGCGTCGCGGAGCCAGTTCAGGTCTCGGGTGATGGTTCGAAGGGAAACCCCGAGCGCCGAGGCGAGTTCCTGTGTGGTCACTGCATCCCTCGATTCGAGGAGCAGTATCAGGCTGAAAAAGCGGTCGGGCGTCACACCCCAAGTTTTTCAGGAATTGCGACACGATGCGGCGCATATCCCGCTCAGTCTGGTGGATGCGTGCCTACGACCTGTGAGAAGGAACCACCATGACCAGATCCGTCGTGTCCATCGTCTACGTGAACGACGCTCCCGCCGCGGCGCGTTTCTACGGCGACCTCCTCGACATGAGGCCGTCGTTCGAGACTCCGGGATACATCGTCTTCGGCCTCGGGCCGGGCGCTGACCTCGCTCTGTGGTCTGGCCAGTTCGAGGATCTGTCACCGGACGTCCCGCGTACCGGTGAGGTCTGCCTGGCCATCGACGGTGGGCCCGACGAGCTCGACGCGATCTTCAAGCAGTGGCGGTCCAAGGGCGTCACGATCCTGCAGGAGCCACATGATGCGGGGTTCGGGCTGACCTTCCTCGCAGCCGATCCTGACGGGAACCGTATCCGCGTCGCACCGAAGGACTGAAAGGCCACAACGGGGCAGGCGCACACGATGAGTGCCGCGCCTGCAACCGGAAACCGGGGGGAGATCATCGCCCGCCGGCCGGCAGTGGGGAACATCCACTACGACGACCCTCGGCGACGAACCGCAGCACGGTATTCGGGGCCGTTGCCGTCTTCCCCTGATGTCGCAGGAGCGCCCTCTAGGAGTTCAACTCCGCGAGCACCCGCAGCGACTGCGGATCCGGTGACACCGCCAGCAGGTCGGTCACCGGGCCCTTGCGCCACGACTCGAGGCGTTCGGCGATGCGTTCACGCGGCCCGACCAGCGAGATCTCGTCGGCGAAGGCGTCCGGGACCGCGTGGACGGCCTCCTCGCGGCGTCCGGAGAGGAACAGCCGCTGGATGCGGCGGGCCTCCTCCTCGTATCCCATGCGCGCCATCAGGTCGGCGTGGAAGTTGCGGGCCGCGTGCCCCATGCCGCCGATGTAGAAGCCGAGCATGATCTTGACCGGCAACAGGCCCTCGGTCACGTCGTCGCAGACACGCACCTGGGCCATGGGGGCGACGAGGAAGCCCTCCGGGAGGCCGGTCAGCGAGGGGCCGTAGGCCTCGGGGCGGTTCGGGGCCCAGTACAGCGGCAGCCAGCCGTCCGCGATGCGGATCGTCTGGGCGACGTTCTTCGGGCCTTCCGCGCCGAGGAGGACGGGGAGGTCCGGGCGCAGGGGGTGGGTGATCGGCTTGAGGGGCTTGCCGAGACCCGTCCCGTCCGGGCCCCGGTAGGGGTGCGCGTGGAAGCGTCCGGCCAGTTCGACCGGCGCCTCACGGCGCAGCACCTGCCGTACGACGTCCACGTACTCCCGGGTCGCGGTCAGCGGTGACTTCGGGAACGGCCTTCCGTACCAGCCCTCGACGACCTGCGGCCCCGACAGCCCGAGCCCCAGCATCACGCGCCCGCCGGAGAGGTGGTCGAGCGTCAGCGCGTGCATCGCGGTCGTGGTCGGCGAACGGGCCGCCATCTGGGCGACCGCCGTGCCCAGCATGATCCTCGAGGTCCGCGCGGCGATCCAGGTCAGCGGCGTGAAGGCGTCCGAGCCCCAGGACTCCGCCGTCCACACGGAGTGGTACCCGAGCCGTTCGGCCTCCTGGGCGAGGGACAGGTGGCCGGCGTTCGGGCCGCGCCCCCAGTAGCCGAGTGCCAGACCGAGCCGCATGCCCTACCTCCTGACGATGCGTCAGATATCGCGGGTGACTGTACGGCAACGGCCCCCCGCCCGGAAGAGCGAGGGGCCGTACACGACGGACGCGGTGGACTCAGCCCCGCTGGATCCCGGAGGTGTCCTGCAGCACGCCACGGCGGCCGTCCTGCGTCTGCGCGACCAGGTGGGCGCCGCGCTGCTCGACCGCCAGGTACCAGGTGCCCGGCGCCAGCTCGGCGATCGGTGCCTGCGAACCGTCCTCCGCGAACAGCGGACGCGGCACCGGCACGGCGAACCAGAACGGCGAGAAGTCCGCGGCCGGCTGGGCCTGCGGCTGAGCCTGACCTTGCGGCTGGGCCTGCCCCTGCGGCTGGGCGGCCGCCGGCTGCTGCCCGAAGGGCTGACCCGGCTGCGGCTGAGCACCGTACGGCTGCTGCTGGGCACCCGGGTAGCCGTAACCACCGGGGGGCTGGGCGCCGTAGGGCTGCGGGGCGGCGGGCTTGGGCGCCGGGATCAGGCCGGCCTGGAGGGCGGGGACCAGGGGGGTGGCGATGGCGGCGCCGGCGATGACGAGGGCGGCGATGAAGCCGAGGATGAGGCCGACGCCGACGTCGACGTTGTTGCCGAGATCCACCATGGTCCAGAACAGAGTCCAGGCGGCCAACAGAGCGAAGCCCGTGCCGATCGTGGCGATGTCCAGGCCGGCTACCTTGCGCGGCTGCGGCAGACAGCGGTTGGCGACGATCAGGGCGGCACCTATGACCGCGCCCATGTAAATGCCGAGCCCGTCCCCAAGGGAGTCCCACGCATTACGGCTGTCCGAGTAGCCTCCGTAGGAGACGGAGGCGAAGGTGAGGAACGACGCGATGAACAGCAACACCGCTGCACCGATCACCACGCCGTCGCCTCTAGTGAGGGAGCGGATATTCACTTCAGGTCCTTCGTAGGTCGTCTCGTCGTCGGTAGAGGCGTCGCGGGGGGTGGCCCCTGATCGTAGGAACACTATCGTTCGAACGATCAGCCTGTACGCCGGGACCGACCGCCGATCACTACCCGCGCAGGAAACTCACGATTCCCTCAGAGATTCCCTGCGCCGCCTTCTGCCGCCAGGCGCCGCTGGTGAGCAGTGCCGCGTCCTTGCTATCGCGCATGTTGCCGCACTCGATGAACACCTTGGGAACCGTTGACAGATTGAGACCGCCCAGGTCCTTACGCGTGACGAGACCGGTGCCGCCGCCGACGTAGTTGGAGGGCGGCTCACCCGTGACCCGAAGGAAGTTGCCCGCGATCCGCTCGCCGAGGGACTTCGAGGAGGCCACGATCGGACGGGTGTCGGCGGCGCCCGCGTGGACCGAGTCCGGGAGGATGACGTGGAAGCCGCGGTTGCCCTCGGCCGAGCCGTCGGCGTGGATCGAGATGGCCGCGTCCGCGTGCGCGGTGTTCCCGATCCGCGCGCGTTCGTCCACGCACGGCCCCCAGGGCGGTGAGTCGCCCTCGTGGGTCAGCTTCACCGTGGCGCCCTGCCGCTGCAGGAGGGCGCGCAGCCGGTCGGCGACGTCCTGCGTGAAACGGGCCTCGGTGTAGCCGGAGTTGGTGGACGTGCCGGTGGTGTCGCACTCCTTGGAGTTCGTGCCGATGTCCACCTGACGGTTGATCTCCGCCGTGTGCCGGAAGTTGCCCGGGTTGTGCCCCGGGTCGATGACGATCACCTTGCCCTTGAGGGGGCCGGAGGCGGCGGGCGCGGCGGCCGAGGTCGACTCGGAGGCCCCTGCCCTGGGCGTCGGGCTCGCCTTGGCGTCGTCGGTGGGGGACCCGGGCAGGGTCGTGGGCGGTGCCGCGGACAGCGGGCGCGAGTCGGACGCCGACGACGAGGCGGGGCCCGCCTGCCCGGAGCCGCCGGGGGAGCCCACCGCCTCGTACGCCAGCCAGCCGAGCAGCGCTCCGGGCACCAGCGCGGCGAGTGCCACGGTCAACGGGCCGCGGCGGGACCGGCGCGGCTGTGGGGGATCGAAGTCCGGACCTAGGTAAGACACGTCTGCGACTCTAACGGGGAGCCAGGGACTCCGCCTCCGCTCGCCGCAGCACGCGCAGCGACCCGGTCACCGAGACCTCCGTGAACTCGCCCGATTCCAGGGCCCGGAGGTAGATCCGGTACGGGGCCTGGCCGGTGAACTCGTCCTCCGGGTGGGGGAAGACGTCGTGGATGACCAGCAGGCCGCCTTGGGCCACATGGGGGGCCCAGCCCTCGTAGTCGGCGCCCGCGTGCTCGTCGGTGTGGCCGCCGTCGACGAACACCAGGCCGAGCGGGGAGTTCCAGAGCGCGGCGATCTGCGGAGAGCGGCCGACCAGTGCCACGACGTGCTCCTCCAGGCCTGCCTTGTGCAGGGTCCTGCGGAAGGTGGGCAGCGTGTCCATCAGGCCGATCTCGGGGTCGACCGTGTCCGGGTCGTGGTAGTCCCAGCCGGGCTGCTGTTCCTCGCTGCCCCGGTGGTGGTCGACGGTGAGCGCGGTGACGCCGGCCTGCCGTGCGGCGTCGGCGAGCAGGACGGTCGAACGCCCGCAGTAGGTGCCGACCTCCAGCAGCGGCAGCCCCAGCCGCCCGGCGTCCACGGCCGCCGCGTACAGCGCCAGCCCCTCGTCCACGGGCATGAACCCCTTCGCGGCCTCGAACGCGGCCAGGATCTCGGGCTTGGGTGCCGCGGGCATGGGGTCCCTCTCGGTCGTACGTGCGTTTGGGCGCCCCATGTTGCCGTACTCCCCGCCGCCGGAGCGACAGGGGGTACGGGGGGACGGGTCCCGGGCGG